>JAZFYE010000172.1:0-3479 GCA_036475395.1 Phycisphaerales bacterium
TCAAGTTGATCGTGAAGGAGGATTTCATTCCCACTCGGGCCGACCGCGTCTTGTTCATCCTGGCCCCGGCGTTCGCGCTCATCCCCGCCCTGATCAGTTTCGCGATCATTCCGTGGGCGGGCACGCTCCAGATCGGCTCCGAAACAATCGAGATCACGGCCGCCAACATCAACATCGGCATCGTCTACCTCGTTGCGATCACATCGCTGGGAGTATACGGCCTGGCCTTGGGCGGCTGGTCGTCGAACAACAAGTACTCGTTCTTCGGCGGCCTCCGCGCCTCGGCGCAGATGGTCAGCTACGAGATACCGATGGGCCTGGCCATCCTGACCTTGATCCTCACCGCCGGCACCGTTCGCCCCGGCGAGATGGTCGAGCAGCAGCTTCAGGGGCAGTGGCTCGTGATTCACCAGCCGATCGCGGCCCTGCTCTTTTATATCTGCATGCTCGCTGAGTCCAACCGGCTCCCGTTTGATCTGGCAGAGGCTGAGTCCGAGCTCGTCGGCGGATTCCACACCGAGTATTCCTCGATGAAGTGGGTGTTGTTCTTCCTGGCGGAGTACGGGCACATCATCGTCGGCAGCGCGTTCTTTACGGTGCTGTTCCTCGGCGGTTGGTCGATCAATCCATTGTGGGGGCTCGATCTGCCGATGGCCGGCGGCGTGGGCATGATCCTGCTGCAGTTCGGCGTAGTGATGACCAAGGTTTTCGCCATGGTCTGCCTGACCATGGCTCTCCGCTGGACGTTACCGCGGTTTCGATACGATCAGCTCATGCGGCTGGCGTGGGAGGGAATGATTCCGACGGCGTTGTTGGTGTTGCTGGTCACGAGCTTCGTTGTGTTTATGGGATGGCTGCCGATGATGTGGCTCGCCTCGCTGATCACCGTCGTTGTCATCTGGCTCGTACGGCCCCTGCTGCCGCGCCAAGCTGATCCGAACCACCGCGTTCCGCTGCTGGGCAGCCGGTTCAGCCCCAAGACGCACGAGGCTCTGCTCAGCTCGCCCGTCGAGCCCAAAGGCGTGGATACGGTCGCGGCCGGTGAGGACTGAGTCTGGGTCTGTCGAACGCCTCTCATGTCGATGCGATCTGCGCCGGGACAAGCCCGGCGGCGAAACACTTCACGCGCTCGCCTGTGGCTCGCGGTGAAACGCCGCGCCTTCCCCTTGCCACGATGCCACGATGCCATCTCGAATGAACAGGCGCCGATCGTGTCGGAGCTCCGACCGGCGCCTGCGGAATTCGCGTTGGGTTGTCGGGGGTTCCTGCCAAGGTCGTCCCGACATACTTTAGGGAACAAACCCCCCCTCGCACAAGTCAATTCCAAAATCAATTTGCAAATTGTAAACGAGCCCTCATCGACACTTGTGCGGCAAGCATCGGCGCGGCGGTTTGGCGCGGTGGTTGCACTGGGTCGATTTGCATTGCAGCGGACGTGCGCATCGGCGGGTTCGAGCGGGCGTGTTCAAATGATCGCGCCTCCGCAACTGCTACCGCATCCAGCCGTGCAACCATAGCAATGGTCGCCAGTTGCGATCACGCGCTCCGCGAGATCATCGGCGGTTTGTTCCCAGATATAAGCTGCTTCCAGACCCGGCGTATGCATGCCCAACGCCTGATTGAAGTCGCAGTCGTAGAGGCGTCCTTGCGGGTCGATGCTGATCTGGTGGCGGCACATCAGGCCGTCGATCGTGTGCGGATTGTAGTTGTCGATCAGCAGGCTCATGTACGTCTCAAGCTGGCCTTCTCGCTCCAACTGATGCCGCCAGCGCTTGATCGGCATGTTGGTGATCGTCCACAATTCGTTGAAGATCAACCCGAAACGCTGCTTCAGCTCCCGCTTGTAATCGACTTCCAGAACGTCCTGGGCCGGCGGAAGATGCGGCCCGACCGGGTTGTACACGAGGTTCAGCGGAAGCGACGGCTCGATCCCGTAGCCCACGGCATTGAGCTTCAACAGGCCGGCGACCGAGTCGTCATACGCGCCGCGCCCCCGCTGGGCGTCGACGTTCTCCTGCGAGTAGCAAGGCATGGACGCGACGACCTCGACCTGGTTCGCGGCGAGAAACTGAGCAACCCACGAATACGTCTCGCCCGTCTTCTTGTTGACGTACTCGATGATCGTGGGGTTGCACCGGTCGATGACGTGCAGGCCGTGGGCGTGGAATGTCTCGACCATCGGCCGGAAGTTCGCGTTCATCTCGGGGCTGCCGCCGGTGAGGTCGACCGTCGTCAGCGACGGTTGAGTCAGCGTCCACTCGATCACCCTCTTCGCCGTTGCTTCGTCCATATTGTCCTGCGGCCGGGTGCGAGCCGGGGAGGATTCGACGTGACAGTGGTTGCAGGCGAGATTGCAGACGTAGCCGATGTTGATCTGCAACGTAGTGATCGTTCCTGCCGCGCGGAGCTCAGCCTCGAAGTGGGCCTTGAAATGGGTGCCGTTGAGAATGGGAAGTTGGAGAGTGGACACGATCGGATTCCGCCCCGTTTAGCCGCGAGCCGCAGGCGAGCGCTTCTCGACGATCAACAAGATCAGCAACACCCGCCGCCTGCGTAATGCCAGGTGGACTCGGTGACGGTCAGGTCGTCCCGTCCCCGCGCGGCCAGCGCCTCGGCCGTCTTGTCGCACACACCAAGTGGAATGTCGCGCGGCATCACGTGGCCCTGGCCGTCGTCGAACGATTCGTCTGGGCCGGTATAGATAACGGTTCGACCGGTGAAGACGCACGGCCCTTCGCTCGGCACCGGCACCTTGTACGCACAGACCTCCACGCTTTCCAGCAGCAGGTCCTCGTCCAGTTCGTAACGCAGGCGGTCCAGCATCCGATACGGCCGGCGCGACCGAACCTCGATGCTGCCGAAGCCCGCCTCGACCATGGTCCCGATGTACCGGTCATAGGTCAGGCATCCGGAGATGCACTGCGCCCGCAGATTCGGGTCGTTGCGAAGGTGCTTGGGAATCAGTCGGGGCGTGATGGGATCGGACATGGACAACCGCCCGCTGGGGCGAAGGACCCGGTGCATCTCGCTCAGCGCTCGTTCTAAGTCCCCGCCGTCTTCCTGTGTGGTGAAAATGTTGAATAGGCAATTCTGCGCCGCAAGGTCGATCGTCTGATCTTCGACCGGCAGTTCCAAAGCGTCGCCGTCACGGATGTCAACAAACGACGGATCAAACCAGTCGTTGGTCTTGGCGGCCTCCTGGAGATTTCGCCGGGCCGCCTCGCGCATCTCTTGAACGGGATCGATGGCAATCACCCCGCCGGGACGTCGCGTGAAATAGGCCAGTTGCAGCGCCTCGAGCCCGCCGCCGACGCCCACGTAGAGCACCCGCTGCCCGTTCGTCATGTCCTGCAGATGAACCGTGCTGCCGCAGCCGTAGTTCATCTCGTGCATGATGGAGGGGATATGAAGCCCGGGCAGGAACATCGGTTTTTGCGGCACACAGCACAGCGATCGGGCCGGCTGTCGGGCCGCTTGGC
>JAZFYE010000173.1:0-2592 GCA_036475395.1 Phycisphaerales bacterium
CGAGGGAAGAAGAAGATCATACCCCACCTTTCAATTGGCAACTTCGTAAAGGGTGCGGAGATGGTGCGGATTGTGCCAGTCGAAGCTCCGCGTAACTACACCGCCGACATCACCTTGCGTAAGGGAAGTGCGAAGGATGCCTCGCTCCCAGTCGTTGTGAAGAAGACTGACCTGGAGACGGACTACCCCTATCTGACAAGAGAACTGGCGCAGAAGATGGGATGGAGTCTGAGCTGGGTAGCGAGAGCTGCGACTAATCTGAAGTTGAAGAACGATCCGAAGTATCACCAAGCTATCCGATCGTCCAGGAGTGGCTCTATACAGCGATACTCGCAAGCGGCGCTGCAAAGATTGAAAGAGGTGCTGGTGGCGGACCCAAATTATGACCCGTTCCATTGAGATCCAAACGCACAGGTAGCTTCTGTCGACCGGATTCTGAGCGCCTCTTGCAGCAGGGCGATGCAATGGAAGAACGGCTTTACTCCATACTGGCGACCTTATTGGACGGCCTCGTTATCGCGGTAGTGGCAGGGCAAGTGCTTCCACCGTAACGCCGCTCTCTCCGCGTTCAAGCCTCCCCACGTAGGTACGGTGCACGGTCGGCCTCGTGCGTGGTTGCATCGGTCGGCCCTCCCTATCCCGGGAAACCTGACACCTCTGCGGCCCGTCCCCCACCCTTGACCGGGCTGTGGGTCTAGCCAGATTCGGACTCAGGCCGCCCCGTTCAAGACGCTGGCTACCTGAGCCCGCAGGTCGCATCTTACTCAAGCACCCAACGGTAGTCGCAGCACCATGACCGACACCTTCGACCGTCTCACAACCGCCTTAGCCGACCGCTACACCATTAAAGGAGAAGTGGGTGCCGGCGGCATGGCGACGGTGTGTTAGTCCTTCGGCGGTATGCCAACCAACTTCTCTGGGTTCAACACCATGTGAATCCCCCGGATCTTCCCGTTGACAATCTCGAACGTGACGGTGGTGATGGGCTGGCCGTCCACATATCCCACGAATCCCGGCTCGCCATTCACGTCGTGAATCTCAAAGGCGGAACCCGGAGGTTGTTTTCTCGACGTACCCACCATGAACCGCGCGACGTTGTCCGCACCGAAGATGGGATTCAACGCAGCACGCACGCGCCCACCCCCGTCCGACCACAGTGCGACATCAGCTGCTAGCATGTCCTTGAGACCCTCGAGGTCGCCGGCTTGGGATGCCTGTGCGAACCGCAACATCAGACGGCGCCGCTCCTCGGGGTCCGGTTGGAAGCGCGGGCGGTCTTCGGCCAACCGCTGCTTCGCGCGCCTCAGCAGCTGGCGGCACGCAGCCTCGCTCTTGCCCAAGATGTCCGCGATCTCATGGTGCGCGTAGTCGAACGCTTCGTGAAGCACGAACGCGGCCCGTTCCGGCGGGGTGAGTTGCTCCAACAGTCGCATCATGGCCATCGAGAGCGTGTCCGCCAATTCGACGCTGTCGAACGGCGACCGTCCTTCGTCGGTCAACAGCGGCTCCGGCAACCACGGGCCGACGTACTCCTCCCGCCGAACGCGCGCGGATCGCTTGACGTCGATACAGAGTCGGGACACGAGCGTGGTGAGCCACGCCGCCGGTGAATTGACCTCGGTCCTGTCGGCCGCGTGCCATTTCAGGTAGGCGTCCTGCACCATGTCCTGCGCCTCTGCGAGCGAGCCGAGCATCTGGTAGGCCAGTCGCGTGAGGCGCGGCCGATGCACCTCGAACATGGTTGCGCTGTCTTCCACGGTTATGTGCGTGTCGTCTCGATTTCGACCATCGAACAGCTCATCGAGTAACCCATCACTTTCTTAATCATCGAGAAGATGCGCGATCCCGCAATGGCGAACGCGAGGTCGACGATCCCCTTCCTACCTCCAACCGTCAGCTCGGTCCGCCTCGCGAGGTTCGGCGAAACGTGCCCGTCCGTGACCACCGCCTCGGTGAATTCGTACACCGTGGCCAAGTCGTCGGGAAGGGCATCGTCGTCGCGCGCGAGCGTGGCGCGAACGACCCCCAGGTCGGCGCCCTCGTAGAGGCTCTGGTTCACGGCGATCTGGAGACACGGTCCGCAATCTTCCTGTCTGACCGTCACGATCCGCGCGACCGCTCGGGCGTCTAGGCTGAGCACACTGCGGTGTTCGGTCATCGGGAGAATCAGTCCCAGCTTGAGGCTCGCCGAAAGGGACAGGGTCACCATCTCCCTCAAGAAATCCATCGATGCACCGAGCGCCCGTTCCTGTTTGGCGATGGCCGGCTCCAAGAACCACGGAGCCCGGATGCTCGGTGCGTCGGGTGTATGTACGGCTGATGTCATGTCGTCCTCCGGTTGCAGAATCGTTTGGCCGAACGAATCGGCCCTACCAGAGTTGACGAAATGGGTCATGGAAACGTGACACTGACCCGCAACACCCCGGATGACTCAGGTAGTCTGGATCGGAACTTAGACAGGCATAACAACAAGGCGGCCGTACGCAACAAAAGCGGCGAGGGCGGCAAGAACCATGGGCGGGACCACCATCGGTGTCTCAGATCGGCGCAGATGCGTGGCCGCAGCACCGAGCATGATCCCGACGAGCCCTA
>JAZFYE010000174.1:0-2162 GCA_036475395.1 Phycisphaerales bacterium
ATCATCGCGCCGGAGGTGGCGTCCTGCATGACTTCACCGTTGACGGCCAGTTCCATATGCAGATTATGCGGATCGTCGATACAACTCGACGGGACGAGCCACGGGCCGAGCGGCGCGAAAGTGTCGAAGCACTTGCCTTGGAACCAGTCCGTCTTGAAGGGATAATCGTCGCGGAAATTGAGGTCGCGCGCAGAGACGTCGTTGACTACCGTATAGCCAGCAACGCAATCTAGCGCCTCGTCCACGGAGAGATGGCGGGCCTCACGCCCGATAACAGCCGCCAACTCGATTTCCCAATCCACCTGGGAAGAAGCCATCGGGATAATCACTGCGTCGTTGTGGCCGATCAGCGATGTGTCAGGCTTGATGAATATGTACGGGTTGCTTTCGGACTTGGCCGCGAGAACCGTACCCATCTCTTTAGCGTGCTCGACATAGTTCGCCGCAGCGCAAAAAAATCGGCCGGGCCTCAACGGCGGAGCGATATCGTTCGGGCCGACGGATAACGCCTCGAGGTCATCCAGCTTCGCCGCGGCCTCTTCAGCGAGTGCGTCGAGCTGCAGGCTGACATCCGGCCAAATTGTGAGTAGCTCATCGACGCTCAACCGTGCCCAGTCCGGCGGTGCTCCGAGCGACTGAGCGGTCTGCTCGAGGTCATATAGGCGTCCATCGAACACCAGGGCCGTGCGAACGACGCCCCCATTTTTCAGACTTGCCAGCGCGTACCAGATCACAGAGCTTTTGTGTTGTTGAGTTGTCTATTCTTCGAGGCTATGGCGCCTAGTATATCTGGACCCCGGTTCACGGTCCTGGCGTCGCAAGACCCAGAGGGAAGCTGTGGTTCTTAGAAACTACTTTAAGTTTCTCTTCTAACTTGCCGACGTCTATTAATGGCCGAAGCAGTCCCTCGGACTTATTCTAGACGGCACATCCCACGCCCAATCGGAGTTAACATTGGACGCGATAATCAACACGGTGGCCCGGTGCGGGCCCCGAGACGGGGAGAGCCTCATGATCCAGTCGTCAGCACGTTTAGTAGTCGCCATCTTGTTTTCCGTCAGTCTGCCAGCGTATGCGCAGAGCCAGCTGGATGGGTTGCCCGATGGGCAGGGCAAGGAGCTGGTCCAAGCCGCCTGTGTGGCGTGCCACGAGACCGACGTGATTTGGAGCTCAGCAGGGTACACGCACGATCAGTGGCGTCACCTGATCAGCAAGATGATCGATCTGCCGGATCCGCTGGCGTCGAATATCACGCAATATCTCGCGGCGAACTTTCCGGAGAAATACGATCGTCGCCCGAACCTGGAGCCCGGCGATTTCAGGATCACCTTCCTGGAGTGGTCCGTGCCCACTCTCGGGCAGCGACCCCGGGATCCGCTGATGACGCCGGATGGAATGATCTGGTGGGCGGGGATGTACGGCAGCCTGATCGGTCGGCTCGATCCGAGAACCGGCGAAATGACGGAGTGGAAGCTCGATCCGCGGGCCACGCCGCACAGCATCATCGACGACGTGGCCGGGAACATCTGGTACACCGGTAACGGCAACGGCACGGTGGGGAGGCTGGACCCGAACACCGGCGAGATTACCGTCTACCCGATGCCCGATCCCGCGGCCCGCGATCCTCACACGCCGATCTTCACGCGTAACGGCGACTATTGGTTCACGCTCCAGAACAGCAATATGCTCGGCCGCCTGGTACCGGATACCGGCGACATCCGGTTGACTGAACTACCGACCGAGCACGCGCGACCCTACGGCATCAAGGAAGATTCCACGGGCATGATCTGGATCGCCTACCGTGGCGCCCCCAAGATCGCCCGTGTCGATCCCGACTCCTGGGAAATCGAGGAGTTCGAGACGCCGAATCCGGATCCGCAGTCGCACCACGGCAACTACTACGTTCGGCGGCTCGCGATCGACAGCAATGACACGATCTGGTACGTGGACTCTGGGCGCGGCTACCTTGGCCGTCTCGATCCAGCGACCGGCGAGATCAAGGAGTGGATGACCCCCAGCGGAGCCGGCTCACACCCTTACGCGATCGAGGTCGTCGACGACATCGTTTGGCTCAACGAGTCGGAACAGCGGCCTGACGTGCTCGTACGGTTCGACCCGGAGACCGAGCGGTTCCAGAGCTGGGCCATCCCCTCCGGGGTGGG
>JAZFYE010000175.1:0-4765 GCA_036475395.1 Phycisphaerales bacterium
TATGGGGTGCTCAGAGCGGTGCCGCCGCCAGCAGCAGGGTACGAGAGTCGCCGCAAGAGGCAGCTCCGTACTGCGTGACGCCTCAGGCGTAATGTCAGGAGTAACCCCGGATCTCGGACGATTGGAAACGACAGGCCGCAGCGAGCGATCCCGCTGCGGCCTGCCCATTAGAAATCGGGTTGCCGGAATCTCAATACGTCGTTTCTATTCCACGACCCGACGAATGGTCACCTTCTCCACGCGTAGCTCCACGCGGCTGCGCTTCGATCGGCCGGATACGGATCAAGTCCCGCACCGACGCGCTGAGGCGCCTGTTCCACAGCGACCGAAGTACGGCGTGATGTTCAACGGACTCGGCGCCGGTATGTCAAGCGCTTTTGCGGTCCCTTGAAACAGTATTCCACATGGCGCTGGGCGCAGACGTAGACACGCATCTCGTGGCGTGTCGCCATCATGTTCACATCGTAGTTCTTCTGTTCAAGCGGCAGCTGCGGTAGCGGTAGGGTGACTATGCGACCTGAGTGCGATCCGATAGACTTTCGCCATGGCGACACGCGAGGTCAATTGCGGGATTCGCTGCGATCCGACGTGGAACCACCTGGCGCGAACGGTCCTCGTCTACGTTCTCCCCCTGGCCTTGCTGGCGCTCTGTCTGCACCGAGGCTGGGTCGGCGGGTCGAGGGATTTCTGGGTGCCGTTCATCTGGGGCGCGATCATTCCCACGTGGAACACGCGGCGCGCCGAGGGTCGGCCGTGGGCGCTGACCGACTACATGAACCGTGATGGCTTCCCGATCCTCGGCATGTCCCTCGTGCATGCCACGCTTTGGTGCGTCTCGGTCAATGCCTTGCATGATGCGCTCCAAGCGATGCTCGCGTTCATCATCGCGTTCCACGTCTTCGACGCACTCATGCTCCACTACCGCATCCTTCGCGTCTACGCGATCCCGCTGGCGCTCCAGAAGCGCGGCATTCTGGCGGTTCTACTCTCCTTCGGCGTGGGCTGGTGGACGTATCTCGCGGGCGGGCTTGCGCTAGCGCACGTCCATGGCCACGACACCTTGTTTTCCATCGTTGGCTGGAGCCTGGTGATCATCGCGCCGGCGCAGATGGGGATTCTGCTTTTTGAGAGAATCGTCGCGCGGCCCGAGCGCCTGGACGGCGTCAAGCGCGTCGCAGTCATTGGTGCGGGCTGGGCCTGGCTATACGCAATCAAGTGGCTCAAGGAGCTCGGTCTGGAGCCAGTCTGTTTCGAGGCGTCGGATGACATCGGCGGTGTATGGCGCTACCGCGAAAACGTACCGGGTGGCGTGTTCAAGAACACGCGTGTTACTTCCTCGAAGCACTTTCTCCACGCCTCGGACTTTCCCATGCCCGAGGAGTTCCCCGACTTCCCGCACCATGCGGAGATCATGAGCTATCTACGCAGCTATGCCGATCATTTCGGTCTGCTCGACCACGTCCACCTTTCGACATGCGTGGAAAAGCTCGAGCGCGTCTCCGATGGATGGCAGCTCTGGGTTCGTGACGAAGCTGAGCGCCGTGAGCAGCATTTCGACGCGGTTATGGTGTGCTCTGGACCGCAAGGTATTGTGAGGGTAGACCCTGAGGCGCACGTACTGTACTCGCGCTTTGATGGTGCCTTAACCCCCGCCGAGGACTACAAGCACCCGGGTCACGTAAAGCCCGGCGAGCAACTGCTCATCGTTGGAGCTGGCGAGAGTGCGGCCGACATCGTAGCCGAGATCGTCGAAGTGGGAGCTCACGTGCATTGGTCGATGCACCGCGGCCAGTGGTTTGCCGACCGCAACATCGGTTCAAATGCCGCAGATCACTTGACGGCGACCGGATTTCGTGCGCTGGCAGGGCGCTTCATGATGGTGGAGTACCTCATTCGGCACTTCATCATCGCGCCCTTCATTCACCTCGCGTGGGGCCGCGGAGGCCATGGCATCAAATCCTGGATCCCCACGACCCTCTACCTGCATCAATTTCTCAACAAGAGCCGAGACGCGATCCTCCAGGTGTACCGGCGGGCGGTGACCGCGCACGGACGCGTGGTAGACATCCGTGGCAAGGAGATCCACTTCGAAGGCGAAGATCAGCCGATCACCGTTGATCGGATCTTGCTGGCAAGTGGCTACCGGCCGCATTGGCCCTTCCTGGCGGAGCAACCCCGTGTGCTGTTCAAGAAAGTTTTCCTCCCGGAAGACCCCACGCTCGCCTTCATCGGCTTCGCGCGCCCCGTTCTAGGCTCTTTCCCCTCACTGGCTGAGCTGCACGCGCGATGGGCGGCGAATGTGTTTGCTGGGCGGGCACTTCCGTGCCGCGCGAGGCGGGTCCTGGAAACCTGGATGGACCAGCAGGACCATGCTCGACGCTACCTCGACTCGAGCACGCTTGGCATACTGAGCGACCAGGAGACGCACGCCAGTGAGCTCGCCCGCTACGTGGGCGCACAGGTCCCGTGGCTGAAGCTTCTGTTCACTAACCCTGGGGCCCTGTGGGTTACGCTCTGGTCGCCCTGGATCGCCTTCAAGTACCACTTGAACGATCCCGATCCCCAGCGACGTCGTCAGGCAGCCGAAAACATTCGGCGGGAGCTCCCGCACTGGGCCCACCCATGCAATCTGCTTTCCGCGGCGATTCTGGTTCTGGCACCTACATTGCTGGCCGGAATCGCGGTCGCTGTGGCCTTGCTCCCACTCCAGATCGTTGCGGGGAGCGCCTCGGCGTTGCTGTTCTTGATGGCCTTGTTGTTCCGTTGGACCGACAGATGGGACGCGCCGCAGCCGGCGACGGAGCAGCGCCTGGCACAGCTCCAGGGATTGGACGAGCAGCTAAGCGACCGAACTCCAGTCTCTCCCGTAGCGACGCCAACGACAGGTGCCCCTGCGGCCTCCAGCGACTGATCCTGGCGAAGTCGACGGCCCTTCTGGCCGTCCCGCAGCAAGAGGAAGCCCTGTCAGGCAGGGCCATCGCACCGGACGGCAGGCGTGTCACCGTGTAACGGGGCGACATCGCGAGCGTGAGAGCTTGCTCTGGGGTGGCATTCGCCGCCCCCCGTTCGTGGACGACCGCGCAACCTACGTGGGCTTGGCAGCGTCCTTCACCTTCTTCGAACGTGTCTGCCAGACGCGCTTCTTGCCCTTTCGCTTTCGTGACTTGACCTGCCCCCACGAGTTGTACCAGTTCTATGTTACAGCTTGGACCTGTTCACGAGCCCTTTGAGGCGGGCGGAGCGTAGCGGAGCCCGGCTCAAAGGGCTCGATCGCTGCCGGGGCTCGGTAGCCCAACGAGCTGTGTGGCCGGACAGTGTTGTACTCGCGCCGCCAGCGCTCGATGAGCACCTTCGCCTCCGTCAGCGTGTAGAAGATCTCCCGATTCAGCAGCTCGTCGCGTAGTTTTCCATTGAAGCTTTCGACGTAGCCGTTCTCCCACGGGCTGGGCTGTTTCTGTGGCACCTTCAGTCCCTCGCGACGCCAGATTCGTTCCACCCGCTTGTGGTTCACCTGCCAGCCCTCCTGCCTGAGCAATGCTGTCACCCTTCGATAGCCGTACCGTCCGTATTCGCAGGCCAACTCGATGATCCGCTTCGTCATCGCCGCCTCGTCGGTCGCGATCTTCGGCTCGTACCGCTGCGTCGCTCGTGGTTGGTTCAGGACCCGACACGCTCGACGTTCCGACACATGCGGCAGCCTCGCCCGGACGCGCTGGATCGTCTGGCGACGACGTGCCGGGCTCAGAAGTTTCCCGAGGCTGCTTCCTTGAGGATCACGTTGTCAAGTGTGAGGTCCGCCACGACCTTCTTGACGCCCGTGAATCAGACCCGCTGACGGCGGACGCGAACGACGCAGGCCCGGCTGCACGGTCGGAAACGCCAGTGCGACGGCAAAGTGCTAGGCGCAGGCCCTCCCCCGTACGACAATCCCATCAGAGAGGTGCCGCATGAAGAGTCTGCTCGCTGCCGTTCGCTGACGGATTCTTCGACTTTCTTGACATGCGCCGCGGGGCGTTCTCGTGCCCACTTGTGGGGGGGCTTCACGACCCTCCCCACACCGACCGCACCTATGGACCCCCCGGTCGAGACCAAGGAGATTCACCCATGTCACGGAACGCTGTCCACCGCTTGATGCTCGTTGCCGTACTGCTGGCCGCCTCGTCAGCCCACGCCGCCATCATCAACGTCCCAGGCGACGAACCAACGATTCAGGCTGGGATCAACGCCGCGATGAACGGGGATGAGGTCATCGTCGCCCAAGGGGAGTACTTCGAGAACATCAACTTCTTCGGCAAGGCGATCACCGTCCGCAGCACGGACCCGAACAACGCCGGGGTGGTGATGGCCACGATCATCAACGGTGGAGGTTCAGGGAGCGTCGTCACCTGCGACAGCAGCGAGGGCTCGGACACGGTTCTCAGCGGCTTCGTGATCACGAACGGTAACGCCTCCATAGGCGGCGGGATGTACAACCTGTTCAGCAGCCCGACGGTGACCAACTGCAACTTCAGCGGGAACACGGCCGGCGGCCCCGGCGGCGGGATGCACAACACCGGCGGCAATCCCAACGTGACCAACAGCACCTTCAGCGGCAACTCGGCAGTCGGAGGCAGCGGCGGTGGGATGTACAACAACGGTAACAACAATCCCACAGTAACCAACTGCACGTTCACCGGGAACACATCGTTGTTTGATGGCGGCGGGATGGGCAATCAAAACGGCAGCAGCCCGACGGTGACCAACTGCACGTTCAGCGGGAACTCGG
>JAZFYE010000176.1:0-5501 GCA_036475395.1 Phycisphaerales bacterium
CCGGACGAAGAATTGAAATTCGACGTCGCGCGGCAAGGGTATGCGCAGCCGCTCGTTTTCACGCTCACGCCGAAGGAACAACCGGGCGGCGGACTGTTGAGCATCGGTGTTGCTCCGGGCGTGTCAACGACGCTGTGGGGCCCCCCGCCCAACGAGCTTTTGCAACGAGCGCTGCAAACGACCGGCTTGGGTGAGCTCGGCGTTGAGGCGGGCATGCGGTTGATGGCGATCGATGGCAAAGATGTCATCTCGTATGGGGAACTCGACCGGTCCGCGTCCGCTTCCGACGGCCGGCCGCTCGATACGCTTTGGTACGCGGTGGATTCGGACGGCGAGCCGCAAGGCGGACCCGTTCACGCTTCGCTTGGGGTTCTGCCCGTCTACACGCAGTACCGACAACGCGAATCAACCGCCGACTTCGGTCTGCTGGGCTTCTCGCCTCTGGTGCGCATCGCGCACGTTGACGAGAAAAGCCAGAACTTCGGCAAACTGCTGCCCGGCGATGTCATCATTCGCCTCGGCGACGTCGATTACCCCCGGCGATCCCAGGTGGCGCCGCTGGTTCAGGAGAACAAAGGCCAACCGCTGACCCTGGTCGTTCGGCGCGACGATGAAGACGTCGCGGTCCAGTGCAAGGTGAGTCGCAAAGGCCGGCTGGGAATCGCGCTATCCGACGCCGTCGATCTTCTGGTGACGGCCAAGCCGATTTCCACCTTCGCCCGCCACAATGCCCAGGATCCGACGCAGATTAACGATCTGACGACACCGATCGCGGACTTTCCGCCCTTGGGTGGGACCGAGATCGTTGCCGTGGACGGTGCGCCGGTTTCATCATGGCCTCAATTCAGGGCCGCGTTGCAAAAGAGTACGAGCCTGGCATCGGCGAACGGGACGGATGCCGTTGTTCATCTGACGATCGTTCACCCCACGCAAGGTCGGCCGCGCGAGGACTTCGCTGTCTCGCTCGATGCTGAGGAAGTCGCCGAGCTACACGCTTTGTCCTGGGTTACCGAACTCGCCCCGTATTACTTCGAGCCGGTCTACACGACGCTGACCGCGGAGGGAAACCCCGTCCGCGCCGTCGTCATGGGCTTCAAGGAAACGTACAAGTTCATGATGAACGTCTACCTGATGCTCGATCGCCTCATCAGGGGCAGCATCGGCGTGGACCAACTGCGCGGGCCCGTGGGGATCGTACACATCGGCGTCCAGGTCGCTGAGCGCGGCATCATGTACCTCGTGTTCTTTCTGGCCGTCATCAGTGCCAACCTCGCTGTGATTAACTTCCTGCCCTTGCCGATCGTGGACGGCGGACTATTCCTGTTCCTGATCTACGAGAAGCTCAAAGGTCGGCCGCCGTCGATCGCCTTCCAGAACGCAGCCACCATCGTGGGGCTGATCCTCATCGGCACCATCTTCCTCGTCGTGACGTGGAACGACGTGACGCGGCTGTTGAGTTGAGGCGGTCAGCCGGTTCGCGGGTGACGCGCAGCCTCCCTGTTTCGCGGACAGACGCCGGCCAGCGCAATCCAATACACTGCGACGGAGGTCTCGACGTACGCTGTCGGTTTCGCTCCGGACTCTGAGTTTGGTGGCGAGCGCACAGGAGGCAGGAGGTATCCGTGTCGAAGGTAGCGATCGTGACGGGGGCGGGGACGGGGATCGGGCACCAGATCAGTGTGCAATTGGCCGAAGCAGGCTACCGGATCGTGCTGGTAAGTCGGTCGCAGGCGCACCTTGAGACCACCGCGGCCGAGATCAACCGGCGCGTGAGCGAGCCGCCTCAGACGTTGATCGTGCCGTCCGACCTGACTGATCAGCAACAGGCGGCGGCCGTCGTCGATCGTGCAATCGAGCAATGGGGGCGGGTGGATGTGCTGGTCAATAACGCTGCGGTCGCCCCGAATAGCCGAATCGATGAAACGACCCAAGCGGCGTTGCTCGCAGCTTTCTCGCTCAATCTCTTCGCTCCGGCGCTGTTGGTGGCGCGCCTCTGGGAAGTGTTTCAGCGTCAACAAGGCGGTTGCGTGGTGAACATCTCGTCGATGGCGACCATCGGTCCGTTTGACGGTTTGTCGATCTACGCCGCTTCCAAGGCCGCGCTGGAGAGCCTGACCCGATCGATCGTCAACGAAGGTCGGCCGTGGGGAATCAGCGCCTACGCGATCGCACCGGGAGCGGTGGAAACGCCGATGCTCCGGTCGCTGTTCACCGAGCAACAGCTCCCGTCCGAGAATACGCTGTCACCGGCGGCGGTGGCGAGGGTGGTGGTTCAGTGTGTTATGGGCCGGCGTTGCGATGATCTGGGACGCACGATCGTGCTGCGGAACCCGTAAGTCCGGGAAATGTCGCGAGGCTGTGCGCTGTGGGCAAGGCGGGGATCGTCAAAGATCGTTCGACTTCTCAATTCATTGTTGGTTTCGTCCACTTTTTATTGGAACGTAGAAGTGCCGAGGGGTTTGGACCGCCGGGACGGGCCCCGCCGGGACAAGCCTGGATGAGCCATGAAACACCAAAGAGTTGATCAAAGATAGGGGGGCAGCACGATCTACGGTTCAGACAGAGAGTTTGATCGCCCGCGCCTGCTCATCGTCGAGCATAATGCTGAGACGACGAAGCTGATGCTCCAGTCGCTTGGCCGAGCGTGCTTGGGGCCCGGTGTCGCTGGTCGCGTCGATCCCGCGCAGATGCGGGAGATCTTCTGCGCCTGCGGCGACCGCGAGTCTCGCGCCGCGTGTTGTGTCATGATCGGATCGTTGCGCCAGCTTCACCGATTCAATCTTGATCGCTGCGACGTCGTCATCTGCGCCGTTCATTTGCCCGACGGCTCCGGGTTGGACGCGCTGGCGTATGTTCGCGGCGTCCGGCCGGAGCTCCCGGTGCTCCTGATCGGCGAGCCGGGCGAAACCGCCGTGGCGGTGGAGGCGATCCGGGCCGGGGCTCTGGATTTCCTCGTGGCGAGCAACACTGACTTACGGGCGCTGCCGTTGGTCCTGGAGAAATGTCTCGCTCATCAGCGCATCAAGCACGAGAACGAGCAGCTTCACCTGGACCTCAGTGGCTCCCTGGCCGAGCTTGCCCTCAAGAATAAACAGCTCCAGGATGCCAATCGCAAACTCGAGGCGATGGCTCGAACGGATGATCTCACCGGGCTCTACAACCGTCGCTGGCTCAACGAACAGCTCGATCGCGCTTGGGCCCAAGCGGTGCGCAGCGATCAGCCGCTCGCGTTCATGATGATTGACCTTGATCGATTCAAGGAAACCAACGATCGGTTCGGCCATCTGCACGGTGACAAGGTCCTGCGGCGGGCGGCCAAGATCATCGAAACGAACTGCCGGCAGGTGGACGTTACCGCCCGGTATGGTGGGGATGAGTTCTGCGTGCTCATGCCGAACACCGAGGTTCAAGAGGCGGTCCGCGTGACCGAGCGAATACTGCGCGAATACGAGAACGCCAACGGGGTCCAATCCCAGAACGAGCCGCGGCTAGGTATGTCAATCGGCATCGCGCACATCGACCTGAGTCGCCCCGCGAATGCCGAGCAGCTCATCCGCCATGCGGACGAAGCGATGTACGCGGCGAAATCCGACGCCGCAAGCCGGGCAATGGTTCGGGACGCCGACGGCGTGTATGCGCCGAGCTCCGGCGAACGGATCGCTGCCCCGGATTACCGCCAGTCGAACGAGGCTTTGTAGCCACAGATGAACACAGATGAGAAGAAGGCATCGAGGCATCGAGGCACGAAGTGTAAAGCCGCGACCAGTGGTCGCGCTGCTCAATCGAGGCATCGAGGCATCAGGGTAGGAGCCGTTTAGATAAAGGCAACTCAGCGCCGCACTCCGGACACACCTCACCCCCGGAAGTTCCGCGTAGGTCGTAGCCGCATTTGAGACAGTGCCCTCGTCTGCGGCGGATGACGCGGCGCAGGGTAAATGGGGCAAGTGACAGCAACCACAGTACAGCCGCGTAGAACACCGTGTTGATCGCGAAGCCGGTATGTTGTGGCGTCAGTGGGAGAAGTCGAGGGAATCCTTCGGTATATAGACTCTCCTCCCCGTCAACAGCAATTGACTCAACATACGAACGCTGGATCAATACCAGTTTGGTCCCGGACAGCCCACCTCCCGTCCATCGCTCCCACATTCCACCTGTCATACACGTCACGGGCCATCCTGCGTCAATCTGAACGGATGCGCCGCTGTCAAGGGAGTTCCACCAACGTACTGATCGGGCATTGTATCCAAAGCACACTAATCGCTGGACGTCTGGAGGCGTGCGTCCGCCGGAGCCGCGTACGTCTGGTAGATACATTAGATAGAAGTTCATGGCTTCCCGCCCATCGGGGCTACGTTCGGGGCTATGGGTGAAATAGACAGGTTCAGAACGGATCCTTGCCAGCGCACAGCCCCACGCCACCGCAACGTTGACGATCGCGCCGAAGAGGAGGAAGACGACCAGCTTGGTAAGGCGGCGCTTCACGGCAACGAAGGGTATTGCATCAGAGCCGGGCTGTCCTCAGCCCGGAGGTGGACTCTGTATGTGCGATCTCATCGGCTGCGCCGATCCCGGCCCCCCGGCCCGGGGACGGACCGGCTCTGTCGGGGGGATTTACTCCCAGAGGGAAAGGGCTCTGAAGAAACGCTATGCTACTTCCGCGCGCGTCTTGACATCGCCCGCTCGATATCACGGCGGGTCTGTTTGTCCCCTTCCTTCTCCTCTTTCTCTTACTGAGGAGAGATGGCCAAGGCATAGCGTACGATGTTACCGAGCAGTCTTCGCGCTGAGTTGGGCTGGTACCCGGCGACGCCCCAGCAGGGTTGGTCAAGGAGGGCGTGGCTGATGTCTTCGCGTGAAAAGAGCACGCGCGGCTGGCCGTCGATGACCATGCCGCGCAGCCGAGGCGTCGTTTCGCGCGCTCCGAAGACTTCGAAGGAAAACGGGCGGTACTCCAGACGACTCAGATGAGCCGCGCCGCGCAGGCCGTGCCCGGTGACGATCCGATGGCGAAACAGCGAGCGGATCGGCGCTTCGAAGATCTCGGTGCAGGCCTGTTCGGCGGAGAGCGCGAACTGTCCGCGCCCGCCGGGTGTCTCGAACAAGACAACACCGCCGGCCTCAACATATGCACGAAGCGCGTTGCGCTGTGGGCCGGTAAAGTGGTGCTCGTCGATGCCGCTGGCGACGACGAGGTCCGGCGGAGGATCGAGCTGATGGATCCGAGACAGCGGATGGTCCAGCAGCGTGATCTGGAACTCGTGCTGTTGGCGCATCGCAGCGCTAAACACGTTCAAAGCTTGTGGCTCGGCGTCCCAGGTGTCGGCGTGGATGGCGCGAACGATCGTCGCGGTCGCCAGCGGCGCCTCGAATCGCATGTCATCGTTTGGATCGTCGTCGGCCCGTTGACCGGTATTCCCGGCGGCGGCGACGAAGTGCGGGGCCAGCCGCGGCCGCGGCCGGTTTAGTTCCGAGGCGTAGAAATAGATGTTGGCGGCGGTTCG
>JAZFYE010000177.1:0-2424 GCA_036475395.1 Phycisphaerales bacterium
TGGGATCGGTAATCGCAGTGAGGTTGAAGCGTGTGTTGGCCTCCAGCAGCATCGACAGGTAACGGCCGAGGTGTGGCACATCGCCGGCATCGAAGACGAGACCGTACTCCTTGGCCGTAGCGAGGAAAACCTCGGTCGGTTCGAGCGGTTCGGCGTTCACAAGAGCACGCCTTTAGAGTTCGGCATCATCCTGCTCGTCGAAGTCGAAGGCCTCGCGGGCCAGATACCGCGGGCGGCGCATGCCGATGTTCAGCAGCAGGCCGACCATGATCCATGCCGTGACCAGGCTCGAACCGCCGTAGCTGACGAACGGCAACGTCATGCCGGTAATCGGCATGAGTCCGATCGTCATGCCGGTGTTGATCGTCATTTGGGCAAGGAAAATGGCGACGATCCCCACCGGAACAAGTCGCGCAAAGGGATCCTTGGTCTGAGCCGCGACCAGCAACCCGCCCGCTCCGAGCACCAGGAACAGGCTCCACGTGGTCAGCGCGCCCAGCAGACCCCATCGACATGCGATCACGGCGAAGATCATGTCGTTGTGATTTTCCGGCAAGTGATTGAAGTGGATCAGCGCCGCCGCGTGCTGCTTGCCGACGCCGACGAGTTGGCCCGCGCCGGTGAGCGTCATCGAGCGCGCGCCCTGAAAGCCGATGTCGTTCTCGTACTGCGGGTCCCCGGCAACCTGGGCAACAAGGGCCTTGATGCGGCCCTTCTGATGCGGCTCCAGAAGCGGGTACATCGCCGGGGCCAGCGACAAGCCCAGAAAAATCACGAGCGCGATGTGGCGCAGCTTGGCCCCGGCGGCGATCAGCAACGCAAAAAGCGTGGGCAGGAAGAGCATGGCCGAGCCCAGGTCCGGCTCGATAAGAATCAACCCCATGGGCACAAACGTCAGCCCCAACGGCAACAAAAGACCGCGCAATCGGCGGTAGTTGCTGCGGAACCGGAGGTAGCTGGCCAAGGCCAGTACGTAGGCGATCTTGGCGAGTTCCGACGGCTGGAAGTCCGTGACCAGCAGCGAAATCCATCGCCGGGCGCCGTTGCGCTGGTGAACGATCACTTCCGGCACCCAGGGGATCAGGACGAAAATCAACATGGCCACAACGAGAAGGAGCAATGGGTAGCTGAAACGCAACGCCCAACGGTAATGCGGGACGGCCACGGTCGCAGCCGCGATGAGGCCGACAAACACATGCACCAAATGCTTCAGTGCATAGGCTGGCTCGGTGGTCGCGATCGTCACAAACCCGACACAACTGAGGACAGCGGCGGCGCCGACACACACCCACCCGACGTTGATAATGCTCACCGCAGGCCGATGCAGGGCTCGTGTCTTGGTGCGCAGACCGGAGGGCATCAGCGGATGCGAACGAGTTGTCGCGGCAAGGTGAGTCATGGTCCGGACTGGGGCAGGTAGCCGTGAAGTTGCAGTGCGTGGATGATCTGATTCGCGATCGGCCCGGCCGTTTTGCCGCCCGAGCCGCCGTACTCCACAATGACCACGATGGCGTATTTGGGTTGCGGCGTTCCGCTCGTGTTTGGCCCGACGAGTCCTACGAACCACGCATGATCGAGATCCTCCAGCGGCAGATCGGTCTCGTCGATTTGACCATCGAAGTTGGTGTCCACGGCAATGGGTTCGTCAGATGAGTTCACTTTGCCATCGCCATTGGTGTCCACGGCGCGCCAAGGCGAAGCCTGGGCCGTGCCGGTCTTCGCCCACACCGTGACACCCTGGGCGTTGATGATTGGTTCATTGAGTGCGCGAATTCGATACCCGGTGCCGTGGCGTTGCTGAACGGATTGGCGCAGCCCTTCCATAATCGTTTCGACCAGGTGTTGGTCAAGGTGCAGGTCGTCCAACTTGGAGCGACGAGTTGCCGACCGCTGCCCTTCATCGCGCAGCAACGTTGCATCGCGAATCGCGCCGCCGCGGGCCAGCGTGGCATACGCGTTGGCGGCCTGCACCGGCGTCCAAGCGATCGGCCCCTGCCCGATCCCCATGAAGATGGTGGCGGATTTCGTTTCACCTGCTTCGGCGAGTTTGGCGAGGCGCTTCGGCCCGGGCAACATTCCCCGCGCTTCGCCTCGAATCTTCCCGTCGCTCGTGTACGCCAGTCCGATGTCAATCCGACGACCCAGCCCGAACCGGCCGTACCAGTCGAGCAGGCGGTCGATGTCCAGCCGCTTCGCCATCGTGTAGAAGAAGATGTTGCACGATCGCGCGAGCGCCTCGTCGGCGACCAACGCGCCGTGGGTGAGGAAGCTCGGATCACGGTAGATCCAGCAGCGGGCGAAGTCCTTGAATTCCGGGTAGAAGTGACCGGTGCAAGGAATCGGTTCGTACAGGTCGTACACGCCTTCCGTGACCGCGGTGGCCAGCACGAGCGGCTTGATGATCGACCCCGGCGGATACACGGC
>JAZFYE010000178.1:0-7997 GCA_036475395.1 Phycisphaerales bacterium
GTATGACACGCCTCTGGATCGGCGCCATCGCACCGTGCCGATTCCGAATTGGGATGAGCTGAATCAGTTCGAACGGGCTTGTTGGTACTACCGGTACACGCAGGAAAGACTGATGACGGCGACGAAGGCAAGGATCAGCTTCCAGCGGATGGTCTCGGACCTGGCCTACCTCACACGAACCCTGCGCGAGCTTGGAATCGTCGTCTATCCATTGCTGGCGGAAACTGAGTTCGGTAAGCGCATCGACGCCAATCGCCGCGACGAGTTCCCGAGCTACGAACGGTGGGCCGAGGAGTATCGGATGGCGTTCGAACGGATCTGCGGCGATGTGCAATCGGCTCTTGGATACGCAGTGGACGAGTGCACCCTGGACGATGAAGCTGGGGCCGCGGCGTCCGAGCCCCCAAGGGACAAGACGCACGTGCAGCCGGTGCTCACGATGGACTATGCCTCGCCCGCCCCACCCACCGTGACCGGGGTTCACGTTCGCTGCGTCCCGACCAACCGCGGGTTGGAGGTCGGCACGAGTGAATCGGGGCACACGAACGCACATCTGGTGCTCGGTCGTGGTGCCTGGTCGCGGGTAAAACCCAAGGATGGCTGCGTCTTCGATCCAAGCGTGTTCTACAGCGCGCGCATTCGCTTCGACGCGGCGCCCGGTGCCGCCGTACGCGTATTCCTGCTGCTTTACGACAAGCGTGGGGCGCAGGTCGGTAAGCGGCACGTCGCGATGCTGCGCTGCGACTCGGATTGGGTGGGCTTCTCGTTTACGGTCCAACCAGGGGCCCGTCATTTCATGCTGGCCCTACATTTCGGCGATCAGCCACCGCAGCATCGCGTGACGCTTCGGAGTGTTATCGTGAACTCAATTGTTGCGGATGAGAACTACCGCGTTCGCATTCCAACACCAGCACGAACGGCGCTCGCGCAGGAGTCGCCATTGCGGGCGGCCGACGAACGCGGAGTCGAGGTTTGATGGCCGGACGCGCGCTCCACACGAATCTGTCCCAGGTGACAAGGCGGGTGCGTCTATTCGGCAATATCGTCGGCTGGGTGCTCGGGGAGGTGTATCGAAACGCCAAGGGTCAGTTTGTCCTCATCTTCGCGTTGAGCGTGCTGGGTGTCTTCGCTCGCCTGGGAGCGATTGGATCGTTCATGACCTACGTCCACGCCCAGCAGAAAGACCAACCCGTCATTGTGCGCGGCGTTGAACTGCCCTCAGATACCGGATTGTGGACGCTCCTGACGAGAAGCACTGGTGGAGGGTGGCGAGCCCGGACCTGTCCGAAGCGGTGTATGAGTTGGGTGTGCTGGTTGGGGTGGAGTGGGAGGATTGACGAGTCTGCTGGAGCAGGTCTACGCAGCCAACGTCTCCCGCGAAGACGTGTCCGACCCGAATGCTCTGCTGGCCGAGGTGGCGATGTGGCCGGAGCATTGGTGGGATCACTTCACGGAGCATGAGGCGATCTTTGCCGGCAAGCACGACTCAGCGCCGGCGACGACGTGAGAGGCACACACTGAGGCGAGTCAGCGTCAACGCGCGCTATCATCCTTGTGACTCGCCGGTGCGAGCCGACCAGCGGCTTGCCTTCATCACCGCCCGCTGGCTACACCTGTTCGGCTCCGTTCAAAGGGACGTTGATCCATGGCCATAACTCCCGCGAAACAACTCGATGACGTGCGCGGCGTGTCGGACGAAGACATCGACCGACAAATCGCCGATGAAGTTGAATCAAGCTACGAGTCAGATCCCATTCGGTACAACGACCTCTATGAGCGTTTCCCAAAGTCGATCGCGACGGCTCGGTTGGTCCGAGAAGCGCTCGGTACTGCGTTTCAGATTCACCAAAGGCAGGGCATCCTACCTATCGACTTCGCGAAGTTAGACGGCCAAATGGTGGCGATCGGGGCGAACGTGGTGGCCGGCCGCGATGAGTACGCCAAAGTGTCGCTGCATGATCCGCCGCTGGGGGATTGGTATGGCGTCAGCGGCAGCAATCCTGTCGAAATTGCGTACAACTACTTCCGGCATGTTCACCGTGAGGTCGTGCAGGCCATGATCCCGCGTGGCTCGAAGCTAACAAAGCAGGAACAAGCGGACGCGGAAGCGCTCCAGCAGCATTGGTATCGCTACATCCTGCGACCCTGGGAATCGGCACTGAAGCCAGAGGTGATTCTAAGGCGAATGCCGAAGGTCTCCAACCTGTCAGTCCGTTTGGGTGAGCCACCAAGTCGTGGTCAGATGAACGTCCTACGCGAGCGACTCCTGAGGATCGAAGTGCATCTGACTCAGTCGGACGAAGAGCCTCGCGATGCTGGCCAGAAATGGTTCGGAGCGCAGTGGTATGACAAGCGTTACAACATCACGGCCGAATCGTTACGCCAGGCCAAATATCGAGACAAAATCCGTTCAAGGAAGCGGCCAGGCACGAAAGCCACGAAGAGCACGCACAACCAATATCACCTCGACGATGTGCGTCAGCGCTTCCCCGAGCATTTTCAGAAGCTGTAAAGCGTGACAACGCGTGACAAGAAGTGACAAGCCGTGATTCTGCAATGGCATGGAGAACACGCGCTCTGGAGCCAGCGTTTAGTCCTTGTGGGCCGCCATGGTGCGGCTCGAAACAAGCAAGGACTTTACGATGTCAACACTGTCAACACCAAAGCCCGCTACACCCGCCTCATCCGACCGTCTACTCAACACACAACAGGCAGCCGAGATTCTCGGCTGCTCGACCCGGATGATACACCGCCTCGTCGCCAGCTGTGACTTGCCGAAGGTGAAGATCGGTAAGGCGGCGCGGTTTCGACTCAGTGATGTCGAAGCGCTGATGCAGAAGGGGGGGGCGTCGTGAGATGAATTACAAAAACGACGCCGCAAGCACAACCTCACCGTTATCCCGCGTGACGTTTGGGTACGCATGATGGCTGACGCCAACGACGCCGAACTCGCCGCTGACTTCATGGAAGATGTGACCGTATGAACCCACAAGAACGAGCCGAATGCCTTATGAAAAATGGCGGTCGATACAAAGATGGCCGCGACTCCATCGTGTACTACGGCGGCGACTTCTATGAGGCGCTCGGCACCCATTGGGTCAAGATCGACCCGAAGTTGATGCGTAGAAAAATGTACGAGCTGGACGTATCGGCCACGCCGTTCCAGGTTGAGCAAGCAATGAGCGTACTCGCCGACAAGCTGTGCATCGGGCCGGGGATGCCGCAAGACTTGGGCGGCAACGTACCCGAAGATGTAGAGAACTTGTTGCCGTTGCAGAATGGCTTGCTGCATGTACCGAGCCTCAGTCTGTACGCCCCGGACCTCGACCTGTTCACGACCTATTGCCTGCCGTATGAGTACGACCCGGACGCTCGATCACCGCTCCGCTGGTTGAAGTTCCTCGATGAGTTGTGGCCGGGCGATGCCGAGAGCAAGTTGCTGCTGCAACAGTGGATGGGGTACTTGCTGCTGCCCGACACCTCATTTGAAAAGATACTGCTGCTGTACGGCCCCAAGCGATCCGGCAAGGGCACGATCATCAAGACAATCACGGAGATGCTCGGCAAGCACAACGTTGTTGCCGCAACACTTCAGTCGCTGTCCGGCTCGTTCGGGCTGGCCCCACTGATCGGCAAGCCGCTCTGTGCAATAAGTGATGCCCGACTAGACCGACGCACCTCGGCGGCGGGTGTGCAAGCCTTGTTGAATATCTCGGGCACGGACCTTTGTTCGATCAACATCAAACACAAAGACGCGGTGTCGATCGAGTTGCCAACTCGCGTGATGATGGCGACGAACGAGTTGCCGTCATTCAATGACCCGAGTGGATCACTGGCGGGGCGGTTCCTTGTGCTGCGCCTTGTCCATTCGTTCGACGGCAAAGAAGATCGGCATTTGCGGCGCAAGCTGGAGGCCGAGTTGCCGGGCATCCTGAACTGGGCGCTGCGCGGCTACTTCAAGCTCCAGCGTGACGACGCGTTTGTGGAGCCCAAGGCAGGGCTAGAACTTGTGGACCAGCTCGCTACGCTCGGGAGCCCGGTGCGAAGGTTCCTCGACGACGATTGTGATGTCGGCCCGGCCCATGAAGTGGAATGCGGCAGGCTCGCTATGGCCTATAAGAATTGGTGCGACTCCAAGAACGAGCGTCACTTTGGCGATGCCCAGTTCGGTAAAGACCTCGCGGCGGCGGTCCCAGCGCTCAAACGGCACCGGCCCAGGAACGAGAAGGGCGACCAGCACTATCACTACTTTGGCGTTGGGCTGAAATCGGAGCGGCTTGCTCGGGAGCGGGCTGCGGGTGTAGTTGCAAGACAGGCGGTGACCAATACCGCCGTGCCGCTAGAAAGCCCCTTGGCTCAACGGCTCCGGGAAAGTAAGGCCGAATGATGTTTGAGCCTAGTGAACCTAGCACCAACACACCTTTAGCGCGTGGAGAGAATACATATAGAGAGGTTGTCTCACTTGCTAGGCTCACCCGGCTCAAACCGCATTCTGGAGCCAAGAATAGGTATGCACACGAAACTCAACACCAACAAGCTGATGAAGCAGCACCCCCACGACAACCGAGCCCTGCTCGACATCGAGGGCCACGCCCGAGCCGCCTACATCAAGGCCCGGCAGCGGGGGTGCTCGGAGCGCGAGGCCGAGGAGCAAGAGGTCGGGGAGATCATCTTCCATCTACTCGCCAGTGGGATCGACGTGAAGGCCGTGGACGTGTGGGCCGACCAGCGCATCCCAATGAACTTCGGAGGCTTCGATCACGACTGATTGCTTGTGGAAGATACCCGCACGCGGTGACGCGGCGACAAGACCTGCGAGGAATACGCGAAGAGCGAACATTTACCCGGCGAACGACGTGCAGAGTTGGCCGAGTTGACGATACCCCCGGTTGCAATGGGGCGGAGTCTAGGCTCCGCAACATTCACCATCGTCCTAGCCCTCGAAAGGGGGCGGGGGCGTTTTCCCGATCCCCTTGACGCACCTGCCCCCAAGGGTGGCAACTCCGCCCCTGTCGAGGGGGGTCCAAAGTTGTTGTGGTATTTGTGGTAGAGGATTGGTAGATGTCATCCGTAATGGCGCGATAGTGGTCGGGATTGGAGACAAATTGACTGGGAATTGAAGGGTGCTGGAGTTACCCCCGCCCCCGATTCTCACCCTGTTTTTTTCTACGCGCCCGCGAGACCCTCGGAGTCCCTTCCCTCATGCCCGACAACGAACCTCTTGGCAAATTGGACTTCACGGCCTTCATACGGAAGTTCAGGGCACAACGACTCCGCACCGACGCAATGCTCATCGGTGCCGGACTGGAGCCGTACCCGTCAACACCTGCACCGGCAACCCCGCCAAGACCGCCGGGCAAACTGCTATCACTCGCGGATGCCTCCAAAGAATACGGTCTCTCAAAGAAACGCATCCGCCATTTGGTGAACACCAAACAGGTTCGCTGCGTTCGCCACAGCAACGCGCGCAACTCGCATATCTATGTGGTGCGGGCCAGCCTTGAAGAGTGGATCGACGAGCAGAGCCGATGAGGCCCGCAAACTTTTTTCGCCAAATTGGGAAATGGCAGTTGACACAAGTGACCCCCACCCGATACTCTGCTGTCCAACACCTATTTGGAGGATTTCACAATGGCAAAGGTCTACAGAGCAAAGGATCACAACGGGAAGCCCGTTGGCCCGTGGTGTGGTCGCTATCAAGGTCCGCTCAAGAAGCGGATGCACGTCACCCTTTACGCTTCCAAACTCGAAAGCCAGAAGGCGCTTGATGAGTTGGTAGCAAACGGGCGGGTCCAAGCCCGCAAGGTGGACGACCGGGTTATCGACGTGAGCGAGTTGGAGGTTGTGAAACACGCCAAGAAACCTATCGGTCCCATCATTGAAGCGTTCATCGCGGATATGAACGCCAACGATGAAACGCGACGGCTGGCCCGGTATCGTATGAAGAAGATCAAATCGGCCAAGGTTTGCAACCTGAAAACCGTTGCCGACTTTGCCCACAGCGCCAAACGGTTTCAGGCACACTTGCGAACATTGCCCGGGCATGTCGGTCTATCAACGATCAGACAACTACGGGGCACCTATTCGAGCTTCGGGAAGTGGTGTATGCAGGTGGACCGAGGGTACATCGTGGCGAATCCCGCCGACCGCCTTGAGAAGCTGAAGATGCCCGCCGAAGATGCCCGCATCCCACACCGGGCTTTCACAGTCGCGGAGTTGGAGTCGCTATGTTCGTCGCTTGGCGGGGACACCGACACGAAGGGCCGCCTGCTGTCCCCCAAAGTGATGCGAGACCGACGGGATAGAGCAATCTCATACCGGCTACGGGCGATGACGGGAATCCGCGAGACCGAGGCTTGCCGGTTGCAAGTCGGCAATATCAACTGGAAAGAGGGCACGCTCACAATTCCGTTGTTGGCGTCTAAGACCCGCAAGGCCAAGGTGGTGTTGCCACTGCCGAAGTCCGTACTCGTGCACCTGCGGGAACGCTATAAGGGCAAGGACCCCGCTACGCTGCTGTGGGCCAAGCCGTTTCACAAGGCGTGTCTGCCGCGTGATCTCAAACGTGCGGGTATCGCCGTCGTTGACGAAGCGGGCGAAGTGCTGAATGTTAGATCATTTCGCAAGTCGTTCACTTCGTGGTGCGTTGAGGCCGGTCTCGAATTGCTCCAAATCACAATGCTCCGCCGTGACGTTGGCGAAGGCAGCCGCGAGTTGATCGTCAATCCGTACTCGGATCGCGTTTCGAGGGTGAAGGCTATGCGTGTTGGCGTCGCCAAACTAGAGGCGTGGGTGACGGCCCAGCTTGCGGAGCGGTTGACACTCGTTGGATAGTCCTTCAATTCGGCCCCGTTGTGGGCCGAGGTGTGCCCGGTCTCTCGTTTGAGGCCGGGCTTTTTTCACCGATGCGCTCGCCGGTGTCTGCCATTTTCTGCCACGCTACTGCCACGAAGTCGGCCACAGTCGGTCATACTCGGCCACGCAAGCCAGTGCGTCGAGGGCCGATTTCCGCGTTGACGCGGCACTGGGGGGCGATTCTGAGGTGTGGTGGGGGGTAGCCCGAATTGCCCAAACATCGCCCTGCGACAACTGATCCCCATGGCGGTCCAAACTGTGACCGGCGGCAACACTACCGCCCTCAAGCATGTGGCCTATGGATTCGGGGCGTACGCACCGGAGGCCGCCCTCATGCTCGCGCTCGCCGCCGCCGCGACATCAATCGGTAGGATGGGACGACGTCCGCAGCGCATCGGCGGTGTCACCCTTCTCGTCGTGGCCGCGGTCTGGTGCGCATGGAGGCTGAGCGCGGTCTCGAACCCGAGTTGAAACTGCAGCGCCGCCCATGACCTGGACGATGTAGGGACCGACGCCGCGGCTTGGCGGCGGGGGATTATGCCGACGAATGACGCCGTTGATCGCACCGCGACAAGTCCTGCCCTCGACCCGACGATCGGTGACGCACAAATTCACCATCGCCGGGTTCGAGGGATACCTCACGATCGGCCTGTTTGACGACAACACCCCGGGCGAGATCTTTATCAAGATGAGCAAGGAAGGATCGACGTTGTCAGGGCTCATCCAAGGTTTCTGCCGCGCGTTCAGTTTGGCGTTGCAGTACGGCTTGCCGCTTCAAGACGCCGTCGATCGATTTCGCGGCATGCGATTCGAGCCGCGCGGACCGACCAACAACCCCGACATTCCCGAGGCGACGAGTATTCTCGACTACGTCGCGCGGTACCTGGAACTGCGGTTTCTGACCCACCCGCAGCCCGCCTCGATTTGAAGCGCCCACTCATACGCATTGCTACTGGTTCGTGAGCCGGCCCGTGTCGGGCCGGTGGACGCGGCATAAGTACGGCGCTCGGATGCACAGTCAGGTCGGGCGTCCACCGGGTTGACACAACCCGGCTCGCCCCTAATGCCAAATGCCTAGTGCCTAGTGCCTTCTTCTCCCCCCTCGATCCCTCGATGCCATGATGCCATGATGCCTTCTTCAG
>JAZFYE010000179.1:0-3362 GCA_036475395.1 Phycisphaerales bacterium
ACACCGGTGACCTGGTGTTCGAGGAGCCGGTCGCCTTTAGCGTTGACGCCGATCCGAACTTCGTCGTCAACACGGATTTCAACGACGATGGCGTCTTTGACCTCGTGACCGTGAACGCCGATGAGGGTGAGACGGGCGGGTCGGTGACGGTTCTGATCAACGTTCAGTGCCCCTGGGATCTGGATGACAACGAGGTGGTCGGGGCGTCCGACCTCCTCTCGTTACTCGTGCAATGGGGGTCCGACCCCGGCGGTCCGCCTGACTTCGACGGCGACGGCACCGTCGGCGCGTCCGACCTCCTCGCCCTCCTCGTCAACTGGGGGCCGTGTCCGTAGTCGCGCCGTGGCCAACTCCCGCCTCCTCAGATATCCGAGAACGCGGGTGCTGCCTGTCCAGAGCAGGTTTCACTTGAGTGAACGACTTGAGGGCGTCGTGAATCGTACGGACCAATGCAATCTGCTCTATACGCCATAAAAAGAGAGCGCCCCGTGACGCCGCCGGAAAAATCCTGACACCATAAGAAGGCGGTCGATAGCACCAGGCAAACACCCGGCGCTCGACGAAAGGCCGAAGCGGGCAGCCCCGCCGGTTGAACCGACCTTGACTGGGAGCACGGCCGCTTGACGGTGACGAGCCCCAAGCCAGCGCATCGCGTGGGCTGGACGCCAGGCCATGCGCAAACAAACAACCCCTTGCGGCAACAAGGGGTTGGGGTGAATGGGCCAGGGAGGACTCGAACCTCCGACCTCACCCTTATCAGGGGTGCGCTCTAGCCAACTGAGCTACTAGCCCTGAGCCGTCCGACGCCTCGGTGAGGCGATGCAACCGCTTGTCATCGGCCGTTTTCGGTACCCAGTATATCCCGCACGATCGGACTGTGGCATTGGCCGGCCGGTCTAGTACACGACCGTGAAGGAGCCATCGGCCCGAGCGAACACGGCCACGCAGTCCCACGCGGGTAGATCATGGGCGCGGTCGCGAGCCTCGGGAATCGGTGAGCTGATCGCTCGTTCACTCGGAAGGGTCGAAGACGAACGCCGCCCACATGACCAGGCCGAACCCAGCGATCAGCAACAGGGACCCCAGTCCTAGGATTGAGCGAACACTGCGGTTGGGCGCGGGAAACCACTGCTCGACCCACGTAGTCGCGATGCTGAGCCCGACTCCGTGGAGCACCAGCAGTCCGCCCAAGAGTGCGCTACCGGATACCAAGTGGTTGCCGAGATCACCAGCCCCACCGCGCCGCACGATGGTCAATCCCGCGACCAGAATAAACAGGACGACTCCGAAGCCCGCACCGCCCCACACGCCAGCCCTTGGCAAATACCTGGACCAGGCGACGAAGGCCAAGCCTAACGGCGCGCTCAGTACACCAAAGGCCGCCAGCACCGCCAACGTGCCCCCGATACTGAAACTGGGTTCCGCCCTGCCGGCGAGCGCGATGACCCGCATTGCGATTCGACCACTGATTCCCAACACAAGCACACCGGCTATCAACCCCGACATAATCCCTACTCCCGAAGATCGAAGCAGCCGAGGGCAAACGTCGCTGAACGTCCTTTGGGAACGAGTCGCATTGGTTCCCGCGCTCAGCGGACCAGCTGCGTGATCCGCAGTCGCGACTTGTCGGGCGCTCGCGTCGCTTTGTCCAGTCATGGCTTTTCCTGGGCGACTTCACTTGCCGCTTCGTTCCGCGGCAACTCCGGGGCGTCAACGATGGGATACTCGCCGGAGAGCGCCTTGAGGAACTCTACAAGATCGCTCTTGTCCTGCTCAGTGAGATTGGCGAGACCAACAACTTTGAACATTGACGAGAGGTTGGGATTGTCGATACCTCCGCCTGCCATCAGCGCAACAGCCTCCTCCAGGGTCGCAGCACTCCCGTCATGGAAATACGGCCCGGTTTCCTTCACCTCCCGGAGCGACGGAACGCGGAACCGGCCAAAATCGCGCTCGCGCTTGGTGACCGCCATACGCCCGGAATCAGGCTCGTCTTCCTTCATCCCCACGCCGGCGTTGTAGAAACGTCCGTTACTGAACGTAGGCGGTGTATGGCAGACCGCGCAATTCGCTCTATCCATAAAGATTTCCATGCCGCGCTTCTGCGCTTCGTTCAGAGCGCTCTCATCTCCCGCCTCGTAGCGGTCGTAGGGTGAGTTGCCGCTGATGATGGTGCGCTCGAAGGCCGCGATCGCTTTGCCGATTCCGTCGCGCGTCACTTGTGTGCCAAAGACCTCTTCAAAGCGCTTGGTGTAAACCGAGTCTTCAGACAGCCTATTTACCACCTCTGTTAGGTCGCTGCCCATCTCGATTGGATTCTCGATCGGGCCGAGCGCTTGCTCCTCAAGGGATGCGGCGCGTCCGTCCCAGAATTGGGTGCGGTGATACGCGGCATTGATAATGCTTGGAGCATTCCGTCCGCCAATCTGACCGTCAATCCCCTTGCTTGTGGGACGACCATCAGCCCACCCCAACGTAGGGCTGTGGCAGGTGGCGCAACTCACTGTTCCGTCTGCGCTCAGGCGCGTGTCGAAATAAAGGCGCCGGCCGAGCTCGATCTTCGCTGCGGTCTGTGGATTACTCGCCGGGATCGGCAGCGGTGAACGACCCAGCGGGACCGCGGCCAGCTCTACCGGATTGCCGTTGGGCTCGCCCGAATCCCCCGTTCCCGCCGCGACGAGCAGCGTTGCTCCGAGCACGCCGAGCGTTGCCACCGAAACGGCGGCCACGAAACGCTGGTTTGGATGAATACGCATGGGAGTTTCGTCCTTGTCCGTGTAACAGCGGTAGATCGGCTTCTACGAGACCACCCCTACACGCGGGTTGGGCCGTGCGTGTGGACCACGTCTTTTGAGCTTTGTTGGATTTCGTTGCGGGGTACCTAGGCTTGCACCAACGACCTAGGCTCCCTCATACACCCGCTCGCCCCGGTGGAGGCGCTGCGCAATGCGATAGGTTTGGCCCTGAGCCCGGACGGTCGGCGCATGCGCGGCCAGATACCGTGCCGCGGCCACCAGAACGTGGGTCCCAGCCGTCGTATCTTGGAGCAATTCGTATTGGGCAAAGGCCGCCTCGACCGTTTGGATGGTGTGAAAGTCGCGGTCTTCGCGCAGCAGCAGTCCTCCCAACAACGCCAGGAGTTGCGCTGGGTCGGCCCCATCGCGCAGGTACTCGGCCACCGTCGCGCCTGACTCGTTCACCTGCTGTTGTCGGTCGAGCAGAGCGGGTAGCTGTGCCAGGATTGTTTGAGGATCACGGTCGGTGGGGGTCGCGCTCGGCTCGGGGAGGCGCACCGCCGGGACGTTCAGGAAGCGATCGAGGTATACGCTCATGGCCGCATCGAAGACGCCGCGCAGAAGTTC
>JAZFYE010000180.1:0-7208 GCA_036475395.1 Phycisphaerales bacterium
ACGGCGCGGGCCGCCGCCGCCGCCACCATTTGCCGATCAACCGATATCCGTCGCGTCGCCACATCCAAAAGGAACAGCGCCGCCGCCAGGATCGTCATCAGGTCCCACGTGCTCTTGGGACTCAACGGTAATTCGAGCTGCTGATCATAAAATAGATCGACAAGTTGGGGGTTCGCGCCGCTGAGCACCCGCCCCCCGGTTCGCTCCGCCAGCTCACGCAAAAGCGCCGCGTTGTGTTTTACATAACGAAACTCGCGCGGGTACGGCACCGACACCGCCGCCTGGAGGTTGCCTTCGATTGGTTCTTCCGCCGTCCCGCCGAGGTAATTGATATTCACGAGATACGCACCGGCCTCGTCGGTGGGGAACTGCCCGCGGTATCGACCGGGCCCGGTCTGTTGAAGCAGCAGCGGCGTGGCCTCGCCGTCCGGGTGCAGCACCACGGCGCTGGTGCGAAGAAAGTTCAGGTACGACGCATCAACATCCAGCGCCTCCACCTCGATGATCGCCTGATCGCCTTCCTGACGGGTGTTGACGGTCAGATTCGATGGCGCACTGGGCCGCATCACCCAGCGGATCGACTGCTCCCAGAACGTGCGAAACCGCGGCCAGCTCGCCCATCGGCTTCCCCACGTCCCGGTCAGGTCCGACGTATACGCGATCGACTTGCCCAGTCCGTAGTTCCAATGCGCATAGATCGGATCGTTGCCTTCACTGGTCGGACTGATGATGGGAATCAGGCTCAGCCCCTCGCGCTCGGCGGTGAGCACATACCCATCAACCCCCGGAACCGCGCTAAACCCCTCGATCGGACCGGGCAGGCGGCTCACCACCATCGGCTGAAACTCGCCTTCGACGATCAACGATCGCGAAACGAGCTGCGCTTCCTTGATGAAGATCTCCGGCAGCCTCTTGGGGTTCTTGATCGGACCGTACGGCGTTCCGCCTGTGTACTCGGCGATCGCCTTCATGGTTCTAATATCAACGCCCGAACCGTGGCCTGCGATGAGCACCGTGCTGATGGTGATGTTGGCCGCGATGAAGTCATCCAGCAGTTTCTGCGACGGCGGCTGCGGATCGCCATCGGAGATGATGATGACGTGCTTCTGGCCGGCGGGAAGCGGATCCAATCCTTGAAGGGCCAACTGCATCGCGCTTGCAAAGTCGGGCATGTCGCCCATGCGCATCTTCTTGGCGGCTGCGATCGGTGCGGATTTGTCACCGGCCAGATCAGGTCCCCACTCCCAAACCACGCCGCCCATTCCATAATCGAGGATGCCCACATAATCCTGACTGCTGAGCGCTTCAATCGCCGCGATCGCAATCTTCTGTCCCCAGAAATTGCCCTGCGGCATCTCGGTGGAGTGCATGATCAGGGCGAGCGCCCCGCGCACCATCTGGCGGGTCTGCGGCGGATCAAGCTTCACGGGCAGGGCCTTGGCCACGTCGGAGTTGATCCAGCCGCCCGCCCCAAACGACTGGGGCCCGCCCAGCATCACCAGCCCGCCGCCCAGGTCGTGCACGTACGCCCGCAGCATGCGATCCTCGTCGTCGGTGACGGCGAACCGGGGGATGTTGGCCAACACCACCGCGTCATAGCCGCTCAAGAAGACCGCGCCGCGGGCCAGGGCGTCGGGCCCGTCCACGTGCACCGTGATCTTGCTCTCTCGCAGCGCCTGGACCAGATGCTGCGACTCCGCCCCCGTCTCGTCAATGACCAGCACCTTTCCTTCGCCGCCGACGAACGTCACCGCAACCGCAGTGTTGTTGGCCTGAACGTTGTCTTGCGCGTCGGCGTCCGGCTCGAAGTTCGCCCGAAATTGCAACGGCCCCGACTCGTCGAGACTTATGGTGACGGGTATGACGTTCGGCCCCGGCTGAAGCGTCACCCGAGCCGCCGTGCCTGGGGCTTCGCCATTGAGATCCAACGGCTCACCGTTCATGGTCAGCGTCAACAGTCCCGAGGCGTTGCTTTGACTGCGCAGGACGAGCTTGATGGTGGCCGATTGACCCTGGCGCGCTCGTGCGGGAGCGACGATGCGCTCAAACAAGACCTCATTGGCGTGCTCGTACTCCAGCACCAGCACATCCACGCGAACGTCGTTGGCCTTGGCCAGCTCCGCCGCCGCGAGCACGGAGTCAACGGTCTCATTGCCATCCGACACGACGACGAAACGATTGGCCGTGTCGTCGGGCATGATCGCCAAGGCGGTTCGGATCGCGGCGGCAAGATTGGTCGCCGTCAGATCGGGCGGATCTTGGATCTCATCCGGGACGGCCGAGTAGCGGTCGGGCAAGGCGACGATGACGGGATCGCGGCCGACGGTGATCACGGCCAGCCGATTGTCGTCATCATTGTTCATCTCCGCCGCGTCGCGAACGAAGTCCAGCGCGAAGCGTTGCAGTGGTCTCGGAACGGACTGACTGCGATCGAGGATGAGGGTGACGGTGAGCCCTTCGCCTCGCTTCTCCCAGACGGGGCGGGCCAGCGCCGTGCTCAGCAGGGCGATAACCACCGCCCGCAGCGCGAAGGAGGTGTACGCCTTGCGTCGCGAGAGCCCGCCGATGCTGCGCCGCGCGATCAGGAAAGCCGGGATGATCAAAAGCAGCAACAGCAGCCAACCCGGCCGATCGAACTGGATGGGAAGATCAGCAAACATCGATGGCTCCTGCGCGTCTCAAATATCCAGTGTACCCGCCGCCGCCGCTTCTTCCTTCCTTTGTTACGGCTGCCTTATGAGGGAGTTCGGATCACCTGCACCCGGTTGTTCCTGGAATCGAGCACAAAAACGCGCTTGGCGTCGCCGTCCACAGCCCACGGGGCGTGCAACTCGCCGTCGCCGGTCCCGGGTCGGCCGAACAGCCCGAGACATTCACCCGCCCGGGAGAGGCGCTGCACGCGGTTGTTGCCATACTCACACACCAGTAGCGATCCGTCGTCGAGCCCCATCAGACCGTAGGGGTAGGCCAATTGACCGGGTCCCCGGCCGTACCCGCCGAGCACGCGAAGCGGGTTCCCCTCGGGATCGACCACGACGATGCGATGATTGCACGCGTCGGCGATGTACAGCTCGCTGCGGTCTGAGCTAAAGAGCATCGACTGCGGCCGGCTGAACTGCCTGAGCCCGGCCCCATAGGACCCGAAGCCGAAGAGATACACCCCCTCGGCGGTGAAGACCTGGATGCGGTCGTTGCTGCCGCCGTACTCCGAAACGTACAGGCGTCCCTCTGGTCCAAAGGCGACGTCGGTGGGATAGATGAACTGGCCGGGCCCTTCGCCGTACCGGCCGAACCGCATCAGCTCGTTGCCTTGGTTGTCGTAGGCGATGACGCGCTGGTAATGCGTATCGGCGACGAAGACCCGGCCATCGGGGGCGACGCTAATTCCGGTCGGCTTGCCGTTTTCCCGTTTCGGCATCCGCCATTGGAGTTGCGGCCGGCCGTCGAACCCGAACCGCTGCACCCGCGCGGTCTTGTCCACGACATAGACGAATTGATTCGGCGCATCGACCGCCAAGGCGCGCGGGTAATCAAACTGCCCCAGGGAGATGCCGGGCGAACCGAACGTGAACCGCGTCTGGAGCGGCTCGGGTGATTCACGATCGCCGGCATCGCACCCGCTTACACCGAGCAAACATGCCGCGACCAGTCCGGCGAGTGTCGGCCCACGCCACGCTCGGCGTACAAACGCCCAGGCCCCCACGGCGATCGCTGCCGCCGCCACCGCCGCGCCGATGAGCACGAGTGAGGCGAACATCACCGTATCCGGTCGCTGATAGTGCAAGGCGTTGAGGACCGCCGCGGCCAGCGATCCCGCGCCCGGAGGTTGGAGGCGGGCCGTAACGGGAATCTCGCTCAGCGACAATGTGGTCACCACCGCCATTGTCCCCAAACCCGCTGCTAAAAACCGGGGCCAGGACGATGCGAACATCCCGCCCATGGTCTGCGCACCGTCGAGTCGGCGCAATGCGGTCAGCTCGCGCGGCTCACGCACGGCCATCCATCGACCCAACAGCGCACCGACGAAACCGAAGCGAGCCAGATAACCCGCCACAAGGATAGCCGGGGTCAGGTAAACAAGATCGGCGACGGTCCGACCCGGCGTAATACTCAGTGGAATGTTGTATGCAGCCTCCATCGCGACACCCACGATGGTGCCGGGCACGAGGGCGACGAAGATCCAGCCCAAGGCCTGAAGATGCGCGAGCGTTCGAACCACCGGTCGATGATCCTGCCACGCCGCCGCCAGCCCGATGGCGATAAGCGCGCTCAGCCCACCGCTGACCGCCGCGACAACCAATGTTCCCGCGACCGCGCCGCCGTAGAGTCCGAAGAACTCCGCGATCTCATCCGCTTCGCCGAGGTTCGTCGCGAAAACGAGCACCGGTCCGAGCACCGAGACGAGCCAGATCGCGATTGTTGCGCCCAGTGCGCTCCTGCTCAGGGGCGATCCGCGCTTCGCGCCGGTCGGGGGCGATCCCCCAAGTACGAGCCAAATGATCACCGTCCCTAAGGCGGCGATGCCCACGGCTGGGGCCGCGACTCGAAGAAGCGCCGCCGCGTTCGCGCCCAAGGCATCGGCGGCGCGAAGCTCGTTGGCGAATGTGAATATCCCAGCCAGATCGAAACTCGTGGTGTGGTTGAAAACGACGAGAAAGACGATGAGCCCCCCCAGCGCCAGGCCACGGCCGTCGGTCCGAAGTCGCTCAACCAGCCGTCGGACCGGTCCGACGCTGTCCAGACGAAGCAGCTCGTCACGCTCAGGCGGCGTCGCCGCCGCCGAGCCGGCCACACACCACGCCACGAGCGGCCAGGACCAGCAGACCAATCCGGTAAGTAGGGTCGTGCCCTTGAGGAGCTGGGCCCGCCGCTCGGTCTGTACGGCCCAGTTAAAAAGGTCAGAACCCTCCGGCCAGACCTGCCACCAACACCAGAACACCACATAGGCGGGCACGCAGATGGGCGCGAGCATGGCAATCGCCAGGGGAATGAACCCTCGCCCCTGCAGGGCTCGACCCAGGACGCGGCCCGGGACCCAGCCGAGGATCGCCGCCGCCAGCGCGACACTCAGCGCCCAGGCCGTGGTGATCAGCAGCAGTTCACCGGCGCTGCGCAGTGGCAGATCGGTGGTGGGTGTTGCCGAGAGCGACGCAATCGTTGCCGCGACCGGGTACCCCACCGCCGCCAGCCACAGCAGCAGCGCGATCCCCGGCACCACCCACCCGCTACGGCGCATCGTCGTGGTCTTTGTCGCTCAGTCGCCGCACCGCCTGCTCGACGGCGGTTCGCATCATGCCCGCGGCCCTCGCATAGTTCACGTGCAGCGGATCGGGCACGGCGTACTCAGAATATTGCTCGGCAAGTCCGGGTCGAACGGGAAGGTTGTGTGAGACTGACTCGGCGAGCAGGCGCTCGATACGCTCCGAAAGAAGGAAGTCGATCAGTTGCGCCGCCGATTGGGGGTTGGGTCCACCGGCCACACGGGCCACGGTGTTGGGGATCAGCAGCGTACCGGTTCCGTCGTTGCCGAACCCGGCCGCGTGGCGGGGATAGATCAGGCGAACGTTTGCGCCTTGCGCCTGGGCGGCCCAGACGTCATCCGTGTCCGTGAGGCCGAGGTCCGCTTCTCCGCCGGCCACCGCCTGGACGACGCCGGCGTTGCCGCTGGGCAGCATTCGCGCGCGGTTGTCCGCCAGACCATCGAGGAACGCGGTGTAGTAGGCGGCGCCCATGATGCGGGTCCAATAGGCCTTCATCGCCCCGAGGTGGCCGCCGGTGGTTCCGAACCGCGGATCGGCCATGACGATTCGTCCCTTGAAACGGCTGTCGCACAGGCCCATCCAGGTGTCGGGAAGCTGATCCTCGTCAACACGATCAGGGGCGTAGACGATCACTCTGGCTCGCGCCGCAAATCCGTACCAACGGTTCTCGGGGTCACGGTAGGTGCTCGGCCAGTCGGCCGTCGCCTCGGACTCGTATGGCTCGAGCACACCCTCCTCGGCAAGTCGGATGGTCATGAAGACCTCGGACGACCAGAACACATCCGCCTGCGGGTTGTCGCGTTCGGCCCGCAAGCGCTGAACCAAGCCCGTGGTTTTTTTTGCTTCGACGTCACTGACGAGATCCACGCGAATGCCGGTCTGCCCCTGGAATTCGCGGATCACTTGCCGGGCGAGGTATTCATCGGCGGAGACGTAGAGAACGACATGTGGTTCGTTTGCTGAACGGCCGCAACCGGTGAGCGTCAGAAGCAGAGCCGCGACAAAGGCAAGGCCGCCGCCGCACGACATGCCACACCGCCGATCGCCAGGCGACGGTCTGGTTCGGAGCCGACTCGACTCAGTCGTCGGACTGCGATTCATCTGGCGTCGCCGCGTCGGCCGGTTCCTCGGTGGTTCGCTCGACCGCCTCGACGAACTTCTTCAGCTCGCCGAAGTAATGTTTCTGCGGCTCGTGGTAGCGACGCGGAAGCTGATCCTCGGTCAGCCCTTCCTCATAGCCCTCGGCCACAACCGCCGACACTTGCTTGAGCTTGGCCTGTGACTGACCGGTGATCTGCGGTCCCTCCACGAGCCAGCGGGCAATGATGTCTCCGGACGTGGTCTTGGTGCGAGCCTGCTCGATCTTCGTGCCGGCTGGGGTTCTTTGGATGGGGGCCTTGCCGCCTTCGCCCCAGCCGCGGTTCCCGAATGCCCCGCCCCGCCGCCACTGCTGCATCGCCTGTTGCAGCGCCAACCCCTGGCCGAGGCCGGCGCACTGACCCTGGCACATGTTGGCGGCGGCTTGCGCCTGCTTGAGCATCATTTGCATCGCCTCGAGCTGGTTGAGCTGATTGCCCATCTGCTGGCCGGCCTGGCCGAGCTGGCCGAGCTGCCCCGCCTGCATCGCTTGGGCCATCTGCTGCATCGCCTGGCCCATGCCTTGCATCATCTGGGCCGCAGCCTGTTGGGCCTGAGCCATCTGCATCAACTGCTGTTGCTGCTGCTGATTGAGGTTCGGGTTGTTCTGGATGGCCTGCTGCAAAGCCTGCGGGTCCTGGGCCAGTTGCGGGTTCATGCCCGCCTGCTGGAGCAGTTGCTCCAACTCCTGCTGCTGCTGGGCGAGCTGCTCCATCTGCTGGGCGAGGTCCTGAAGCTGCTGGGCAAGCTTCTTCTTCTGCTCGTCATCCATATCGCCGTTCTGGGCCTCGGCGAGAAGTTTCTGCAAGG
>JAZFYE010000181.1:0-2488 GCA_036475395.1 Phycisphaerales bacterium
TCGGTCCATTCGGACAAGGCGTTGACGCATTTCACGCCCACGCCGTGCAGACCACCGGAGACTTTGTAGACGTTGTCGTCGAACTTTCCGCCGGCGTGGAGCTCGGTCATGATGACCTCGACGGCGGGCCGGCCGCTGATGGTGGGGTTCTCATGAACCATGGGATCGACGGGCATGCCTCGGCCGTTGTCGATCACCGAGCAGGAGCCGTCCACATCGAGCTGGACGGTAACGGTGGTGGCGTAGCCGGCCATGACTTCGTCTATGGCGTTGTCAACGCACTCATACACGAGGTGATGGATAGCGGAGAGGCCGACGCCGCCGACGAACATGCCCGGCCGTTTGCGAATTGCTTCCAGGCCCTCCAGAACCTGAATCGACTCGGAGGTGTAGGCATCGGGGGCGGCGGTGGGGGGGGATGCGTGTTCGGTATCCGTCATTGTGATTTAGTGGCCGAGCCAAGGGGGGTTAGAACGTCACAGGAGTATAGTCGATTCGGCGCGTTCACGCCGGTCGTGGCGCGGGGATCGGGGCCGCCCAGAACCGTTTGTAACAGGCGTATTTACAACTGGTTACAATCCACACCCTCCGGGTTGCCAAGGGACATACTGCCCATCGACCACCGGTGGCGGGGTGAATCAATTTTGGCGTCGTCGGCCGGGGTTTGCCAGCCGCGCTCGGGGGCCGGGGGGTCCTGTCGATGATCGGTCGGATCACCGCGGCTTGCCGTGTCGGACGCGACCGTCGTCAACGATCTGCAGCGTAGCGAGAGTGGAGTCGGGCCGGAGGCGGGACCGATATTGCCGGTGACATTCGCAACATCCTTTGTAGGTAGTTTGAGACTTGCGCATGGGTGAATCTGAAAGCGTTGGCGCAACGAGCAGCCATACGGCGGCGGTATCGGCGACGCGACGCGGCTTCCTGTTGTTGGGGCTGGGTTTGCTCGTCGGCTGCGCGAAAGAGACCACGCGCGTGATGTTACCGAACCCGCCCTGGCCTGCGTTGGACTTGCCGCCGCTGGCGGCACCTGAGGCGTTGCCGCCGCGATACGAGCCGCTGCCGGATCCCGGGCCCTTGTCGCCGTCGCCGTCGTCGCCGTGGCGAGCGACGGTGCTTGCTCGAAGCAAATGGGCTCAGGGTGAACCGGTGACGACCCAGATGAACCGACTGTCCTCCGTACGGTACATCACCGTCCACCACGACGGGATGCATCCGTTCTTCGACACCGAGCAGCGAGCAACGGCGGTGCGCATTGAGGCGATACGCCGAGCACATCGACGTCGAGGATGGGGCGACATCGGCTATCACTACGTCGTCGACCGGGCCGGTCGCGTGTGGGAGGGACGGTCGTTGCGGTATCAAGGCGCCCATGTCAAGAATCACAACTACGCCAATATCGGAATCGTGGCGCTGGGGAACTTCGATCGACAGCAGCCCAGCCAGGCGCAACTGGCATCCATGCGCCGGCTCGTCAGTTCGCTGATGGATCGCTACCATGTCCCGACCAATCGCGTCTACACGCATCAGGAGTGGGCGCCGACGGCTTGTCCCGGGCGATACTTTCAGCAGTTCATGAACACTTCACGGCGGCGGGGGCGACTCGGGTAACGCAAGGGACGCCAAGCCTCAGGATTGAGCGGCGCGCCGTCGATCGGTGTTGCGTTATCCCGCCGCGGCTGTCAGTTCCAGCTCAGGCCCTTAGGCCAAGCGTTGAAGCTCTGCCGTTCGGCCCGGCTGACCAAGGTACTGAGGCTCAGCAATTCGCCCTTGATCATGTCGGCTCGGCGCCGGGGACTGGCCTCGGCCAGCAGTTGGTATCGGACCTCGCCGTCGCGCAAAAGGGCGAAGCCGATCAGTTCCATTAAGGCGTGCGTGGGGACGTCATCACGATCGAACCAGTGCATGACGGTTTCGATGCACCGCAAGCGGCTGAGCGTCCGGCTGTTGAGCAGTTTGCGGAGTTCCCGGCGGATCTCGGGCATCGGCGGCGGGTGCTCATCCACGGGTTCGAGCGGCGATAGTTTTGCCATGCGGTACAGGCGCCCGTTCTCCGGCTCGATCAGCTCAATGATTTTGGCTCGGCACACGCCCTGGAGCAGGATGTCGTGCCGGTCGCCGGGAACGTGGGCGTGTTGGACGATCTTTCCGACACAGACGGCCGGCCGCAGCGGCGGTGCACAGGCGCAGTCGTCGTCGCCACGTTGGCCGGCGAAACTCGCCATAGCCACCTGACGGTCACCGTCCAGGCAGTCATCGATCATCTGCTTGTAACACTTTTCGAAGATATGCAGCGGCTGGATTGCATGTGGCAGCAAAACCGCATCGGGAAGGGGAAAGACCGGCAGGGGTTGGGCGAAGTTTACGCGTACCGCTTCCGACATCGTCTCAATGATATGCGCTTCGGCCGGGACGCAACGAACTGGAGATTGGACGTCAACTGGGCTCAGCTGAAGTGTGCCCGAGGCGACGATCAGCCGAACATCGCCTC
>JAZFYE010000182.1:0-15010 GCA_036475395.1 Phycisphaerales bacterium
TCCGTCACGCCGATGGCGAGCAGATGCGCCTGGGCCAGGTCGTCGACATGAATGTAGTCACGGATACACGTGCCGTCCGGCGTTGGGTAATCGTTCCCGAACACGAGCAGCTTCTCGCGCTGTCCCATCGCCACCTGCAAAACAAGCGGAATGAGGTGCGTCTCGGGATCGTGATCCTCGCCATGTTCGCCGTCGGACGGGGCGCCGGCAGCGTTGAAATAGCGCAACAGCGTAAAACCAAGCCCGTAGGCCCCACAGAAGTCGCGGATCATCCACTCCACCGCCAGCTTCGTTCGAGCGTACGGGCTGCACGCCTCCTGCGGGGCATCCTCATTCATGGGAACGACCGGCGATTCGCCGTACGTCGCGCACGTGCTGCTGAAGATCATCCGTTGAACCTTGGCGGTGCGCATCGCGCTGAGCAGATTGAGCGTGCCCGCAATGTTGTTGCGGTAGTAATGTTCGGGGTCTTGGACCGACTCGCCCACATAGGTTGACGCGGCGAAGTGCATCACCGCGTCGGGTTTGACCGCTCGCAGCGCTTCGCTCAGCGCTTCGGAATCGCCGATGTCGCCGACGATGAGGGTGGCATCCCCAACCGCTTCGCGGTGCCCCAGCGAAAGATTGTCATAGGCGACGGCCTCATGTCCGTTCGCCCGCAACCAGCGCAAGCACGCGCTGCCGACGTAACCTGCTCCGCCTGTGCATAGCACCTTCATGTTCGGTCTCTCTCCATCGATCGCAACCAGTATACCGAACCGGCATCAGGCCAGACAACCGGGCAGGTGTGTACCGATCAACACGCGCGCGACCCGCAGGTGACGGCCGCGAACGCAGTGTAGCGGTTTGGCGGATACCCAAGCGGCCCGGCAGGGCCGCCAGGCCGGCGTCTTGCGGAAGGACTCGGCCTGTCACCGTCGATTCCGGTCAGAAGCAACCGACTGGAACTTGGGTTTCCGGGGAGGCGCGTTACACTTGTGCTCGGAACGCTCGGCGATGGAGCTGGGCGAAGGTCAACTGGGAGATGTCGGTTGAAACAAATGACAAGCACCAGCGCAATACACGGCGACGCTATGAAAGACGATGTCAGCCTCGAAGAGGCGGTAAGCCACAGCCCGGCTCGGATTGGCCCCACCGCTTGCGCACGTCAAACAGCCTTCATTCCAACTCACCTCGCCGCGTTGGATCAATGGCTGGGTCTGGGCAACATTGACCGCATACTGCATCAACTGGCGGCACATGACGATCTCATCAAGTCAATCGAAACAAGCGTTCGTGACGTCGATTTCTTCCGTAAGAAACACTGGGACAACCCGTTACAACTCGGCCTGTACCGGGCCACGCTGTATGCAGTGACGCGATCGATCGGCGCGCAATCAATAATCGAGACCGGCGTTTTGCACGGATTGTCCTCCGTCTTTATCCTCCAGGGGCTCCAAGACAACGCGAGCAACGGACGATTGATTTCAATCGACTATCCCTCGCCTTATGAGCAAGGCCCTTCCAATGCGGATGGTTTTGACGACACGTTGCCCCCAGGTTGTCCTGCAGGTTGGATCGTGGGTGACTCATATCGTCGTGGTTGGGATTTACGTCTTGGAAGGTCGCGTGACCTATTAGATGAAGCTGTCGACGACTTGGGCGAACTCGATCTTTTCGTTCACGACAGCGAACATACTTTCCAAACAATGATGTTCGAGTTCGAAACCATTTGGCCGGCGCTGCGCCGCGGCGGCATATTGATTGCGGATAACATCAGTGTGAACACGGCATTCTTCGATTTCTGCCGGGCCGTACAACGCATCCCCCTCGTGATGCCGTGCGATCCAAACGATATCAAGCCCGCCAACACCGGAATACGGTTCGGGTTGCTGCAAAAATGAACAACGATCTCATCGGATCTATCGAATCCGGATGAACTGGCGACACCCAAAACGAGAGAGAACCTATGAGTGGCCTGACAGACTCCCAAATCGCGTCCTACCGGGATGACGGATTCCTTATCATTGGGGATATCATTCCACTACGATTGATCAAGCGCCTCTACGACACAACCACGCACTTGTTTGCGAAGTACGATACGTCCTGGGAACCCTTGGAGGAGGGCCACGCCCCCTGGCACAATCCGGCGTTCCATCGGAAAATGATCCAACTCCGCCAGGATGCCCCGCTTGAGTTCGGCGCCTTGTACGACTCAGTCCAGACAAGTATCGCGCTAGAACAACTTACTTGTCACGAGGCAATCACGAATGCCGCCGCAACGTTGTTGAACCAAGAGGCCATTGGACTCAGCGCCACCGGGTTCATGTTGCGCATGGACGCACCGCACGATACACGCAACCGTCTTGATTGGCATCAAGAGTCCTCTTACTACACGCAGAATCTGTGCAGCGATCATGGTCTCGTCGCATGGATTCCTTTGCAGACCCTCTCGCATGAACATGGACCGATCTGCGTCTGTCCGCAGAGTCACGCCGGCGGGAAACTCCAAATTGATTCGTCCAGCAAGGGTGATTACGGAGAGTCGCAGCAGTACATCGTTCCAGCGGAGCACATTGCACGCTACGAGACGACAGCCGTCCTGGCGCAGCCGGGTGACGCGGTGTTGTTCCACATGGATTTATTCCACAAAAGCGGGCATAACGGTTCTAACGAAATCAGATTCACCGCCGGCGTTCGATACCACAGTATGCTGACCGATGACTTCGTGCCGGGTCGCTTTCGATACGTCGAGAACCCAACGGTTCGTGAACACCTGTTGCAAGGCGCTTCGACCTAGTGCCGTTTCCAGTGGATGAGTTTCGCGGCGTTCGTGACTGTCCCGAATCTCCTTGCCCAACACCTGATAACCAAGAAAGCGTCACACCGGCTCAAACCGCGCTGTGAAGTGCCGCAAGGCTTGCGGCTGCTCGACGATCCGAAAGCCACGCAACTGGCGGGCCTTGGTCTTCAGCGCCAGCACGAGCACCGCGATCGGATCACCGGATTGGAGATGACCTTTGAGCCGAAGTTCCTTCGATTCTTCCAGGCTCGGTTCAAGCCGCTCGCCGCAACCCCGGTTGCCCAGCTCACGAACAACCATGCCCAAGCAGTCCCCGCCCGCTCAGCCGCCCGCGCCAAACGACCAGCCTAGCAGGACAAACAGCGGACACGACCCGGGTTGTGTCAACCCCAGCGAGCCGGGTTGTGTCGACCCGGTGGACGCCCGACGTCAACGTGCATCCGAGTGCTATCTGGATACCGTATCCACCGCCCACCCCACCCCAGAAAACGTACCTGACCCCAGAAAACGTACCTGTCCCGTTGTTTTCCCGTTTTTCTCCCCCCCAGAAGACGTACCTGTCCTGTTTTCTTCCTTTTCCCCAGAAAACGTACCTGTCCTGCTCCGTTGAAAAGTGTTTTCGTATGCCTGAGGATCATCAGGTTCAGGGTCAGCAGCCGCAGATACATCTCTCGATCCAAGCTGTGGCGACGTCGGCTCGTCAACGCTGAACGCAGCAGACGCTTGAGCATGCTCACGTGTGTCTCCACCTGCCAACGTTGACCGTACTTGGCCACCGGCCAAAGACGATAAAGTCAGCGACGATACGGTGTCGGCGGCTGATGGTTCGGATCCAGACTTGGTCAGCCGCGCCGCGGCGGAATCCAGCCGATCACCTTGAGCGTTCGATCCAAGAACGCCAGATGATGTTCACCGTCATAGCCCGCATCAGCGAGCAGATGCGTGAACGTGTGTCGATCATGAGCTTCACGAGCCAATCGATGAAAGACGATGTCATCGGCCTTGGGGCCGCGCTCCACCGCCGCGGCCAGACACAGATGCATTTTCACATCCACCACCACGGAGACCTTGGGAAAACGATGTTTTTTCTGCCTGCACCGTTGGCCGTAGTACGTCGAGACATGCCGCGATTCCAGGCCTGTGGAGTCGATCGCGGCCAACGTGTTGGCGGGACCGATCAAGCCGAGCGTTCGTGCGATGACAACAACGGCCGTAAACAGTTCGTCACGGTTCTTTTTTTTAGAAGCCGTGCCTCGGCGTAACACAGCGTCGAGTAATGCGGCACACAGTGCAGCTTCAGGGCTCTGCGCAGTTCACGCCACTCCGCAAGCATGACGATCATGCCTCGATAGTCGGTTCTGAGGAATTGTTTGATGGCGAGGATGGCGAACAGCTGGGGTTGGGTGAATTTCTTTGGACTATTGGGGTGGGAGTAGTCCGCCAGAGCCCGGCCTCCCACCTTCATGGCCGTCCTGGCCAGGGCGAGTGTGGATTTAGTCGTCCGTGACATGGTGTTGGTCCTCCTGACCAAGACCAATAATCGGCCCAAGCCAGCGATGCTCCCCAGTTTTCAACCGAGCATACCTGACCCGTTTTCTTCCTGTCCCGTTTGCTTCCCCCGTTTTCTTCCCTTCTTCTCCGACAGCTGCGAACCGCTCACCAACCCAACACACGACGAGGGATCTGCGATGTCAATCTGTCACCGCCCCTGCCCAAGCGGACGGACAGGACCTCCAGGGCTGGATGCTGCCGATTCCCAGACAGGGACAGTGGCTCGGTAATCAGGGTATCGCCTGGATAGGTGACACCTAGACAGGTGACAGCTAGATAGGTGACAGCTAGATAGGCGTCTAGCGTCAACGTCAAAGACAGATATCATAAAACCCAACGACTGGAACTTGCGTTTCGAGGGGGCGTTACACTCATGCTCGGAAAGCTCGGCGGTAGATCCGGGCCAAGGTCAAATGGAAAACGTCGGCTAACGGAGACTGTGATATGGACCTCGACCTTGTTCTAGCTGTGTTGCAGGTGCTCACGCTCGCTGTTTTCTTGCTTTGTGATATGTACCTCGACCTTGTTCTGGCTGTGTTGCCGGTGCTCACGCTCGCTGTTCTCTTGCTTTGTGATATCGACCTCGACCTTGTTCTGACTGTGGTGCCGGTGCTCACGCTCGTTGTTCTCTCGGCTACTCTTGTGATCCTTGTCGTCCAAGCGTATCTCCTGAGGCGCTCCTTGCAGTCAGCGATCTACCACCAGATCGTCGATCAGAACCTGCATCTCAACGAAGTCATGCTGGGGAGGAGCCTTGGCGTCAAGCGCGCCCTGCTCAATAGTACGGAAGACGACGTAACGAAAATCGACACGGACCTGATCGCCGAGTCACTCATTGACCATTACGAGAACGTCTTCGTCCAGCACAGGCTGGCCAATCTCCCGAAAACGGTGTGGCCAGGATGGGAGTACTATATGCTGCACACTATCCTGAAAACGCCGGTTCTTTCCGACGCATGGCTTAGAATGAAGGACCATATGGATGCTGGCTTTGTCTCCTTTGTGAAACGCCGGCAAATAAGAGATCAAAGGCAAGATGCTGTCGATTTCTGACGAATGCCGATTCACATGGGACGAGGCAGGTGAGAATCTTGCGGTGTGCCCTTTGGGGGTGCCCGCAGAGTTGAGCGTTCTTTCGGCTCAGGACCTTGCTGCCCTCGAGGAGATCGAACGACAGCGAAGCCCTACGATGGAATCCGTGATCGCGGCGTTGTCACGGCGCGGAGCTAACCAGGTGGCTCGCGAGACGCTGTCCGGACTCGGCAATCGTGGTGTCGTCATAGAAGTCGATCGCGTACAAGCGCGAGACGAGTTCTACACGCCGATGATCTATTACCAGATGCTTACCGATCCGTTGAAGATGGACGCATACGTTCGTGCGCTCGAGCGGGCCGTGAAGCCCGGGATGACTGTTCTAGACGCGGGCGCCGGCCTTGGGATCTTCGGAATCCTCGCGGCAAGACTTGGCGCAAAGAGCGTATGGGCCATTGAGAATCGCCCGGTCATCAATATTGCCCGTCAGCTTGCGGATGCGAATGGTGTCGGAGCCGCGATGAGATTCCTCCGCGGCGACCTCTTTGATCCCGAGATAGCGACTCAGGTGGGCAAGGTCGACCTCGTGGTGAGCGAGTTCATCGGCGACGAGATCTTTGATGAAGGCATTCTCGCCAAGTCAGTATGGATGCGGGACTCATTCCTTGGTGGAGCGGGTTCGCTCCTGCCGAGACGGTTGCAAGCCTTCTTCGTGCCGATCGAATGTCAAGTGGCGGCAACTCGACAACACAACAAGGTGCAGAACGTCCAGCACGTAGCGCGACAGTACGACATCGATCTGGGAGCGGTTGTCGAAATGGTCATCACGGAAGGCCTTCGAAACGACTTTTCCGACAGACTCTATGTGCCGTCGTTTGCCGAGATCAGCACTGAGGAAATGCGGCTTCTCGCCGAGCCCACAATGTTCTTCGACATGCAACTCGATGAATGTAACAGTGCCTTCGTCATTTCCAAGTCGTCTGTGGAAGCTACAAGTCACGGTCGATTGGATGGCGTTCTTCTGTTCTTCACGGTACATCTTGATGACGAGGTGAACTTCTCCTCTGCTCCGTGGCTTCGCCGGACGCACTGGCCGCAGATCATCTATCTGGCGCGCGGCGCAAGACGCGTCGATGCGGGCGACGCGATCCGAGTGTCAATCGCGTACACGGGCGGCAAGGGGTTGTGCGTGTCGATCAACTGACACAGCTGCGTCTCTGTCACGGTGAACACGGTCGCCGGGAACAGTTGATCGGAACCCGAGGACAGCGCCGAGCGGCGACTTTCGAGCGATCACGCTTTCTGCCAGCAGACAATCCCGGCGCGATCGCTCTGTGTGCCGTCGTCGAGCAGAAACGGGGCGACGGTGAACTTCTTGAAGAGGACCCTCCGAAACCCGGGCATCGGCTCCGGTCGACCGGGTCCGAACTCGGGGCAGCAGACGAGGCCATCGTCCTTCAGCAGTTCGATCATGCGCGTCGACTTTTCGGCGTCGTAGTCGTCGTCTTCTTCCGGCGTTGTCTCACGTTCACAGTCATAGTCGAACGCATCAAAGAAAATGAGATCGTACTTTCGGCGGACGGGAAACTCCCAGAAGTCCCCGAGGATCGGCCGGACGCCCTTGCGTGTTCTCGAGAACCGCATCAGATCCTTGTAGATACCACGGTCAATCTCAACGATGTCGTGATTGAGAGGTTTCACTATCTGCTGCAGGAGGTGGGCGGACACGCCGAGGCCAAAGCCAACTTCCAGCAGTTGCTTTGGCGATCGCCTCGGGATTCGACGCACGATGTTCTCCATTGCCGGCGCCTCAGAGCGAGACATCACGACACGTCCCCTCCAGACGAGAAGATCCTTGGATCTGACGTCATACTTGTTTTTCAGTGCCACTGTTGTCTGCCTTGTAAACTGTCGTCCAGGCCCCCGCTCCGCCGCGAAGGCGCACACAAGATACTCCAGCCGCGCGATCCTTTGTCAGTGTCCCAATTGTGCGCAAACAAGACCCCGCGGGCAGCGGGGTGCGAAAGCGGGGCGGACGGGACTCGAACCCGCAACCACCGGATCGACAGTCCGGTACTCTAACCAATTGAGCTACCGCCCCGAATTCCGGTCCCGACGGACGGGCATACTCTATCACCATCGGTTCGATGCCTCAAGAGCCCTCATTTCGCGTCGATCCAGTTCGTGGAAGATGCGGTCTGTACGACCAGCGGGACCCGCAACTCCATGGCCGACTCCATCCGCAGTTGGACAAAGGCCTGGACCTTTGCGTCTTGCTCGGCCGGGGCCTCGAACACCAGCTCGTCGTGGATTTGCAGCAGCATCCGCACCTTGGGAAACGCGTCCGGCAGCCGGCGATACAGGTCGATCATCGCAATCTTGATCAGGTCGGCGGCGCTTCCCTGCACAACACTGTTGATCGCCATGCGTTCACCCAATGCTCGCTGCTGCGGGTTACTCGCGTCAATCTGCGGAATGGCGCGCCGGCGCTTGCGCATCGTCTCGACGTAGCCGTGCGTTCGGGCCTTATCCACGCAGCGCTGCAGGAACTCATCGATGCCCGCGAATCGCGCCTTGTAGCCGTTGATGATCTCGGTCGCCTCCTCGATTGACACTTCGCTCCCGAGTCGTCTTGATAAACCGAACGGCGTGATGCCGTAGACGATCCCGAAGTTGATCATCTTGGCTGAATCGCGCTGAGTGGCGGTAACGTCATTCGGATTGACGCCAAATACATCCGCAGCGACGGTGGTATGAATATCCTCGCCGCGCTCAAAAGCCGCGATCAGCGTTTCGTCCTCGGACAGATGGGCTAACAGCCGCAACTCAATCTGTGAGTGATCGGCGCTGATGAGCACATTTCCGGGGCTGGCGACAAACGCTCGGCGAATCTCCCGCCCCACTTCCGTTCGAATCGGAATGTTCTGGAGGTTCGGACCGGATGAACTGAGCCGACCCGTTGCGGCGACGGTTTGATTGAACGACGCATGAACGCGCTCGGTTTCGGGGTTGATCGCCTCCTTGAGCGTAACCAGATAGGTGTTTACGAGCTTCGTGAGCTGCCGATAGGCAACAATCAGTTGCGGAACATCGCTTTTTACATCAGGGTCGGTTGAGAGTTTCTCCAACACCTCTTGATCCGTAGACGGCCCGGTCTTGCCGCGTTTGATCACCTTCAGGCCGAGCCCGGGTCGATCCGCACTTGCCGCATTGAACAGCGCTGCGGCGAGCTGCTTGGGTGAATCGGGATTGAATGGGTGCGGGGCCGCATCGGAGATGTGTCGCCTCAACTCGTCGATGCGCTCGACCAAGCGCTCTCGCTGGCGATCCAATTCGTCCGGATCAACACGGATGCCGTTCCATTCCAGTTCCGCCAGCACTCCTACCAACGGCATCTCAAGATCATCAAACAGTGCCTGCAATTTCATTGCCGCAAGCTTTGGCGCGAGTACGTTGCGCAGGCGCAACGTGATATCCGCATCCTCGGCTGCATACGGCACCGCTTGTTCCAATGGAACCGTGTCGAAGGTCCCCTGCTTCTTCCCCGAACCGATGAGATCGGTAATCGGAATGCACACGTAATCAAGCAGCGCCAAAGCCAGCACATCCATCTTGTGGCTGGAGCGCGAGGCATCGATGACATAACTGGCGATCATCGTGTCAAACGATGCGCCGGCCAGGCGAATGCCGTGACGCCGCAGAACGTTGATGTCGAACTTGAGGTTGTGGCCGATCTTCTTGATCGAGGCGTCTTCTAGAAGCGGGCGCAGATGCTTCACGACCGTCTCGGTATCAAGATGTTTGTGCGACTCGGGAGATCGAGTGGGAATGTACACACCGGTGCCGGGCTCGATGGAGATTGATACGCCGCACAGGTCGGCGCTGCGAGGCGAGAGGCTGTCAGTCTCTGTATCAACCGCGAATTCACCGGCGTCTTTGGCGCGCTTCAGAAACGCATCGAGCTGCTTGGTTGTTGTGATTGATTCGTATTGACCACTTGGCGTGCTTGGCGCGGCAGAGCTTGGCGCGCCAAACAGTTGCTCGTCGAACCCAGCGGCCGGCTCAGCCTTTGCCGAAGCGCCCCCACCGCTTGCAACCATGCGTTGCAGATCAGTTTGGTGCCGATTAAACCCCAGTTCGCGAAACAGGGCACCGAGTCGATCGACCGCAATCCTAGAAGGATCGTTTTGGGCGGTGCTGAGTTCCAACGCAATATCAAGATCGTCTTTGAGACTGACCAAGGCTGTACTCAGCGCCAGTATTTCGCGCGAGGCCTCGAGGTTCTCACGGCGCTTACCTTTGATCTCATCGAGATGCGAGAGCAGTTCGTCGAGGGAGCCATATCGAAGGATGAGTTGCGCCGCTGTTTTGGGGCCGATCCCTGGAACGCCCGGCACGTTGTCGGTTGGATCGCCCATCAGGGCAAGGATGTCGCGCACATTCTCCGGCTTCACACCTTCAGTCTTGAAGATGACATCAGGCGTAACGAGTTCGTCCTTATGGATATCAAACAGCTCGACGCGATCAGTGATGAGCTGCGACAGGTCCTTATCACGCGAGATGATGCGAATGTTGAGGTCTTTGTGCTCGCGCGGTAGTTCTTTGACGAGCGTGGCGATGACATCGTCGGCTTCGACGCCCTCCATGCCGAGCACGGGCACATTCATGAGGTCAAGGATTTCCAAACAGCGCTGGACCTGCGGGTGGAAATCGTCCGGGGCCGGATCGCGATTGGCTTTGTACTCGGGGTACAGCTCGGAGCGAAAGGATTCCCGGTCGCCGCTGACGTCGATGACCACGGCCAGGTAATCGGGTTTGTAGTCGCGGAGCAGTTTAAGCAGGATGCTGACGAAGCCGAAGGTCAGGTTGGTCGGCTCCTGGGTAACCGGACTGGTCATACCGGAGCGGATCGCGTGATAAGCGCGGAAAAACTGCGCATGCCCGTCGATGAGGTACAGGGTCTTTGGTTGAGTTTGTCCCTTGGCCATATTCCGGGGGCATGCTATCGCGCCTGATCGTTGCTGGCACTGTGTAAGCGATAGTGCGAAGCCGCCCGCGGGTATTCACCCGCGGCTATCAGTTTATCGCTTCGGTCGTGATGCGTATTCCTCAGTTACTCCCAGCTGCGGATGAATATCCGCAGGCGTTGTGCCCATCATCGCGCATCCGGCCACATTCCGGGCAGCCGCCCCCGCCCCCAGCTCCGAAATTGCCGCGAAGGTCATAGGCGCATTGCCGGCAGCGACCGCGTCTACGGCGAATCGCACGACGACCTTGAATCCAGCCCTCGAACGACAGGACAACCACCTCACCGTAGAACACCTCATTCATAAGCATACCTAGCCAAAGCACCCGGTTCGGCCACTGAGCGCCGAACGCCACGAACATACCGCTGGTGCTTTGGTACGGCCCCGATTGGCCGTGGTATTCGTTCCAGCGTTCTCCAGCGATGCAACGCAAAGGCCAACCTGATTCGACAATGTCGATCGAATAGCTGTCTTGCTTCGTGATTTTGGACTCGACATCATCGGGCGAGCCTGACCACTCACTCTCGTTCCACACCATCGACCGGAAGGTGATTCCGAGAGAGTTGTGCCTCGACGCCGCCTGGGGCTCTTGCGGCCAATCGGGCCCGCGCCGGTTACGCCACACCGTCAAATCGCGCGGCCTGGGATCGACAACGATTCGCGGATCAAACATCATCGGGTTCGGCGGAGGCGGCCGCTCACCAAACCACCAGAAACCAATCGCGAGCGCAAGATTCAGCAGTGCGGAGACGAGGAGAAGCACGAGACAGGTCAGGATCGCACGCTTCGTCATCAGCCGCGACGGGTACACCAAGGCGCCGGCTGCCGCCTGCGGCCGGCGTGCGGCCAAGCCATAAGTTCTTGTTTTTGCGGTGTTTATGCGCACTTTCAAGAATAATGCTTGTGCCGGGCCGCGTGAATCGCTACCCTTTTGGTCGACGCGGGGCTAACAACGGGAAATGGCAAAGCAAGAGTCAACGGGCTCTTGTTCCTTGCACGCCTTGGATAGGGGCATTCCGGCAAGCCTCGAACTACCGTCTTGGAGGGCGAAGAGATGACAAGAAAAACAGAGTTTGTAGGGTTCTTGGCGGTCGCAGTTCTGGCGACGGCCGGCGCGGCCCAGGCCCAAACCTCGATCCTGTACATCACTGATGGGGACAGCGATTTCATCAAGGCGATCCTGGGCGGCATGATCATCGATCAGAACCTGGGCATCGGCGGCAGTCGTCGATACCGCATTGCCATCCGAGACTCCATCTGGCTGGGCGACATGGACGCCGGCACGAACGCGGAGTTCGACTTCAACCTGGACCCGACCGGCAACACCTCGCCGACGGGCATCGACATCGTCGAGGGGACCGACGGCGCGACAGACGGCGTGTTCAACTACACGGTGGAGTCGTTCGTCAACGCTGGTAGCGTGTACCGATTCAACGGCGACTGGAGCGGCGGCGAGCAACTCTTCAGTGTCACGGGCACCCAGATCGTCGGGATCACCTACGACACGTCCGCCAACACCCTCTGGATCGCCGACCAGTTCACGATCGGGCAGTATGACATGGCGGGCAACGTGCTTTCCAGCTTCTCCCACACCGGTGACCGGGGCTCGCTGGCGTACGAGGCTGCGACCGACACCCTGTGGTACGTGACCAACTCCGGCGGCAACACGATCCGCCAGTACTCCAAGGACGGGCTTTTGCTGGATACGCTGAGCGTGCCGTTCGGCGGCAATGTGTGGGGGGCGGAGTTCGTGACCATCCCCGGGCCTGGGGCGCTGCCCCTGCTGCTCGCCGCGGCCGGATTCGCGCGACGCCGACGCCGCCGGTGACACGCGAAACGGTTTCCTGCATCGGATCGAGCGTGAAACTGTCCCGGATTCAAAACAACCCCTCGCGCGATATCGCCGCGTGGTGAATGCGTACTTGACCTGAAACCAACGCTTCATGCGACTTCCATGCGCTTGGTTGACGCCCCACATGCCGGACAGACGGGGTGTTCGGCGCGGCGAAGGTTGTGGCCGCAATGTGAACATCGCCCACGCTTGTGCCGAATGAAGCAGCGCGCTTGGAACAGACCGCTGAAGAACAGCCACGCCAGCGCCGCGTCGGTGATCGTATTGACCCCAAACCCCGGCCAGATGGGGCGAAGGGGCAGCGCTCGCCACGTCGCGACGGGCAATGTCGACGTTGACACGGCAAACCGCTCGGGACTCAATTCAATGCCTTCATCGATTTCCCCTTCGCTGCCGGCGGCAAGAACCTCACCGGCGTCTGTTGTGTAGGCCAGCTCATGCGCTGAAGTACTGCAATAAAGAGCCCGCATGGGCCAGCCCGACCGTTCCCAGGAACCAACAGCTGGGCGCTGTCCAAATGGGGACCCGGAGTCGATGACCACCGGCAAGGCGTACCGCTCACCCCAGGTCTCGCGGGTTCGACCGAACGCTCGCTGAATGCATTGCACTTGCTGATAGTCGGCGCTCACTTGGCGAATTGTGATTTCTGCGGGCCGCAAGGCAATCGGGACGGTGACGACGCACCCCCACGCGATGCCGACATTGATGATCGCGCCGAGGATGAGGAAGACGACGATGCGGACCGTTGCGCGCTTCATCAAACCATCAGTCTAGGCCGGCTTCCCACATTCCGGACAAACGAGATGATCGACGTGGCGAAGGTCGTAGCCGCAACGTGGACAGACCCCACGCCAGCGGCGGTTGAGGCGCCGCAACCCGATCGGCAGCGACGCGAGGACGAACCAAGCCGATCCATAGAACAAGCAATCAACGACAAAGCCCACCAACAACGGTCGCAGCGGGAGAAGTCGATCGGGCCCACCCGGCCACAGCGTTTGAAGATTGATCGCGCCGCGAGTCGTCACCGGCTTCGGATTCCAATTCAGTAAACCGTAACCCCCGTTGTCGGCGAACGTCGTGGAATAGAGCGCCAGCATCGGCCAACCACGAACCTGATCCGTTCTTTCCGTTTGAGGATCGATCGATTCGTAGCGACGGCGAAGAAGATTGCTCCATCGCGGCACGCCCTCATCCGCCAGCACCTCTGGATCGATCACCGCCAGCCAGACAGAGCGATCTGCGTTCGTCTTGAGAGGCCTTGAATCGAGTTGCAGTGCGCCCGGCGCTGTATGCAACGTGACTAGCCAGACTGTCGAATCCGCTTCGCACCAGACTTGCCGACTGGAGACGATCCAGCCGTCCAATCCTGCGGTCTTGTGGAGTTGTGGCCGAGCGAAGCATGCCAGCATCCACGCCACCGCAAGGGTCGTGATCGCGCCCAGGCAAAGACACACCATGATACGACCGCCACAGCGCTTCATCGGTCCAGTAGTCTAGGGCGTCGCGCCACATTCCGGGCAAACGGCGTGATCCACGTGGCGGAGATCGTAGCCGCAGCTTGGGCACATTCCACGCCTGTCGCGAACGAAGCTCCGTAGCTTCACCGGCGCGTAGCCGAGCGCCCAGAGGATCACGGCGTAGAAGATCGTGTTGATCGCAAAGCCCGGCCAGATCGGCTTGATTGGAAGTGCTCGCCAGGTCTCGGGGAAATTACTTGACGGCAGTATCGTTTCCCTCGAGATCATGAAACCATGATCAACTTGATTCACGTCGACGGCGGCAACGATCTTTCGGCCTTCAGGTGTGGAGACGATGGCAGGGCTACCCGACGTGCTCGAAAACAGCGATGGCATAGGCCAGCCAGTGAACTCCCACGAACTGGCCTGCGAACCTGCTGAGTCATCGATCCAGGTTACGCGAACGCGCCCAAAAGCCTCTTGAACGAATCTCGTCTGGTGGTATGTACGAGAGACCTTTCGAACAGTGACCTGAGCAGGGTGCATCGCGACGGGAACAACTACGACGCACCCCCATGCGACGGCAACGTTGATGATCGCGCCGAGTATCAGGAAGAAGACGATGCAGAGTGTTGCGCGCTTCATGGTGGAGTGAACTTCTGCGAGCGCCTCCGCGGGTTACCACCCGCGGCTAGTTTGATTCTTTTGCGGCTTTCGCTTCTTTCGCGGCTTTTGCTTGCTCGTGCAGATCGCGCATCGCTTGGAGATACGCTTCGCTTGGCTCGCGGTCACGGCGGGCCATCATGCTCTTGGCGGTATCGAGGAACTTCTCGAAGCGAAACATCTGCTCCCCGCGATCAGTCAACCAAGCAAAACGGCGAACGACCATGGGCGGGGCAGCTGTCGTCGCGATCATCGCCCCGGTGCCGATCAATGTCCCGGTCATGAGGCGGGTGTTGATCGCGAGCTTGACGTGATCGCCGACGATCGCGCCGATGAAGGTCATACCGGTCTTATGAACGGGGCCTTGCGGATCGAGTCGCATCGAGACTTCGCCGTAGGTATTGAGCAGATTCGAGTTGGTGGTGCCGGCCCCGAAGTTGACCCATTTGCCGACCCACGAGTCGCCGAGGTGGCCATCGTGGCTCTTGTTGGAATAGCCCTGGAAGATGGTGCCGCCGACTTCGCCGCCGATCTTGCAGACCGGGCCGATGACGGTGTTGGGCTTGATCAGGGCGTGGTCAATGATCGTTGAATCGCGACCGATCGAGCACGGCCCGCAGATCACCGCGCCGGGGCGAACGACGGC
>JAZFYE010000183.1:0-6249 GCA_036475395.1 Phycisphaerales bacterium
GGAGCCGGCGGGTGAAAAAGCCGACTTGGAGAATGATCGAGTTTCGTGGCGTAACGACGACCTGGCCGTGGACAGGGCTGCCTCATTCCTACGGACACGGCCCCCAGTTGACGAGGAGGGCGAGGAGGTCGGAGACGGGAGCCGTTGCCATCGAAGTCGACGGGGTGACACGGCTCGTTATCCGAGCATCGGCGTCCTGAAGACGAGCGTACAAAGCACAAGCAGGACGACTACCGTCGGTCGCCCAACACGATGAGTCGAACTCGCCGTGATTGGTCTCCTTCGCGGGCGCGGCGGAGGCCGGATTCCTCCCGCCGGGCGGCGCTTCAATTCGCGCTGGATCATCGTCGCGCACAACTCGTCGCACGCCTTCACGGCCGCGTCACCGGCTTGGTTGCACGTCGCGAGGACCGCGAAGTCCCTCTCCGGTGACAGCCAGACCACGCAGTACCACATATTATTGCTGCCGGCGTGCGAGAGCACCGTCCCGCCCCATTCGCGCTCTTCGACGGCCCACCCCATCGCGTAGCGACGGCCGGGGCCGTCGGCGGGCGTGTGCAGCCGCCGGAAGCTCTCGTCCGAGAGGTAGTTCTTTCGTAACGGGGTGCCTGGCAGATGAACCGCGACGAACTTCGCCCAGTCGCCGAGGCGGCAGTGCACACGTCCTGCAGGAGAGATGGCGGGCGGGTTGTCGGCGGTCGGCTCGGCCGGCTGGCCGTCGGAGTGGTGCCCGACCGGCTGGTCGTCCGCCACGCCGCCGGGCGCACCGAAGCCGGCGCTCGTCATCTTCAACGGTCCGAAAAGCTCGCGCTCCATGAGCGCTTCCCACGCCACGCCGGTCACCTGCTCGCACATGTGGCCCGCGATCGCGAACCCCTGGTTCGAGTAGAGGTACTCCCCGGCGGGGTTCGGCGGCTGCATCTTCAGAACGTCAAGCATGAAGCGATGACGCTGCTCGACGAGCGAGCCCTTCTCCTGCCAGGCGTTGCGCCAGGCGGCGGTCCCACCGACATCGCGCGGGATGCCGCCCCGGTTCGTGACGAGCTGTTCGAGCGTGACGTCGAGGTAGTCGACGCGAACGTCGTCGCGGATGTCGGGAAAGACCTCGCCGATCGTCATGTCCCAGCGCATCACGTCGCGGTCGACGAGCCGTGCCGCGAGCGTGGCGGTCATCGCCTTCGTGCACGAACCGAGGTGCCACAGGTCCTGCGGCGTGACCGGATCGTCGTCGCCACGCTTGCGCACCCCGGCCACCGCCCACTCCTGCACCACATCGGCGCGGATGCAGAGCGCGCCGAGCGCGGGCACGTCGTGCTCGTTGACCTTCGCGCGGACGATCTCCAGGAGAGTTGCGGCCGTCGCGGCCGGAGACGCAACGCCGACCGCGATCAGCATCGCGGCGCGCAGCGTCAGCGCGCAAGCCGGATCCAAGAACCCCTTCTTGCAAATACGACGACGCAATCGGACTGGCCACGTGTGATCGGAGCCTGTCAACTTCTTTTCACAGGGTGGACGACGAATCGATGCCATGGTAGTTCTCCTCTGGCCCTCCTCACCCTGCGCGACCGTAGATGCCCTCGTGCAATCGAACGGGAACAGTCTACCACAGGCAAGCTGAAGCCAAGCGGCGTTTGTGAGATATCAGGCCTAATGGTCAGGAGATGCACAGGGCTGCCTCATTCCTACGGACACGGCCCCCAGTTGACGAGGAGGGTGAGGAGGTCGGATGCGCCAACGGTGCCGTTGCCGTCGAAGTCGGCGGGGCAGCCTTTGCACGGGCCCCAACTTACGAGCAACGCGAGGAGATCGGACGCGCCGACGCTGCCGCTGCCGTCGAGATCCCAGGGGCAGCACTCTGGTGTTCCTTCTTGGAACTCGTAGGAACCCATGTCCACGATCGGGCAGTCGCCCAAGCCGGTGTCTTTCGTCGTTGGATCATCAATGAAACGTGGGTTGCCGTCGAGATCGGTGTCAATACCCTTCGGCACGGCGGTGTTATCCGCCGCGTCGATGCATGGTGAGCCCGGGCCCAGGTGATAGCCATCAACGAAGAGTGGATCCGCATCGATGTTGCCGGTACCGGGCCAGCCGCCCGTTATATTGCTGTAAGTCACCTTGGCGTTTCCCGGACCGCCGATCTCGACGGGGTCGTTCTCCCACAGTATGCAGTTCGTAACGATCGGATTGGCGGTCCCGTTAAACATCGCGCCAGAGAAAAGCCCGATATTGTTAACGAAGGTGCAATTGAGCACGACGGGATTACTGTCGTCAGTATTCTGCATTGCGCCAACGCCGTGACCGCCTAGATTGCCAGCAAACCGACAATTGGTGATGAGCGGGCTACTACCACTGTTATACATGCCGCCGGCGGTTCCGTCGGATTGGTTGCCGTCGAAAGTACATTGTGAGAGGACGGGATCGCTGCCGGAATCGTTAGACATAGCCCCGCCCCGGCCTATATTACAGCCGGTGCTGACCTGGTTGCCAATAAACGTGCAACGATCCAGCGTGGGGCTGCTGGCCGTGTTGGCTATTGCGCCACCGACAGCAAAGTCGCTGGAAGAGCCCGAGTTACCACTGAACAGGCAATCGACCAGCAGCGGGTTGCTGTCGACGATCCGCAAAGCGCCGCCGAATACGAAACCGCCGGAGAAGAAGGAGCCCACGGAGTTGCTGATGAAAGTACAGCCATCCAATGCCGGCGCGCCGCCAAGAACGAAGACCGCGCCGCCGGCGGTAAATGCAAAATTGCCGGTGAACGTGCAGTCGTCCAGACTGAGACCACCGGCATTGTTGTAGACGGCACCTCCATCCAAAGCGGCCGTGTTCCCGTTGAACGAACAACTGGTCAGAACAGGACTTCCGCCGTCGATGTACATCGCTCCACCAATCGCGGCCATGTTGCCGCTGAAGACCAGATCGCTCCATACCGGATCACTGAGGACGTTATAGATCCCCCCGCCGAGACCCGCCGAGTTGGAGCTGAACGTGACCTTGCTCAGTACGGTGTCGTCGCTGGCGTTGTAGATCGCTCCTCCGACGGGAGCGGAGTTGCCGGTGAACAGCGTATTGCTGACCACCGGATCTGCGGTGGAGCTGTTGAAGATGTACATACCTCCGCCGTGGAGATCGGCGGTGTTTCCGCTGAACGTGCAGTCGGTGAGCGTAGGGTTGCTATTCGACGGGTTATACATCCCGCCGCCCCACGTCGTAGCGGTGTTGTCGTTGAACGAACAGTTTATCAGCGTCGGCGCTCCGCTCGACCGAAACCCACCGCCCCGCTCGGCTGTATTCGCACTGAAAGTGCAATCAACCCACGTAACTCCTCCGCCTGACGAAGCACCACCACCCGACGCTAACGCGGTGTTGTTGTCAAAGGTACAAATGAGCACCGTCGAACCGCCCCCAATGTACATCCCTCCGCCCTGACCTGCGACGTTTGTACTAAACGTGCAGTTGATGATCAGCGCGCTGCTGCCGAGGCCGGCTATCCCGCCGCCGAGAGCCGACAACCCAAAGGCCGTGTTGGCAGTAAAGACACAGCCGATGATCCTCGGGCTACTCGAGCTGCAATAGATGCCGCCACCCCTCCGGCCGCCCGGGCTGGTGCTGATGACAAATCCATTGCGGATCGTAAAGCCCTCTACAACGGCTTCCGAAGTCTCACCGTTATGAAAGTAGAAGCCGCGATGTGGATCGGCCTGGCTCCCTTGACAGTCGATGATGCAGGCGTCGGGGCCGTTTTCACTGCGGACCGTGATGAGCCTGCCGCCGAAGTCGATATCTCGATTACCCAAGCCGGTGTAGACCCCATCGGCGACGACGACCTCATCGCCGTCTACGGCGGCGTCGATCGCTTCCTGAATCGTTGGGAAGTCGCCAGGAACGTTGATGATGTCGGCCACCGCGTGGCTTGTCCCGCCAACGAGGCAGAAACTAATCGCAGCGACCGCCGGGGTTGTGAAGCTTGATTTGAAACACATGGCTGAACCTCCGTCAAGATAGAGGCCGCATCGTTGTGTCTGCCGTCCGTGGCCGCAGGAGCCCCATGCAGCCGAACGGGAACAGCATACCACAGGCGGGCTGTATCCAACCGGCATTTGTGAGAAATATCACCCCCAATTGACTAGGAGAATGAGCAGGTCGGCCGCGCCGACGGTGCAATCGCCATTGAGATCGGCCGGGCAGTCCTTGCAATCGCCGCATGGACCCCAACTGACCAGGAGAATGAGCAGGTCACTGGCGCCGACCGTACCATCCCCGTCGAGATCGCCGAGGGCTCTCACGTTGATTGTCGCCGGGCCCCCTCCTTTGGGACCATCGACATAGTCAACAAGAAAGGCGGCCGGGGGGACGGGAATTGCGGGGTCAGGGTCAGGGCCATAGATGGTCTGAGTGCCATCGAGCACCGCATCGCCGCCCGAGTCCAATGAATTCGGACCGAGCGTGCAAAATGCACCGCTATTCTGTTGTGACCAGACGGTGATAAAGTCGAGCAAGTAGAAGTCAAAGACGTCACCCACCGAGAGTTCCTCCAGCGCGATGTCTACCGTGAAGATCGGATTCGGCGGATCGGCGGGGATGACCGCCGGTCTCCCGGCGCCGGCTTCGATGTATTGCACCTCCGGACCCACGAAACCCGGGTCAAGTCCCGGCGAATGGGCAAGCACGGCGAAGTTCCCAGGATTGACCGGCGTATCAACTCGCCCTGTCATCTCGGCGACCGTTCCCTGATTGCCGATCTCGTCGGGCATGTGACCGAACGCAATGCCGCGGTCGATGCCGCCGACAAAACCGATTCCCCAGACAGCGTTCTGCTGGCGAGGATCCAGAACGTAGACTGAAACATCACGAACAATCGTCGTGCCCACTGGGACACTGATGCTCGATTGACGCCCGGGCCTGCTGGCATCCATGTCCACAATCACCTGAACGAACTCAGGTTCGGGGGGATTCGAGCCGTTGGTCTGCTTCAGAATGGCGCACCACACCACCACGGTGGCGCAGGTTGCCAGATGGAGCCGGACAGGGCGCCCGCAGTGGAGTTTGTTGGTCGTTCCGCTCGGCGGCTGCATGGCTGCGTCTCCTCAGTATGCTAGCGCGAAGGTCGAGGATAGGTCACGATATCGGCTGCTGGGCTCCAGTTCGCTAGCGCGATAATGAGGTCGCTGGTTCCCAGGCTACGGACACGGCCCCCAATTTACGAGCAGCGCGAGGAGGTCGGATGCGCCGACGGTGCCGTTATCGTCGAAGTCGGCGGGGCAGCCATTGCACGGGCCCCAACTTACGAGTAGCGAGAGCAGATCGGATGCGCCAACGCTGCCGTTGCCGTCAAGATCCCACGGGCACTTTCCGGGGGCGGCAGCAGCAGCAAAGAGGTAGGCCGAGCCGGAGTTGGTGCCGTTGTCGTCGTCCCACCAGGCGCCGACGATGACGACTTCCTTTCCGGGGGCGCCGCTGATCGCGACGGAGGTGCCGAACCGGTCCTCCGTCGCGCCGTCGTTGGGCAGGAGCTTGGCGATCTGGAGGCCCGTGGTGGTGTCGAAGAGGTAGGCGGAGCCGGAGCTCGAGCCGTTGTCGTCGTCCTGGTTGGCCCCGACGATGGCAGTGCCGCCGCTGATCGCGACGGAGGTGCCGAACCGGTCGTTCGTGAAGCCGTCGTTGGGCAGGAGCTTGGCGATCTGGAGGCCCGTGGTGGTGTCGAAGAGGTAGGCGGAGCCAGAGGCGAAGCCGTTGTCGTCGTCCAGGACCGCCCCGACTATGGCGGTGGCGCCGCTGGTCGCGACGGAGATGCCGAACCAGTCACCCACCGCGCCGTCGTTGGGGAGGAGCTTGAAGAGCTGCCTGCCCGTGGTGGTGTCGAAGAGGTAGGCGGAGCCGGAGTCGATGCCGTTGTCGTCGTCAAGCCATGCCCCGACGATGGCGGTGGCGCCGCTGATCGCGACGGAGACGCCGAACCGGTCCGCCGCGCCGTCGAGGGGCAGGAGCTTGAAGAGCTGCCGGCCCGTGGTGGTGTCGAAGAGGTAGGCGGAGCCGGAGTCGGAGCCGTTGTCGTTGTCAAGGGGTGCCCCGACGATGCCGGTGGCGCCGCTGATCGCGACGGACCGGCCGAACCTGTCGCCCGCCGCGCCGTCGTTGGGCAGGAGCTTGGCGATCTCGACAAAGTCGCCACCGTGACACCTGAAGTTGGCGACAGTGAGTGCCGTTTGACTGATGCTGAGGGCGTTGTGGGCGGAATCCGGCTGGTCG
>JAZFYE010000184.1:0-12758 GCA_036475395.1 Phycisphaerales bacterium
CGTTGCCCAGCGACTTGCTCATGCGCTGGCCGTGCCCGTCCTGGATCATGGGGTGGATATAGACGTGCCGGAAGGGGAGCGTGCCGTGGCGGAAGTAACGGTTGAACATGACCATGCGCGAAACCCACAGGGTAATGATGTCGCGCCCGGTGGTGAGGACGGAGGAGGGGTTGAAGGTCTCGAGCAGGCCCTGCGTCTCCGGATAGTTCTTGGGTTCAGGCCACCCCATGGTGGAGATGGGCCACAGTGCGGACGAGAACCACGTGTCGAGCACGTCGGGGTCTTGGGTGAAACCGTACTTGATCAGTTGTCTTATGATCTCTGGATCGTCGTTACGAACACATAGATACATAGTCTCGTCACGAGTGAAGTACTCGCACATGACATCAAATAGGCTATCGGGCATTGAGTTTTCGGTAAGGAAGGCCTTCACCTTTGCGGCAAGTTCGCCGGACAGGTCGGGGAGAGTCCGTGGTCTGGGCGCAAATACGTCGTCTGGGTATTCTTTCTGCAGACGGCCCCATGCTTTGATGGATTCCACCGCCGTGGCAGTGATCACGTTTCCTTCCCGTTCAGATTCCGCGATTACACGGCTCCACACCAGTATGCGATGTCCCCACCAGAGTTGTCGGCTGATGCACCAGTCCCGCAGATTCTCGTGCCAGGCCTGAAATGTCTTAGCGTACCGCGCAGGATAGAACGACAACTCACCATCACCCCCTCCATTGCCGCTCGCGGCTTCGCGAGAGGGTGTTGAGCCTTCGTATTGCTTATTGCTCAGCGCCCGCAGCGCTTCGCCTGTCATCCGATCGTCCGTCACTTTCACGTACCACTGATCGCTCAGGTACGGCTCGATCGGAACGTGCGACCGATACGAATGGCCGACGCTGTGTTGATAGTCGCGCACGTCCTGAAGCAGATCGTGATCTTTGAACCATTGCACGATCCACTGGCGTGCTTTGTCTCGCGCTAAACCGACAAGGGGCTTGGCTTCGTCCGAGCAATCATCCCAGCCGTGGTCCGTGGAGATCGTCGCATCGGGGGCCAGGACGTTGACGACAGGCAGATCGTGACGTTGGCCGATGTCCCAGTCGTTGGGATCGTGGGCGGGGGTGACCATGAGGAAGCCGGTGGCGTACTCGGCCATCGGATTGTCAGGGTCGCTGGGCATCACGACATGCTCGTCGGCGATGATGGGGATAATACGATTGACGATGGGCAGGCGGACCTGCTTGCCGACGAGGTGTTCAGCGCGCGGATCTTTGGGATTCACGGCCACCGCGGTGTCGCCGAGCATGGTCTCGGGGCGCGTGGTGGCGACGGTTACATATTCAACGCCGGCGCCGCCCGCTGAAGCGGGCTGCGCCAGGGGATAGCGCAGGTACCACATGTGACCTTGAACTTCCTGCATCTCGACTTCATCATCCGCCAGGGCGGTCAGCGTGACGGGATCCCAGTTCACCAACCGTTTGCCGCGGTAGATCAGTCCATCCTTGAATAGGCGGAAGAACGCCTCGCGGACGGCGTTGGCGCACATTTCATCCATGGTGAAGCGGGTGCGATCCCAATCGCAGGAGCAGCCCATCGCCTTGAGCTGTTCGATGATCGTGGCTTCGTATTGGTCCTTCCATTGCTGCACGGTGGCGACGAACTGTTCGCGGCCAAGGTTCTTGCGGCTCGTACCTTGCTGCAAGAGCCGTTTCTCCACGACGGTTTGGGTGGCGATGCCGGCATGATCCGTCCCGGGCATCCACAATGTGTTGCAACCGCGCATACGGTGATAGCGAATTAGACAATCCTGGAGCGTGATGTTCAGGGCGTGCCCCAAGTGCAGAGGGGCCGTGACGTTCGGCGGGGGAATGACGATGCAGTACGGCTTGGCGTCGCCCCCCGGTCGGGCATGGAAGGCGTCTGACGCCTCCCATTTGGCGCGCACCTCAGCTTCCGCTTCGGCGGGAGCGTACGATTTGGCCAGTTCGCCGAGCATCATGGGCGGCCCATCATAGTCGTCCTCGGCGCAGGGAGTGGACCGTGCAGCGATCGCGATCAGGACATCCTTTCGCCGTTCTCGGGGTGTTGGCGAGTATCGGTTTGATCGGCTGCTCCAAACAGCCGGACGATTCTTCCACGACGGTCACAACCAATCCGGACGTCGACACGGCGCCCGTCCAACCGACGGTGACCCAGGAAAAGATCGAGGCGGCGCTGGCCGCGGCCCAGCAATACTTGGTGCAGCAGGAGCTGACGAACGCACAGTTGATTCTGCGTAAGCTCATCGAGCGCGCGCCGCAGGAGTATCGTGCGTACGAGCTGTACGGTCAGGTGTTTCTGGCCCAGGGCATGCAAGCCGGCGCACAAGGCGATCCACAGGCGGCGACGGATGCCATCGTTCAAGCCTACCAGCAGTATCGGCGGGCGACAGAGCTTGTCTCGTCCGACACCGAACCGACGGCAGCGGCGGGGCTGCACCAAAGCGCGGGCGAGATCGCCTCGATCGCCGGACGCCTTGACGATGCCCTGGATCATTTTCAACGTGCGGGCCAGCTCGATCCGGTCAGCCCCAAGCACGCGCTCTACGAGGGGCAAATCCTTTTGCAGCAGCGCCGACTGGCCGAGGCGCGGCGCGCGCTTCAGCGCGTGCTCGTAATTGATCCAATCGAAGCCTACGCCCATGCGTCTCTGGCCATGATCGCACTCGAGCAAGACGATCAAGTCCAGGCGATCGAGCAGATCGAGGAAGCCAGACGAATCGCCCCGAACGATCTGGCCATTCGGGTTCAGGAGGCCCGGGTGCGTCGTCTGTGCAACCAGCCTCGCCGGGCGCTGGAGCTGCTGGTCCTCCTGAGCGAACAGGAGCGGGCTGAAGAAGCCGTCGCCTCCCAGATCGCCTCTTGTTACCGGCTGCTCGGCCAGCCGACCAAGGCGGCACAAGCGTGGCGGCACCGATATCAACTCCGACCCGATGCGTGGAGGGCGGCCGCACGTGCGGCTCAGGCCTATCTCGATGCGAAGCAGCCGGACGAGGCAAGATGGTGGTACGAGCGGGCTCGCCTGGCCGCGCCGAACTCGCCCGAAGTCAGGTCATTGGACGAAGCGTTCCCTCGCCTGCCGGATGAACGCTGACGATCGGCGGCGGCTCGACTCAACGATCGAGCAGGATCGTGAAGAGCTTCACAAACTCCCAAATGAACCCACATTCACCTCGGTCGTCAGCTCGACCGACCGTCTTCGTCCGGTGAGTGATAGTCATCGGGCTTGACGCGGCGGCCCGCTTCCCGCCAGGGATCAGTCAGGCCGGCGGACGATCGGCGCTTGCGTTGCTGCTGACGCCGCTGATGGGACCGGGTCAGCAGCATCACGCCGAGGAAGAATACCGCGAGAAGGACGGCGGTTGTTCCAAGCAGGACCGCGACATTCCAGACGGTTGCCGCGTCCCCAGTTTGATGTGCCAAAGGGCCCGTGGCCGACAGAAGGCGTACCGCCGCCATACTGGCAGTATAGACGCTGTCTCCTGAGGGGCAGGGGCCCAACGGAGCCTCATTCGCGGCCTACCATCTCTGGGCGGGAGCCGGTAGGTGGGTGCCACAGCAGGATTTATCGGTAGATGCAGGTCAGCAGGAAACCAACCAGGCCGGGCAAGCCGAGGCCGACGAGGGCAAAGGGGTGAAGGGATGCGCGATGATCGCCGATGCGCAATCAGCTCTATGAATGAGGCTTGCCTTGGAGTCTGGCCGCCGGACGCACCCGCCCGCGGCCTCGGGCCGTATCGGACTATAGAAACCCGTAACGACGAGACAACAATGACGCATCGCAACGGCATCAACAGCATTGGCCCCACTCTGGTTGTCGCCCTGTGCCTGGGCGCAGCCGTCGCCTCCCCAACTGCCGCCCAGGACAGCACCAGAGCGCTGAGGAGCTGGTCTGACTCAGCGGCGGCGCTTCAGGACTGGTCCCAATCCGTTTGGGAATTGGCTCGCCAGGGCAACGCTACTGCCCTGGAGACGCAGTTTGGCCGGATCCCGGCCGGGCTGGACACCGAGCCGGTGCGATCGCTTCGAAGCAGCATTGAGCGGCATCATGTAAACCGAGCAGAGGCCCGGACCACGCGCGACGAGGCCCGCGCCGAGGCACGCCAGAGGATGCAGGAGTACCTAGCCGCGGGCGAGGTCTCCCGAGCACTGTTCGAGGCGGTGATGGTGCAGACGCTGAGCGATGACCTTCCCGCCGCTGTGGGCGAACCGGACATCAGTCAGGTCATCGCCAAGGCGAAAGCGACGCTGCCGATCGCAGAACAGGAAGGCGACTGGCTTCTGGCCCAAGAGCTGCTGTATCGCCTCAATATTCTCTACGAGCACACGGAGCAGTACAAGGACGATCTGGATCGTGTGAGCCGCCGGTTGGCCTTGCTGGCACACTATGCGCCTCGGCGTCTTCATGAGCTTCGCAACCTCAGAGCGAAACGATCCGGAGAGGAGCCGTTGCCCGAGTTCAACCCGGCCGCGGCCGAGGATTGGAAGCAACGGATCAGAGACATCAAGGCCAGCATGACCAAGGAGGCGCTGCGGCGGGCGGCGTTGGACCATATCGAAGGCGAAGGATGGCGGCCGTTACTGCGTGGAGCCCTGGAGAACCTTCGCCTGCTGGCTGCGACGTCTGAACTGACCGAGACCTTTGCGCAGCTTGGTGATCGCGACGCGGTGAAGCGCTGGGTCGCGGTCCTCGATGAGCAGTTGGAGTTGCTGTCGCGCGCGCCGGGCCCGCTAAGCTACCGCTGGTGCTCGAAGCTGCTGGATCGTTTGCTGGAGGCGTCAGACCGGACGATCAAGCTTCCGCCGGCAGTGATCTACCGCGAGTTCGGTGATGGGGCCATGAGCCGCCTCGATCAATTCTCCGAGATCATCTGGCCCGACAAGCTTAACCGCTTCCAGCAATCGACGCGAGGTAGCTTTGTGGGTGTGGGAATCTTGATTCGCCACGACGAGAAACGAGAGATCATGGTCGTCACGCCGCTGGAGGGGACGCCTGCCTACTTCGGCGGAATCAAGCCCAGCGATCGCATCGCGGAAGTGGACGGCGTTCCCACCCTGGGATGGTCGCTCAATGATGCCGTGGATCGAATCACCGGGCCCAAGGGAACCAACGTCGTCTTGGGGATTCGCCGTGAAGGTGTCGACGACCTCCTGCGTGTTCCCTTGACCCGCGACGTGATCAAGCTTCGATCGGTCAAGGGGTGGTGGAAGACGGATCTTACGGACGAGGGAGTGCCGCAATGGGATTGGTTCATCGATCCGATCAGCCGCATCGCCTACATCAAACTCACGGGGTTCAGTGCGGATACGTACGAGGATCTCAAGGCGGCGTGGCAACAAATCACCAACCACGGCCGCGATCGACCCAACGGCCTGATCGTTGATTTGAGATTCAACCCAGGCGGGCTGTTGTCCTCAGCCGTAGAGGTCAGCAATCTGTTCGTCGCGGACGGTTTGATCGTCTCCGGCGAGGACAAGAACGGCCGGGAGACGCTGCCAGGCCGTGTCGCTGAGCGGAACAAGGCGATCATCGCGAACGCGAACGTGCCGACGGTGATCCTGATCAACCAGGGTTCAGCCAGCGCCAGCGAGATCGTCGCGGGCTGCCTGCAGGCCCACGACGCGGCGGTGGTGATCGGGCACCGGAGCTTTGGCAAGGGCAGCGTGCAAACGGTCCACATCATCTCGGCCAGGGCGCGACTGAAACTCACCACGCAGTACTACCGGCTCCCGCCGAATGCCCAGCAGCAAGCGCGCCGAGAGAAGGGGCGGCTGGTTCACAAACGCCAAGGCGCCAAGGTATGGGGGGTCGATCCCGATATTGTGGTGGACCCGACGCCACAGCAGTTTGATGATGCGTACAAGCTGCGGCTAGAGGCCGACATGATCCCCAAGGACGAGGATGGGCAGTTGGACCCGGATTCGCCCGACCGTGCCGACATCAACGCGCTCCTAACCAAGGGAATGGACCCGCAGCTTGAGACGGCGCTGATTATCCTTCAGGCCAAGGCCTTGGCGGCCCTGGCCGGTGATCACGCCCGAGCCGACGATGCGGGCCATGCCGTCGCCGCCGCCGACCGCTAGCGGGTATCGTTCGTGAGGGCTGAGCGATTATTGAACCAGCCGTCAACGAACCGTGAGGCTCGGGCCCGCCACCAGAAGCCTGATGCTCAGGTTGGGCCTGGCCGCAGAGAAAACCGAGCAATGTCCACGATGACGACGCGACCGGCCGCCGACGAAAACCTCGCGGCGAAGCTGCCGGATGAAACGCTCAGGAAGTGGCTTGGCGACATGCTGCTGATCCGCGAGTTCGAAGTGCGGACCATGCAGGCGTATCAGAACAGGCTCATCGGGGGCTTCTGTCATATCTATGTTGGGCAGGAAGCCGTCGCCGTGGGCGCGCTGGCGGCGCTGGAGGCGACCGATCCGATCATCACCGCCTACCGCGATCACGGACACGCCCTCGCGCGAGGGATGGATCCGAAGTACTGCATGGCGGAGATGTTCGGCCGTATCGGCGGATGCGCCAAAGGCAAGGGCGGCTCGATGCACATGTTCGACAAGCTGCATCACATGTACGGTGGGCACGGCATTGTCGGGGCCCAGTGCCCCCTGGCCGCGGGCCTCGCCTTCGCCCGGAAATACACGGATGAAGTCATCGAGAATCGGGCCTCCACCGGCGTAGCGATGTGCTTTCTCGGCGACGGCGCGCTGAATCAGGGCGCTTTCCACGAAGCGATGAACCTCGCAGGCGTGCTGCATCTTCCGGTCATCTATGTCCTTGAGAACAACGGATACGCCATGGGTACGTCAGTTGCACGAGGGACGACCATGGCCCACGATCTCACCGCCAAGGCGGCCGCCTACGGCACTGACTCCACGTCGATTGACGGCATGGACGTGATGGAGGTCTACAACGGCATGAAGCCGATCGTTGATCGTTGCCGGCGATCGGTGAAACCAGCCTTTGTCGAGGCGCGTACCTACCGCTACAAAGGCCACTCGATGTCCGATCCACGAAAGTACCGAACGAAAGACGAAGAGCAACAGTACGAGGCGCAGGATCCGATCGAGAACCTGGCCGGCTTTTTGATGTCCGAACGCAAGTTCTCCGAAGCTGATTATGATTCACTTACCAAGGCGGTGCGCAAGCAGGTCCGCGAGGCACGTCGATGGACGGACTCGTCGCCACCACCCGGTGACGAGGAGCTGTATACCGACGTCTATGCGGACGAATGGGGGCCGTACCGGGGAACGAGCCTTCCACCAATGATGAAAGATACGCAGCAGGAGTAAGTATCCGCCGGCCCTTGGTTGATCCGGCGCTGCCGTCATGACTCGACAGATCGAATATAGAGACGCCCTTCGCGAGGCGATGTCCGAAGAGATGCGCCGCGATCCGCGCGTTTTCCTCATGGGTGAGGAAGTGGCTGAGTACAGCGGCGCTTACAAAGTGTCGCGCGGCATGTTGGAGGAGTTCGGCCCGCAGCGCGTGGTCGACACCCCGATCTCTGAGACTGGTTTCACCGGATTGGCCGTCGGGGCCGCGATGATGGGACTTCGGCCGATCATCGAGTTCATGAGTTGGTCGTTCAGTTTGGTGGCGGCCGATCAAATCCTCAACAACGCGCCGAAGATGCTGTACATGTCCGGCGGACAATTCGGATGTCCGATCGTCTTTCGCGGCAACAACGGGGCAGGGGGGCAGCTTGGCTCCACGCATTCCTGGTGCGTTGAATCGCTGTATGCCAACGTGCCCGGGCTCAAGATGGCGATCCCGTTCGATCCATACGACGCCAAGGGATTGCTCAAGACCGCGGTCCGGGACGACAACCCCGTGTTCTTCCTCGAATCGGAACGACTGCTTTCCGTGAAGGGTGAAGTGCCCGAGGAAGAGTACCTGGTGCCGTTTCAGCAGGCGCTGGTTCGCCGGTCCGGCGCCGACTGCACAATCGTCAGCTTCGGCCGACCGCTATATTTTTGCCTCGAAGCGGCCCAGACGCTCGCCGATGAAGGCATTGAATGTGAAGTGATCGACGGGCGGACGATTCGGCCGCTGGACATCGAAACGATCGTTCAATCGGTGCAGAAAACGAACTACTGCGTCGTGGTGGACCAATCCTGGCCTTTCGCGTCGGTGGGAGCGGAGATCGCAGCGCAAGTGCACGAGCGATGTTTCGACGATCTGGATAACCATGTCGCGCGTGTTCACGCAGACGATGTTCCGCCTCCCTATGCTTACAACCTCGAGCAGGAAATGCTTCCCAACGCCCGCAAGATTTGCGAAGCGGTGCGGAGCGTTACGTATAACGCCTGACGCAGATCGTCGTTGCGGATAGGCGCCGAACTCCAATCAGGGTCACGTCATGTCGATCGAGATCACCATGCCCCGCCTTTCGGACACGATGGAGCAGGGTACGATCATCAAGTGGAACGCCAAGGAAGGCGACGCCGTCTCCGCCGGCGATTCGGTGGCCGACATCGAGACCGACAAGGCCACGATGGAGATGCAGGTTTACGACGACGGGACGATCGCCAAGATCCTCGTTGCTGAAGGAGACACTGTCGAGGTCGGAACCGTAATCGCGGTCATGGCTGAGGAAGATGAGGATCCGGCTGAAGTCGCCGCCTCCGTGAACGTGCAGCCGGCGGCGCAAACAACACCGCCAAAGCAGGTGGCCGCTGATACAGGCCCGAGTCAGACCGTCCAGACGCAATCGCCGGTCCGGCGCGTCATGCCAGCCGCGCAGGAGCCTGCTCCCGCCGAGACGGTGCCGGCAGTGGGCGCGGCGCAACAGATCGTCGCCCCCGCAGCAGATGGTGCCGGCGACGGTCGCCTCCGTGTCAGTCCGGTGGCTCGACGCCTCGCCGAGGCGCACAAGATCGACGTCAGCACGCTGCAAGGCTCCGGTCCGGGCGGGCGGGTCGTGAAGCGCGACGTGCTGCGGGCCGTGGAAGCCGGGGCGGAGACTGCCGCCGCCATTCCACCCTCGGCCAAAGCCGTGGTCCCCGCCACGCCGGTGTCAATGCCGGGCCCCATCGTCCAGACGTCCACCGTCCTTCAAGATCAGATCGTGCCGCTGTCGAACATGCGACAGATCATCGCGCGCCGCCTCGTCGAAGCCACGACGACGATCCCGCATTACCAGGTGACCGTCAGCTTCGACATGGACGCACTGCTTAAGCTGCGCACGACGCTCAACGAGCAGCTGGCTGAGCAAGGCGTGAAACTCTCCGTGAACGATTTCCTCGTTCGGTGCTGCGCCTTGGCGATGTACCAGCATCCAGAATTCAACGCCTCGTGGGGCGGCGATCACGTCAAGATTCACGGCGAAGTCAACATCGGCATCGCGATTTCGTTGCCGGCGGAGCGCGGCGGGGGACTGGTCGTGGCCACGCTGCGCAACGCGGATCAAAAAAGCCTGCGCGCCATCTCCCTTGAAACGAAGCTCCTTGCGGAAAAGGCGCGCACGCGCGGACTCTCCATCGACGAGATGGCCGACACGACGTTCACGATCTCAAACCTCGGCATGTTCGGCGTAGACCACTTCACCGCCATCATCAATCCGCCGAACAGCGCGATCCTCGCCGTCGGCGCAGCCTTGCACAAACCGGTTGTGCGCGACGGCCAACTGACGATCGGCTATGAAATGGCCGCGACCCTGAGCCTCGATCATCGCGTGATCGACGGCGCGATGGCGGCGCAATACCTCCGGACGCTCAAAGGTCTGATCGAGAATCCAGCCACGCTGCTGGTCTAGGAGCAGCTGGTCCCACCGTCTACTCCTCGGTGACGGCCGCGGCCACGGCGGTTTGCGCCGGCTCGGCGAAGTCGTCCAACCCGAACGCGGCGGCCAGCTCGTCGTTGGTTGACGCGGCGGGCTCAACGGCAATGGAGTGAAGCGTCAGGTAATGACGCCGCTGCGGCGACGAACAGCCGGCCAGCGCCGCGAGCAGGACCACATGACAGACTATCCATCCTCGGGCGATTCTCGCTTGGCGATTCCCCATCCCGTCCTGCTCCGCCCCCAAAAGGACCCGGCGGTTCGCTCCCCAAAGCGCATCGTCGGCCGGGACGGATCGCATGAGGCAGACCGCCGAGGCCGGTCCTTATCGGCACCGCCTGATCGGAGCAGGTGCCCAGTCTGACCTATCTTGACCTGCCGCCGGCCTACCGAATCGGCATCCGTCCTCGCCGTTCGGCCGCGAGATTCGCTCACACCTATCCGTCCCAACCGTGTAGACTCTCGCCCGACTCACGAAGAAAAGGAGCAAAAGCTATGACCTCTGCGAACGCATCGATCGCAACGCGGCGAGAGTTTATTTTGACCAGCGGCGTCATGGCGGCCGCATCAACGCTGTCTGCCTCGGCCGTCATCCCACAACAGGACAACCCCTCGCCACCCCCAGCCCAGACGCCCAAGACCAAGGACTCGACGAGCGATGACGCCGGGGCCATCACCGAAGCAACCTTCGCCGAGGCCGAAAAACTTGCCGGCGTCGAGTTCACCGACAAGGAACGCACGCAGATGCTGCGGGGCATCAAAGGCGAAGTCGCCCGCTACCGCCGGCGGCGAGCGCAGGTGTTACCCAACGGGCTGGGGCCGGCGGCGGTGTTCGATCCGCGATTTCCCGGAGCCCGGCTCGTTGATGTTTCAGACAGACTCGTTCGCTCCAACCGCAGTCCGGGACCACTTTCAAGCGATGACGAAGATATCGCCTTTGCACCGGTGACCACATTGTCGCGCTGGATACAGCGCCGCCAATTGACCAGCCGACGATTGACCAAAATCTATCTCAAGCGACTCAAAGAGATCGGACCGAAACTCGAATCTGTGGTCACACTCACTGAGGATCGGGCGCTGCGACAAGCCGCAAAGGCGGACAATGAGATCGCAGCCGGGCAGTATCGCGGTCCGCTGCACGGCATTCCTTGGGGTGCGAAAGACCTTCTCGATACGGCTGGCATAAAGACCACCTGGGGCGCAACGCCGTACAAGGACCGCGTGCCCGATAACGACGCCGCGGTCGTGAAGCGACTCGACGAGGCGGGGGCAGTGCTCGTGGCCAAGACGACGCTCGGCGCTTTGGCGTACGGTGACATCTGGTTTGACGGCCGAACGAACAACCCCTGGAATCTCGAACAAGGCTCCAGCGGATCGAGCGCGGGATCGGCGGCCGGCACCGCGGCCGGTCTGTTTGGATTCAGCCTCGGCACCGAAACGCTCGGCTCCATCGTCTCGCCTTGTATGCGCTGCGGCACGATCGGGCTCCGGCCGACCTTTGGGCGCGTCGCCCGCACCGGCGCCATGGCCCTGTGCTGGTCGTTGGACAAGATCGGCGCGATCGGTCGCACCGTTGAAGATTGCGCGCTCGTGCTCGATGCGATTCGCGGCGCGGATCCCGGGGATCCTTCGTCGATCGATATGCCATACGAGTTCGATGCCACGCGTTCGATCAAGGAACTCCGCGTCGGATACTCACCCAAGTGGTTCGAAGGAGATCGCGTCAATGAACTTGATCGCGCAGCGCTCGATGTAGTTCGTCGTCTTGGGATCGAGGTCGTGGAAATCGATCTCCCGGATTGGCCGTACGGATCGCTCATGACGATCCTGTCGGTCGAGGCGGCGGCGGCGTTCGAGGAGTTGACTCTCAGCAATCGTGATGATGAGCTCGTCTGGCAGGAGGCGCGAGCGTGGCCGAACTCGTTCCGCCAAACGCGGTTCACACCGGCGATCGAGTTCGTGCAGGCGCAGCGCTTCCGTCGTCAAGTCATGGAGATGATGGACGAGAAGTTTGCGGACATCGACGCGATGATCGGCCCCAGTTATGCGGCATCGCTGTTGTTGATCACCAATAACACAGGGCATCCGTCGCTGACGATCCGCTGCGGGTTCAACGACAACGGTTCGCCACACGGGATTACACTTCTGGGTCGTCTGTTCGACGAAGGCACGCTGTGCCGCCTCGGCATGGCGCTGGAGCAGCAGTTGGGCGTATGGGACAAGCGCCCCGTGATCGCGTAGCCAAGAAGCGCCGGTCAACCGCGTTGCTCCAACAAACGCGCCGCTTCCTGCACGTCCTTATCGCCGCGGCCGGAGAGGTTGATCACGAGTGTCTCCTTCGGCGACATTGCGCCGGCGATCTTCATGGCGGCTGCAATCGCGTGGGCCGTCTCCAACGCGGGCATGATCCCTTCAAGTTCACTGAGCAGACAAAACGCGTCAAGCGCCTCGTCATCCGTCACGGTGGAGTATTCGACGCGCCCTTGGTCCTTCCAGTAGGAATGTTCGGGCCCCACACCCGGGTAGTCCAGCCCAGCTGAACATGAGTGAACCGGCGCGGTCTGCCCGTACTCGTCCTGCAGCACATAGCTCAGCGAACCGTGCAACACGCCCGGCTCGCCGTGACACAACGGCGCGGCGTGATCACCGAGGTTCAGCGATCGTCCGCCCGCCTCCACGCCCACCAGTCGCACGTTCTCATCTTCGATGAACGAATAGAAGATGCCCGCCGCGTTGGATCCGCCGCCAACACAGGCGACGATGACGTTCGGCAGACCACCGAATTCCTCGCCACACTGCTCACGACATTCGTGACCGATCACGGATTGAAAATCGCGCACGATCATCGGAAACGGATGCGGCCCGACCACGGACCCGAGAATGTAATGGGTGTGCTCGACCGTCTCCATCCAGTCGCGCATCGCCTCGTTGGTGGCGTCCTTCA
>JAZFYE010000185.1:0-20076 GCA_036475395.1 Phycisphaerales bacterium
CGCGAGCGGCTCGCGCGCGAGTTCGGCTGTGATCCCGAGGAAATCGCACTGACGCGCAACGCCTCGGAAGGATTGCAGATATGTCAGTTTGGCATCGACCTCAAGCCGGGCGATGAAGTGCTGACGACGACGCAGGATTATCCGCGCATGGTCAACACGTTCAAGCAGCGACAGCGCCGCGAGGGGATTGTGCTGAAGCAGTTTGCGGCGCCCGTGGTTTCAGAAGATCCATCTCAGGTCGTCTCGTTGTTCCAGCAGCACATCACGCCGCGGACCAGGGTTATTCTCATGTGCCACATGATCAATCTGACCGGGCAGATCCTGCCGGTGCGGGCGGTGGTGGCGATGGCCCGGGCCAGAGGCATTCCCGTCATCGTCGACGGCGCGCACGCCCTGGCGCACTTTGATTTCAAACTGTCGGACCTCGATTGCGACTACTACGCGACAAGCCTGCACAAGTGGTTGTTTGCCCCGCACGGCACCGGTCTGCTCTATGTGCGCCGCGACAAGATTCACGACCTCTGGCCGATGATGGCCGCTCCGGAGGCGGGGGACGATGATATCCGCAAGTTCGAGGAGATCGGCACGCATCCGGCTGCGAACTATCTGGCCATCGCCGAGGCGCTGACCTTCCATCAAGGCATCGGGCCGAAGCGCAAGGAGGCGCGCATGGTCTTCCTGCGCGACTATTGGGCGAACCGCCTTCTAACCCACGATCGCGTGCGCTTGCATACGAGCCTCAAGCCGGGCTTCGCCTGTGGTATTGCGACGGTTCACATCGACGGCGTGGAGAGCGGTGAGCTGAACAACTGGCTGTGGAATGAGCATCGCATTCTCACGACGGCGATCAAGCACGCGGAGTTTGAGGGCCTGCGCGTCTCACCGAGCGTGTACACCACACGACCGGAGTTGGATCGCTTTTGCGACGCGATGGAACACGTGATCCGCCAGGGCTTGCCGACGTAAGGCAGTGGATCGAATTCAGCGGGTGCCATGCTACGACCCGTCCGGGCGAAGCATGAACAGTGGGAGTCAAGACTACTGAAGTGACAAGATGACGCAGCAGACACATCGCAAACGCCTGAAGCGACTTGAGATCGCAGGTCAGGGAAGGTATCTCACGTTCTCTTGCTATCAGAGGCTTACACTGCTTGATAACGACGCGATCAAGGATCGATTTGTGCAGCAGTTGGCGCGGGTGCAGAGCCGCGGTGCGTTTCGCCTTGTTGCGTGGGTCGTTATGCCCAATCATGTGCATCTGTTGCTCATACCGTCTCTTCCTGATTGGCCGGTTCCCCGTATCTTGAAGGCGATTAAACGACCGTTTGCACAGCACGTAATATGCCGATGGCGCGAGCTAGGGGCAACGATCCTCTTCCGGTTGCATGACTCCACCGGCGTGACCCGCTTCTGGCAACGAGGCGGAGGCTATGATCGCAACATCGTCTCGGATGATGAGTTGTGGGAGAAGATCGAATACATCCACGCCAATCCCGTTCGCAGCAAGTTGGTCGATCGACCAACAGACTGGCGATGGTCGTCGGCCCGATGGTACGCAGGGCAACGCGACGGTGTTCCTGTAATCGACGATTTCTAACTTGCCTCGAAACTGATCCGCGGGGGTGCCATGCTTTGGTCCGACAGGGCAAAGCATGCTTCGCCGTTGCATAGACGACCCATTGCACACTGAGTAAAACGCAGCAATCACATGGAATTCGTTACACTGGCTGGAAAGAGCATGCCTCGGCCGAAGCGGCTCGAAGCATGGCACCCTTTAATCAACCCAAGCCGGTGAATCGATCTTAGCGTTTCGGCAATGTCACGACTTCCGGCGCGGCCGCGCCGTTTGTTTTGGCCCTTGCCTTGGGCTTGCGCCGACCGCTGGAGCGTATGACGGCCGGCTCTGCCAGGATCGAGTCCGCTGATCGATCGGCGGAATCCAAGTTCGGCTCGATGGTGACCGCCGCTTTTTTGTCGCTGCGAGATTGGACGAAAAGCTCCCATCGATCGCGCAATGCGGCCGGATTGAGCTGCGAACCGTTGCGACGTTGAACGATCGTGCGGCCGCAGAGATTCTCATAGGTCGATCCGCGCAATCGCTTGGCGAGGTGGATCGACAGATCCTGTGGATCGACTCCGATCAGGTTCAGATCCCACAGCGTGTGGAGATCGGCTCGAAGCAGCATCGCGTTTTCGACTGAGTTCACGTCACCGGTGGGGAACGGCGCGATGTAGGCGACCTCCAGAAGATCTTTCGGGCAGGCGCCGGTGATCGCACAATGGTTGCCGTACGCTTGCAAGAGCGCGTAGCGAAGGCGGCGCTGGCCGCGTCGGGCGAGGATCGCCGGGCCGGTGAATTCCAACGGCATGGTGAGCCGCCCGTCCAGGTCTGACGTCGGCAGGTAGCCGTCGGTGGCTTTGAGTTCGGTCGCCCGCCCGATCGTGGGACCGACGTTCCGGTTCAACGCCTCCAGCAGCGGTGGGTTGGCCCGATCCTCGCGCATGAGCAAGTCGAAGATCGGCCCGCGAATCTTCGCCGTGATGCCGACGTCGTCACACACGGTCCGCAGCGCTCGACAAAACGCGCAGTATTTGCGTAGGTCGTTGCCGACGAAACGCAAAGCGCCCGAAGCTGTGCCCCATTCGTGTGGGATCACGAAATACAAGTCTCGGCGGAAGGCGAAGGCCAAACGCGAGAACAGTTGCAACCCCAATCCCTTCACCCGGCCACCGCGGCGGTTCAGTAGCCGCAGCAGCGCCGCATCCGGATCACGATGGACCAGCGCTCCCACCACATACCCGAAATCCTCCGGCCGGACCCGACCCAGGCTCGCCGCCACGTGTGGGAACAACCCGGTCAGCGGCAGGCTGGACGCGTTGACCGCCTTGTTGATCTTGAACCAGTGGAGGTCCGCATAGGTCCCGAAGCATCGATCGACCGCGACTCTCAGCCGAGGCACCGGTCTGGCCTGGCCGGGAACGACCGTCAACGGCTCCCGGCGGTCTCGACCGTCCGCGTACTCCAACAGATAGGCGATGAGCTTCTTGAATTGGGTCGTCTTGAGCACATGGGCGTCGCGGGCGGCCCGTCCCAGGTCGAACAGCACGCCGTTCGTCGGGTTTCTGCGGGTTCGATCAACAATGTCCGGCGAGAGATTGCAATTTGCGCCCATGGCAAAGGATCCCTTGCAGCCAAGTCCGAGGCTGCGAACCGCGGTCGTCCCGGCGGCCCGACAAAAACGGCATCCCTGCCTCGGACCTGACACCTTCTCCTAGCGACCGCGAATATATCCTCGTCGGTATGGGACCTTCGCTTTAGTCCGATACTGTGGATAGCTCGTCGAATTGCACCGCGTTGTTGTGTACAGGGGTGTGGCGCTCGAGGAGTTTCGCCGCCGCCCTTGACCCGGCGGCCGGTGCGCACGAGTGGTGAACGAAACTCTCCCGTTTAGCGGGTGACGCGCAGCATCCGGCTCCCCATGGACTCACGCCTCAACCTTTTCCTCCCGACCCCACCCGCACTCGGGGCAACCGGCCGAGAAGTCGCGGCGAAGGTCGTAGCCGCACTTGATGCAGTGGCCGCGCGTGTGGCGGACGGTGCGCCAAATGACACCTGGCCCAAGAGCTAGGAAGACGAGCGAGAACCAGATCGTTGCCCAGAAAAAGGTATCAACGATGAAACCGATCCAAATAGGCATAAATGGTATAACACGGCTCCGATTGCTTAGGAACTTGCCTTTGGAATAGAATGGTAGAACGATCGCATACTGCGTCTCGCCGAGGTGGTAAACAGACCGGCCATCGACCGACCGCCCCAGTACCTCGAAACCGCCCCACATCGCCAGCATCGGCCAGCCGCGAGCGTCGAGTACTCTTTGGGGAGTCGCGATCGAGTCGTCGGTGCCATTGAAAGATGGGGTAGGTACCAAATAGTCGGCCCAATCGGGCACGAATCCTTCGGCAGGACGGTGAGGATCACCTCTGATGACATCGCGCTGACTGCTCCATCTGGAGACGAGGCGGAGCGCTGCCACCTCGGCCTCACGTTTGACCGTCCACTTCCTGTAGTTCACTCCATCGAGCGACTCACCCCATCCGTCCTTCTCGGTGTGCGGTTCATACTCCGCGTTAACGACGACAGCACATATCCAGGCCACGCCGACCGTCGAAGTGGTGCCCAGTAGCAGGCACAGGCACGCTGTGATCGCCGCGCCGCGCCAGGTCGCGATCTGCGCGCGACGACGAACAATACCGCGAATGTAGAGCACGACGGTCCAGCAAGCGGCGTAGAACAACGTGTCGATGAAGAATCCGCTCCACAGGGGGCGAAGTGGGAGCGTACGATAGTGCCGGTCCACGACGAACAGGTTGTGCAATGGAGCGTCTTTGCGCCAGATCATTCCGCCCGCAACTTCAGGCTCGATTAGCGTTGCCGCGTTTCCCAGACCTATGATCGACTCACACCAGAGAGCGAGCCGCGGCCAGCCGCGGGCGTCCAGAACCGTCACCCTCCCCTGACCGACATGCAGGCTCCGCTCAATGCCCACCGAGAAGGCAGCTGGCCACTCTGCCTCGCCAAGATCAAGCACTCGCAAGTTTGATTTGCCGCCGTCTTCGTAAGAGAAACTCGTTACATAGTTCACCCCCGGACGTCTGAAGGCGCGAACAACCCACCATCTGCTGGCAGAGGCGGGCCGGCCTTTGACATACATATTGGATCCGCGAACGTGCACATATGCCGCCAACGTCCAAGCGACGAAGACAGTCGTACACGAGCCAAGAAGTAGAACGACCACGAGCTTCAGGAGTGTACGTCTCATCGGGTGATCAACGATATCCGATCGCGCGCAGCCCCACACTCCGGGCACGCCTCATGCTCCGCCCCGCGCAGGTCGTAGCCGCACTTGATGCAGTGTCCGCGCTTGCGGCGGATGACACGGCGAACAACAATCGGGCTAAGCCACAGCATCCATACAAGCACAGCGTAGAAGGCCGTGTTGATCGCAAAGCCGGGCCATAAAGGCCAGAGAGGGACGTGTGGTCGGTCGTTCAATGCTTTCATCCGATGCCGTTCGATCTCCCTACGCCCCCCTTCTGTGAAATCAATCCACATTGATCCTTCCAAGGCTCGCACAGGCAATCCGGCTCGCCTACGGATTACTACGTAGGGGGGAGATTTCGGTGGTGGACTCAATTGGTCGTACATGATAGTTGCGCTAACTCCAAATGCGAGACTCTCGCCAACCTCCAAAGGAAACACCGGAAAATCTCCGGGCGCATGCGCATCCCACCAGCGGGTATCATCTTTAGTGGGTGAACGACCCCAAAAGTTATCCCCATAATCTATGAGAGTGCACCCCCACGCCACGGCGACATTCACGATCGCGCCGAGGAGGAGGAAGACAACGAGTTTGAACAAGCAGCGCTTCACGGCAACATTCTACGGCACATCTTCCCATCCCCAGCCGAAGTCGGCATGGCCACAATCTCGTACACGCCTGCCGAATCCCGGTAACGTGCCTCTTTGGGGGCAGGGGCGGGGGTGGAGGTCGCGCTCGTGCCCGATCGATTCGATGTGATTGTGCTTGGTGTGGGGGCGATGGGGGCCTCGGCGTGTTACCACCTCGCCTTGCGCGGGGCCGCCGTCCTGGGGCTCGAACAATTCGACATTCCAAACGATCAGGGCAGCGCGCACGGCCAATCGCGCGCGTTTCGCATGTGCTATTTCGAGCACCCGGACTATGTGCCGCTCCTGCGGCGTTCATTGGAACTGTGGCACGAACTGGAAGAGATCACCGAACGCAAGCTCCTGCACATGACCGGGGGCATTTGGTTTGGCCCGGCTGAGTGCGAACTCATCGCAGGCAGTCGCGATGCGGGGGTCACCCATAATGTGACCCACGAGTGGATTGAGCACGATGAACTTGCCAAACGCTACCCGCAGTTCACCGTGCCGGATGAGTACGTCGGATTCTACGAACCACAGGCTGGGTTGCTGTTGCCGGAGAGAATCATTTCTGCATGTGCAGAACATGCGGCGAAGCGCGGCGCTGTGTTGCGAGCTAATGAACCGGTTGTGAAATGGCGAGCCGACGCCCAGGTGGTGACTGTTGAGACGATACAAGGCACGTACGAGGCTGATCATCTGGTCGTGTGCGCCGGGCCGTGGAGCGATCGAATCATCGGCGATCTTGGCGTCCCGCTCTCCGTAACGAGGCAGATCGCGATTTGGGTTCAGCCCAAGCGGCCCGAGCGGTTTGCGCTGGGCATGATGCCGATCTGGGCGATCGATCGACCGTCCGGGGGCGAGTCCGGGGCCGGGGGAATGTACTACGGGTTCCCGATTCTCCCGGACAAGCCGGGGTTCAAGCTCTCGGTGCACTGTCCCGGGCCGTCCACCGACCCCGACACGATCGATCGTACGGCGCAGCCCAACGAGACGAACGAGCTTCGTGAAATACTGGGCCGGTTTATTCCGGAGGCAGACGGGCCGTTGTTGGAAGCATCGGTGTGTATGTACACCAACACGCCCGATGCGCACTTCATCGTTGACCACCATCCGCAGCATGCAAACGTCACGATCGGCACGGGTTTCTCCGGCCACGGCTTCAAGTTCGCCAGTGTCATCGGCGAAGCGCTGGCGGACTTGACCCTGACGGGTCGAACCGAATTGCCGATCGGTTTCCTGGGGTTGGGGCGGTTTGTCAGTTCAAGGGAAGACCCCCGGTAAACCGGGGGCTAAATAGAAGATCACTGCCGTACCTGGCCCGTGCCTTGGATGATGTACTTGTACGTCGTGAGTTCTTCGAGACCGCAGGGGCCGCGGGCATGGAGCTTGCCGGTGCTGATGCCGATCTCCGCCCCCATGCCGAACTCGTATCCGTCGGTGAAACGGCTCGAAGCGTTGACGTAGACGGTGGCCGAATCCACCTCGTGCGTGAACCGCTGCGCTGCGTTCTCGTCCGCAGTGACGATCACGTCGCTGTGATGCGTGCCGTAGCGTTGGATGTGGTCGATCGCCGCCTCAAGATCGCCCACGACACGAACCGCCGCAATGAGATCGAGATATTCTTCGGACCAGTCTTGGTGCGTCGCCGACTGTGCTTGGGCGATGAGGCCGCACGTGCGCTCATCGCCGCGCAGCTCGACGCCATGTGAAATCAGCTCTTGGGCAACGCGCGGCAGGAACGCCGATGCAATCTCGTCATGCACCAGCAGTGTTTCCATCGCATTACATACGCCCGGCCGCTGGCATTTTGCGTTGATCACGATCTTCAGCGCCATATCCAAATCAGCGGCGCGATCGACATACACGTGGCAGACGCCCTTGTAATGTTTCAGCACCGGCACTTTAGAATGTTCAGCGACCGCGCGGATCAGACTCTCACCGCCGCGCGGAATCACCAGATCAATGTATTGCTCCAGTTGAAGCAAGGCATGGACCGCTTCGTGATCAGTGGTCTTGACCAATTGAATGGCGTGGTTCGGCAGTCCCTCACGACGGCCGACGGCGAGCATCGCATCAAGAATGGCGTCGTTGCTGTGCGTCGCCTCGGACCCGCCGCGCAGAATCGCCGCGTTGCCCGCCTTGAAGCAGAGCCCCGCCGCATCCGCGGTCACGTTGGGGCGAGACTCATAGATCACAGCCACAACCCCCAGCGGCACGCGAACCTTGCGAATGATCAGTCCGTTCGGTCGGCGGACGACGCTCAGCTCATGGCCGACCGGATCAGGCAGTCGCGAGACCTGACAAAGCCCCTCGGCCATGGCCTCGAGGCGCTGGTGGTCGAGTCGCAATCGATCGAGCATGGCGTGACTGAGGCCGCCGGCTTGGCCCGCTTGGAGATCACGCGCGTTGGCGGTCAGGATCGCCTCGTCGTGCTGCAAGATCCCCTGGGCCATCTGCTGCAGGATCAGGTTCTTGGTTTCGGCGCTGAGGCGGGCTAGCGCGCGTGCCGCCGACGCCGCCTGCCGGGCCATCTCAAGAATGTGCTCGTCAGTTCTCATCGTCCGGTCGATGATTGATGGACTTGAAGGGGCCGTCCGGGGTGTTGTTGGGTCGCCGTGTTGTCGTGGATGAGGACCGATGAGCGCAACTCCACGTCGCGAGTGGATCGATGATACCCGCCGCATCGTGGTGAAGATCGGCAGCCGGATCCTGGTGGATGAGCAGCATCTGCTCGATGAGTGTCAGGTCGCGACCCTGGTTGATCAAATGGCCGCGCTGCGTGCAACCGGCCGGGAGGTGATCTGTGTCACGTCCGGCGCGGTGGCGGCGGGGGTGGGCGAGATGGGGCTCACGACCCGGCCGCGCGATCTTCCATCATTGCAGGCGGCGGCGGCGGCGGGGCAGGCTCGCCTGATCGGTTTGTACCGTCAACTGTTCGCCGAGCATGATCTGCCGGTGGGCCAGGTGCTGCTGACGCACGCTGATCTTTCAGCGCGCGAGCGTCACCTCAACGCGCGGAACACACTGAGCCGGCTCCTAGCCAGTGGTGTGGTGCCGATCATCAACGAGAATGACACGGTCGCGGTGGATGAGATTCGTGTTGGCGACAACGACCTGTTGTCGGGGCTCGTGGCCTGCCTCATGCGCGCCGATCTGCTCGTGCTCTTGACGAATGCCGACGGGCTGCTCGATCGCCCCGGCGGTGATGGGCCGGGCCAACTCGTCGCGAGCGTGAAGCAGATTACGGACGAAACGTTCGCGATGGCGGGCCCGGCGGAGTCACAGCTCACGACGGGCGGGATGAGATCGAAGATCCAGGCGGCGCAGATGGTCACGCGGGCCGGCGAATGGGCCCTGATCGCCAACGGCCGTACGCCAGATGTCCTGACTCGGATCTTTGCCGGCGATCCATTGGGGACGGTGTTCGAGCCGGGTCCGCAGCGCCTGGGCGGGCGGAAGCGGTGGATCGCGTTCTTTGACCATCCCCGCGGCGAGCTGCACGTTGACGCTGGGGCGGCCAAGGCCATCTGCAAACAAGATCGAAGCCTCTTGCCCGTCGGGATGCAGCGGGTGGACGGCGACTTCGATCGCGGGGCGGTGGTTCGGATCGTTGACCCTGCGGGAATGGAGATTGCTCGAGGCCTCGTCAACTTCCCCTCGGGCGAGCTGCGTCGGCTCGTCGGTCGCCGCACGGACGAGATTGCGAACGTGCTCGGAGTCTGCGAATACGAAGAGGTCGTGCACCGTGACAACCTTGTGGTCCGGTAATAATACAGGGCCTGCACGATTCCGCAGGACAGGTACCACGCCGGGCCGATGAACCCACAGCGCGTTGCGCGATACCACCCGGTGCTGTATGCCCGAGAACGATCCCCACGACCAGACCGACGCGGCCGGTGAGTCGACGGACCATGGAGCCGACGAGTCGGCGGTTCCTTCCGCTCACGGCGCAGATTCTGCCGACAGCGCCGCCGCTGCCTCCACGTCGAACACGCCGCGCGCCGACTCGGCGGATCTCGATCAATCGCTTTCGAAGTTCGAGCAGCTTTCGCAAGCCCTGGCCAGACTCTCGCAAGCCACCGCTGATGACGCCTTCGCCGCCAAGATCAGGCAGCTTACCCGGGAGGCTTCGGACGTTCAGGACAAACCAGACGATCGGCCGAGGTCCGAGGCGCCGACCGAGGAGATTCGAGCGCCGGTTGACACGCAGATTGAGACGCAGCGCCCGACGGAGTCCGGCGACGTACCGGAGATGGCGCCGCAGATGCCGGTTGAACCGACCTCACCGACCCAGTCGAGCGATGAACAATTATCCGCCTCCGAGCCGAGCGAGATTGCGCCTACCGAGACGGTGTTCGAATCTGCTGATACTGCGGAATTGCACGAGGCGTTCGATCCGTCCCCGCTTGATGACATCGCGTCAGATTCGGCTGACGACGGGTTCGAGATGACGTCCGAAGCTGGGTGGGAATCGACGGACGAGCACGCGCCGTCCGACGCAGCGCCGGTTCAGGCCGGTGCAGACGACGCGCCTGGTTTCGAGTCCGAAGCGTCGGCGTCGTCTTTCGACGTTGCCGAACCGCAGCAATCTCCGCCTGAAGATATAGGGGAAACCGAGGAGGGCGATTCCCCTGAGGCGATGACCACGGCCCACCAGGGCGACGAACCGCCAATCGGCGAGCAAGATTCATTTAGCGTCGCGGACACACTTCACAGCGACCATGAAGCGATCTCGGATTCGCCGGGTGACGACGGCCAGGAGGCGCGTGGTCGGGCATCGGAATCGGGCTCCGAAGAAGAAGTTGTCGGCGCGTCGATGGAGTCGCTCGACGAGATTGAGGCCGAGGCTGAACTGAGCCCTGAGGTACCGACCAGTGAGACGGCCGACATCGAGGAGGAGGCAACCGCGGACGCCGTTCCGCCGGCGGAGATGTTCGAGTCTGTTGCGCAAGAACCTGAAGTGCCCAGCGATGTGCCCCAAGTGGTCGAGCAAGACGGCGCCGGATCGAACGATGAGCAGACGGACGATGACGAAGGTCCAGAGACGTTCGTCGATACCGAGGCGACGCCGATCGGTGCCGATCAGCCGGAAGAATCCGCATCAGACGAACAAGATTCTAAAGCCCCGGCCTCCGGGGCAGTGACGCTGGCGACCGATGTTGGCGACCCGGAACCCGAGTCGGTCCGCGATGCATCGGCGACCGATAGCCCCCGCGCGACCTTCACCGCCGCGGAGTTGGAGTCGCAGCTCGGTGAGCTTCTGGACTCGACGGGCGGTGTGCGACCAACAGCGCCGCCTCCCGTTCCAAAAGCATCCGCGCAGGCGCCGGCCGCCCACGGTCTCGTGGATGATCAATCGGCTCCATCCGCACCCCCAGGCAACGTCGACTTCGACTGGCTTGCCAAGGAGCTTGACGAGCTGCTCAATCCGGATGCCCAAGACTCCGCTTCCGTGGACCAACCAGCATCACCCCAGACCGACGACGCTTCGATCGACGGCGCGGCGGAGCAAGACGATCCTACCCCCGAATTACCGGATCAGGAATCCTCGCCGTCTGATGAGTCAGTCCAAACGGATGATCCGTCGGTCTCAACAATCCCCGAGCCCGACGACGAACCTCGCCTCCAAGCTAACGATTCGGAGCAGGCCGAGGTCGTATCCGGGCTCGATGCACAGGAGTCTGCGGCATTCCAAGAAGAGATTGCGCCGACGGAGCCTTTCGACGCGGATAGTTCGAACGGCGACGAATCCCTTGGAGACAGCGAACCGTCAGGCTCGGCGGACGAGAATCTCGACGATCTCACGGCACAGGTCGGTGATGTGGCGGACGCTGATGTCCAGTCTTCTCCTTTCCAAGCCAACGCACCCGAGGATCAGGCGCCCAAGACGCTCAGCGACCATCCGCTGGAGGAGGTACCAGCCGAGTCGATGCAGACCCCGCCGCCGTCAGCAATCGAGCCGACCGAATCTGACGACACCGCGACCTCGGCTGAGGACGAGCTGGCCGAGATCACGGCGCAGCTCGACCAACTGCTGGATGCGGATGGTGATTCGAGTCCGCAGGAGACTCCGAGCGATGTGGCTCAGGAAGCTACTGCGGTGATCGATACCGCAGCGCCGCCCGGCGAAATCGAAGCGGCCCGCGAGTCGATCCAGGACGTGCCGGAAACCGAGGCCCAAGCGCCGCCGCCCGATGAAGGCCTCGCCGAGATCGACAAGACTCTGGCGGATGAAGTAAAGGAGCTGATCAATGGGGTTGCCGACTCGGCCCCGGATGCAGCGGATGACGATCTTGGCGAGCCCGCCGCCCCAGCTGGTGATTCCGAGCCGCAGACGATGCTATCTGAGGCGGAGTCCGCAGATTCCACATCATCGGGCGTGCTCGACGAGGCCTCTGCCGCAACCGATCCCTCAGGGGAAGAGGCGGGTGACGACATGGCTGAGCCGGCTGCCCTCGATTCCGAGACGGCTGCGGAGTCTGAAACCGACTTGACCATGGACGCCCAGGAGCCTGCCGAGGCTGAGGCGCAACCGGAGGCTGAAGCATCGAACGAATTTGCGGACGGACCGGATCCCGAGTCGGCGCCTGAGGCGCAGGTCGAGTCCAAACCTCGCCGCCAAGACGGAGCCGAACCGAAGCGCGGCTCGGCCAAGGACGACGAGGATCCTCGCCCTTCCCAAACCGAGGAGCTGAAAGAGGCGGCGGTCGCCGCGGCTCGGTTCGCCCGGCTCCATGGCGCGTTGCAGCGCATCGAGCCCGTCGCGGTTCCCGTGTTGCGCCGCGTGAACTATCCGTTGCGATACGTGCCCCAGACATTGCGGCCGATCGTGGACTGGATCGCGTTGTCGCTGTTGTTCTGGGTGCCGATCGTGTGGGCGATCGCGTTGCTGGCGGGATGACTTGCACAGGCAACGTCAAGTCGCTGCACATGTAATGCGTTGGTTACCGACGACGAGGCTGCTCGCTACGCAAGCGCGTATTCAGCTGCCGCGCGGGCGTGTATTGCCGTCGTATCGAACGTGGGTACGCTTACAGTCCGATCACCAATGAGAAGGCCGATTTCGCTGCAGCCCAAGATCACGCCCTGCGCGCCGCGGTCAACGATGCTCGCCACGATACGACGGTATTCATCTCGTGAGGCATCGAGGACCTTCCCCTGACACAGTTCATCGTAGATGACGCGATGAACGATCTCGCGATCGGCTTGCTCTGGAACAATCACGGTAAGATCGTGCCGATCTTCCAGGCGACCCTTGTAAAAATCCTGCTCCATCGTGAACCTCGTGCCGAGTAGACCGACCGTCTTGATGCCTGAGGGTTTGATCGCTTCCGCGGTTGCGTCGGCAATATGAACGAGTGGAAGTTCGACGCGCTGCTGGATCTGCGGCGCCACCTTGTGCATCGTGTTCGTACAGATGACGAGTAGTTGGGCGCCGGCCCGCTGGAGCGATTCCGCTACGTCCGCCAGAATCTCGGCCATGGCGTCCCAATCGCCGGCATGCTGCAACTGCACGATCTCGTCGAAGTCAACGCTATGAAGAATGATCTTGGCCGAATGATGTCCGCCGAGCCGCTCGTTCACAAGGCGGTTGATTTCCTGATAGTACGGGACGGTGGACTCCCAACTCATCCCGCCCAGCAGACCGATGGTTTTCACGCTTGTCGGTCTCCGCGTCTTGGCTCGTTACAAACAGCGTTGCGCGAGCGTGAACTAATCAGCCGGTAGATCAAACGGCGGCAATCGCATCTTCTCCACGCACGATGTGTCGAGGTCTTGCACTGATCCTTCGGCAAGGAACTGTTGCATGATACTCGTGATGCATTCGCCTCCGACGCCGTGGGTTCCGGGTACGACCAGGTGCAGACTGTTTGGAAGATGGCGAGCCGCCTCCTCTCCCCAGCGCGGGGGCGTCACCGGATCGAGCGTCCCGGACAGCAGCAGCACCGGCACATCCACGCTCACCGGGTCGCCGTAATCAACCGGCAAGTTGGAGCGCGGCCAGAACTCACACACCGCCATCTGCTGCCTCACGCGGGCATCGCCGAGGAAGGTCCCGCCGGTCTCTCGTTCAATTGAATCCGGATCGATGCGATCGATATCTTCCGCACAGGTCACGCACAGTAGCATGCCGAAGCTCAAGATATTTCGCAGTGAGCGATCGCTGCGTAAACCGCGCTGAGCGATGGCGTCGTAGTCACCTTCAAAGGCGCGGTGGATCAGTAGCGGCACATCGGTATTGTCCGAATACATGATGACCCGCAGCGCGTCCGCGAATGCGCCGCTGGAGAGTTTGAGCTTGACATCTTCGCCCGTCTCGGGATGCCGGACGGTAACATCGGCCGGAGCTACCGACAGCCGATCAATGACAATCTGAAACTTGGCGGCGAGGTCGGGGAACGCAGCGCTGCATTGAGGATCGTCCGCGCAGAGCGAGAAGATGGTATCGAGCGCTTCCTGTGCGCCGCGCGCATGGTAGAGCGGGTTGGTGAACGCGATCGGCGCCACGCCATTGAGTATCGCGGTGCGCACCGTTTCAGGGTGCCGGCGCATGTACACCAGCGCCGCTCTGGTGCCGTATGATCCGCCGATGAGATTGATCTTCTCGTAGCCCAACGCTTGGCGAATTTCGTTCAGGTCGTCCATCGCGGTCGGCGTGCCGTACATTCGTAGGTCAGCGGTCAGCTCGAGTTGGTCAAGACATGCTTCAAAGACGTCCGCTTGGAATATTGGTTCCAAATAGTCTTGAAGGTTGTCGTCGTTTGCCGCCATGGAGCATCCGAGCTTGTTCGATCCGCCGGTGCCGCGTTGACTGACAAGCACAATGTCGCGGTCGCGTCGTATCCATGAGTTGAGGTGTTGTCGGAAGCGTTGCGCTGCGGCCACACCCGGCCCGCCGGCGAGAAAGAACACCGGATCCGGCTTGGTGTCCGGGCCCGTCGCCGGAATGACAACAACATCCAATTCGAGCATGCGCCCGGCCTCGGCGGCTCGATTCTCATACACACGGTAGGAACCGATGCGGATCGTGCTCCCTTCGCCGACGACCGTTCGCGTCACGAGCTTGAGTCGTGGGTTTGGTCCCTCGGGGCGCTTGTCGTCGTCATCAGGCCCGCGCAGGCCGGCAGCTCCCGGCAACAACAATACCGCCAGTGCCCAATAGATCAGTCTTTGCGTCCAGACCATGACCGTCCCTCATTTGATCGTTGATCGATCCGTAGCATGTGGCCCCACAGTGTACCGGGCGCAACGCGCGAGGATCGGTCACTTCAGTGACCAGTGCCCGTGGCCGAGCTGCGCTCATACACGGGCGCCCCTAACATTGCACAGTTGCCGCCTATCTATCAAGCATGGCAAAGATGATGTCATGCCGAGGTATTGTCCGGCGGCTGTGAGGGAGAGCCGGGAATCGCCGCCCCACACTCGGGGCAAGTCGTGCTGCCGGCCGAGATGCTGCCGCGCAGGTCGTAGCGGCACTTGGGGCATTCAAAAGTCTGGCCCCATAGCAGTTTCCCTCGTCGGTGTTTCTCCCGTGCGTACAGCAGCACGATTCCCGGTCCGAATGCAAATAGCAGCACAGCGCCCGCGAATACCAGAGTCGCGTACGTGCCCCGGCAGCAATAGCATTCGCGCTGCCGCACCGCCCACACGTGCGCGGGCACGGCGACAAAGATCTCCAACACACTGCCCGCCACGAGCCCGCGGATCATCTTGCCCATCTGCGTGTAGCGGTCACCCTGTCTCCAGTAGATGAAAAAGATCCACCCCCACACACCCCAGGCGATGAGCATGGCGGCCCAAATTCCGATGATTCCCCATCCGCCCGGGAAGGTGCCGTCCTCGGTGCCGCCCATGATTGTCGCCCACCAGTCGGGCAGTTCCAACAATAGCGCGATAGCACCGATGCTCAGGAGCATCGCCATGAGCGCCGCCGCGATGACGGCGGACTTGAGTGGCCGGCCGACGGCCGTGACGCGGACCGTCCAGCCCCGGCCGGGACGAAGAAACGCCCATTGGGCCAGCAGCAACAGCCCCAGGACAATCGCGACGTTCACCCCGTAGCCCCACTCTTGCATTTCCAGGAGGCCGCCGGGGGTAAGGGGTGTATACATCAGACCGTACGCCCCGGCGTTGTCGTCGTTGCCGAAGAGAGCCTGCACGAAACTCGTGTCGTTGAAGAACGGGAGGATGAGCCATGCGACCCCCAGGAGCGTGTAGATGATGCCCGCGATGAGGATCAGCCAGCGCAGGCGATAGGCGGTTGCTTTGGCTTTGGTCATGGCCGTTTGCCCGCACTGAGAGAGAAAGGGGTCGGGAGTCTTTTCGCTAAATCGAGGCTGAAAGGTCAATAAACACTGTTTTTGAGAAAAGACTCCCGACCCCTTTTTCTGTCTAAACGGGGCTTAGGCGGGCCGCCTGTTCTTCGGCGTGATAGGAGCTGCGCACCATCGGGCCGGACTCGACGACCCTGAACCCGCGCTTCAAACCTTCAACCTTCAAGACGTCGAACTGCTCAGGCGCGACCCAGCGATCGATGGGGAGGTGATTGCGCGTCGGCTGGAGATATTGCCCGATGGTGAGGATGTCGCTCTGGGCGCGCTGGCGGACATCGTCCATGAGTTGGAGCACTTCGTCATCGCGCTCCCCGATGCCGAGCATGATGCTGGTCTTGGAGACGAGGCCGGCTTCCTTGATCCGCTCTAAGACGTGCAAGGATCGCTCATATCGAGCCTGGGGCCGGACGGCCGGGTGCATGCGGCGGACCGTCTCCATGTTGTGGGCCAGGATTTCGGGGTGAACGTCGATGACCTGCTGTAGCGAACCTGCATCGCCCTTGAAATCTCCGATCAGCGCCTCCACCGACATTTCAGGACATTGTTCGTGCACGCGCCGGATCGTCTCGGCCCAGACTGCGGCGCCGCCGTCGGGTAGGTCGTCGCGATCGACACACGTGATGACGACGTGCTTGAGATTCATCAGGGCCAACGACTCGGCTACGCGCTGCGGCTCCTGGAGGTCGGGGGGCAACGGTTTGCCGGTCCGTACGTTGCAGAAGCCGCAGGACCGGGTGCAGATCTCGCCAAGGATCATGATGGTGGCGGTGCCGCGCGACCAGCACTCGCCGATGTTCGGGCAGGAACCCTCCTGGCAGATCGTGTGGAGGCGATGACGATCAACGATCGACCGGAGCTGGTCGTATCCCTCGCCGCCGGGCACGCGGGCTCGGATCCACCGCGGCTTTCGACCGATGGCCAACTGCTGCAGGTGCGGCTGGTCGTTGTTCAGGACCAGACTCGAAAGGCTGAACACCGGCCGATCGAGCTGTCGGGCGGTGTCTCCGCCGAGGGGTCTGGGGTGCCGCGAGAGCGTCCGGGCGAGGTTGGCCAGCGACGGCCCACTGGTCTGGGGGCGGACTCGAGGGTTGGTGGGTATCTGAGCAGCCATCAGTCAAAGTCTAGCCCGCTGGGGTTGCCCCGTCGGTTGGGAGCGGCCGCCGGTCCCAATGCTAGGGGCCATCGGCTGGTTTGGGGTCGTGGATCAGAGACAGGCCGCGCTTGGCGGGCCGGCCATGGCGCCGGTCGTAACCGGGGCGGATGGTGCCGCGAGGGTCCGAGAATCTGCCTGTTTTTTCCCCACAGGCTCAGCCCACATGGACCGATAGAGAAGAACCGCCGGTTCCGGGCGAACCAAATGCGATGTATGAGGTAACACTCTGGAGTTGTCCGGCTTGACTTGGACGCAGCAAGGTTCTTGAGGTACGGTGCGAAACCGCCGCTGGCAACGGGAAGCGGCATTCGGCTTATCCGGCGGAGGCGAAACACCGCCCCCGACGTCCGCGCCATCGACGATGAAGAGATGACGGTGAGGCATCCGATGACTCCAATGCACTGGAAGACGGCCAGATCGCTTCTCTTGGCGATTCTGATCACCGGGGCGGCCCAACTTTTTGGCTGTGAGGTGGATTCGTTCTTTGACCCTTCCAAGACCGGGCGGTTTGAGCCCACGGCCACGATGATCCCGATTCTGGAGCGGCTGGACGTTATCGAGCAGGAGGAGGACCCGTTCGCAGCGGCGACACAAGTCACCCCCGCGGACCTGCTCCCCAGCGACCTTGAGTACCGGCTCACCGCTGGGGACATCATCACCGTAGAAGTGCTGGACCTCATCCAGCCGGGCCAATTGACCGTGTCGACGCGAGCGATCGGTGCGGCAGGGATGTTCCGGCTGCCCGTGATCGGCGACATCCCCGCCGCAGGCCTCACCGCCCAGGAATTCCAGGACCATTTGTTCCGACTTATCCACGAGACGGTAGTGCTGAATCCGGTGGTGAACGTGGTGGTGGAGCAGGGAGGCGGCTTCTCGTACACCCTGTACGGAGCGGTGGGAACCGGGATGTACGCCCTTCGCCGTGCCGACTTCCGGCTGATGGACGCGCTGTCCCTGGCGGGCGGTGTGCTCCCGTCCACGCAGCAAATCTACGTGATCCGCCAGGTTCCGCTCTCCGGAGAGGTGGAGTTCGCCCCCGGCCGACGAGACGATGACCAAGCTCCCTCCGACCGGGAACCTCCGGTGGATGTGGACACGCTCATCGAGCAAATGCAGCGGGGGGACAAGAACGGCGTGAATCCGGGCCTGCTGCCTCAGGATGCCCAGCCGCTCGTTGACATCGACCAGCTCGAGCCGGTTCGGATCTCCGATCGCCCGGTCGTGGATGTCGAGGAGCTGAGCACCCGGCGGCAACCGCCCCTGGGCGATCCCCAGAGCGGCGACACGTTTATCTACGATCAAGAGCGTGGGGAGTGGGTTCGCGTACGGTCCGACGAAGCGGGTGGCCCGGCCCAAGAGGGTCCCGCGGGTCAGCCCCCGTTGTTCGCAGCGCGAATCATCGAGATTCCCTATCCGAAGCTCAAGACCGGCGATAGCTCCTACAACATCGTGGTCCGTCCGGACGATCGGATCTACGTCGAGGAGCCGCTGCAGGGCTTGGTGTACATAGAAGGTGAGATATTCCGCCCTGGTGCCTATAGCCTGCCACGGATCGGTCGGCTGACACTGAGCCGGCTGGTTGCGTCGGCTGGCGGTCCCGGGCCCCTGGCCATCACGGAGCGCGTGGATCTGACCCGAATGGTCGGTCGCAACCTCGAGGCGACTGTCCGGCTGAATCTCGGGGCGATCCGGCAGCGGACCGAGCCGGACGTCTTCCTCAAGCCGATGGACCACATCATCATCGGCACGAGTTGGATTGCCACCCCCCTGGCGATCTTCCGCAACGGGTTCCGGGTCACCTACGGATTCGGCTTCCTTCTCGATCGGAACTTCGGCAACGACGTCTTTGGTGCCCCGCCGGTGAATTTCCGAAACGCAAACTAGTAGCTGGCAGCGTAACACGGGATAATGAGTGGGTCTGCGCCGGCGCGGCGTCGAGCATTTTCACCGGTGATCGCCGAACCAGTCCCGGCCTCCGGGCCGTATGAGAGACGCCGGCCGGCCCATTAGGCCCGGGATGGCGTGAGACTTGCCTTGGCCATGGATGCCCGGCCATGATTGCGGCAGGCCTGCAGGCGGCGCCGGCGGAGGCGAGGTTGAGAATCAGCAGAGGCGCCCCAACGCGTACAGGGGCCAGGCGAAGCGGAGGGGACCATGAGTGGCCCGAGCCCAGACTTCCGATCAGCACCAGGTGGTGACGCCGCCGCGGGTACGCTGCGCCCTTCCCTGGCACCGATCGAAGCCGCCGAGTTGCGCCGGCTTGTGCTCGGCGCGGCCGTGATCTTAGCGTTGACCTTCTGGCTGTTTTGGCGCTTCTTCGTCGCCCAGTTCAGGCAAGCCGTCGAACATCAGGCGGATTGGGGCCATACCTTCATTATCCCCTTCATCGCGGGCTACTTCGTTTACCTCAGCCGTGATCGGCTTCTGGCCAAACCGTTCAAGACCACGTGGATCGGACTCGTCCCGATCGTGATCGGGGCGTGCTGGTATATGTTCTGTTGGCTCGGTCCGCTTGCGGTTCGCCACCACAACCTGCAGGGGGCCGGGCTGACCTTGACGTTGTTCGGCGTCGCGCTGCTGTTCTGCGGATTTCGGGCGGTGCTGTACCTGTGGTTCCCCCTGCTGTACCTCTGTGTGTTCGGGCAGACGGTGTCGGACAGGATGATGAACCTCGTGACATTCCCAATGCAGGACATCACGGCCCGGGGATCACACATATTCCTGAACCTCATCACGATCGATACCGATCGCACCGGCAACATCCTCTACATCTGGAGTAACGGTGAGGCGAAACCACTGAACATCGCCGAGGCGTGCTCCGGGATGCGAATGTTGATGGCGTTTCTGGCCCTCGGTGTGGCGATGGCCTTCACGGGACTTAGGCACATGTGGCAGAGGATCGCGCTGGTCGCGATGGGGATTCCAACGGCGATCATCGTGAATATTCTTCGTGTGGCGACCCTGGCCGTGCTGAGCCTGTTCGATACGGACTTCGCGGCGGGTGAGTTCCATACGTTCATCGGGTTGCTGTGGCTCGTCCCGGCGTTCCTCATCTACCTGGGGATAATGTGGACACTACGCCAGCTCGTTGTCGAGGACGACGCCCAGGGGGGCAGCCCCGGGGCGGTGAAGGTCGGGGG
>JAZFYE010000186.1:0-2300 GCA_036475395.1 Phycisphaerales bacterium
CTGGGCCATACCTTCGCCCACGCCATCGAGTCGATCCCCCAGCTGAAGGTGCGCCACGGCGAGGCGGTGTCGATCGGTTTGATGGCGGCGGCATACTGCGCTGTAAAGACCGGCCGACTCACCGCTCATCAGCACGAACAAATCGAGCAGGTACTCACAACCTTTGGCCTACCCATTCGTTTGCCCAGCCCGGTCGATGAACAGCGCCTGCTCGCGGCGATGCGTTATGACAAGAAGGCTACGCAGGGCCGGACGCGGCTGATTCTTCCGTCGGGCGTGGGACGTGCGGAGCTTGTCGGGGACGTGCCGGGCGAGGTGGTGGCGGCGGGCTGGGCCGGCGTCGGGGCGTCGGTTGTTTCCACGGCGTGACCCGTCTACGCTGCCGGTCACATGAATTCGGCGCTGGATCAACGGGAACCATTGTCGCTGTCAAGATCACTTCGCACGACAGTGATTGCGTGCTCGATCACGGCGATCATCTGGTTGTTGGCGGCGCGTATTCTCGGGCCCTCCGATGCGTGGGACCAAACGCAGCCCCCGACCATGGCCTACACCACGGACATCATCGCCAACGGCCGATGGATCCTGCCCGTGGAACGAGGCGAATACCCGGCGACCAAGCCGCCGCTGTACAACTGGCTTGCCGTCCCCATGGTGAAGCTGATGGGTTTCTCAAGCGATCTGGCCCACAAGTCACCGAGCGTCGTGTCGCTGCTGTTGTGCTGGCTGATTGTGGTGCGGCTTGGTCGGCGGCTTGACGGCGATCGTTTCGGCGCCCTCGGCTGGCTCGCGGGATTGATGGTTACCGCCAACTACACCTTCTTCAAGCTTGGCTACCTCGCCCGGCCGGACATGCTCCTGACGCTGTGGCTCACGCTGGGGTGGGTCGCGGCGACGACGCTGCTGCTCACGCCCGATCGGGACCTTCATGGCCGGCGCGGCCTCCTGCTGCGGATCGCGTTTTGGGGGTCGGTGCTCCTGGCGGCGCTCACAAAGGGTCCGCCGGCGATCATCCTCCCTTTGTATGCTTTCGTTGCCGCCCGCCCGCTGCGGGGATCGGTCAAGGAAGCGCGGATCTTCGGTTGGTGGTGGGGACTTCCCCTAGCGGTGGGGGTATTCGGCCTATGGGTCTGGGGTGTGTACCGCATCGACCCCGAACATCTGATACACAAGCTGTGGTTCGACGAGGTCGCCGGACGGGTGACCGGTCTGGGTGCCGAGGGCAATGAATTCGGGCCGATCGAGTTCGTTCGACGCCTCGTCCATATGCCGACGTACTACCTGCTTCGTTTCGCGCCGTGGTCGGTGCTCAGCATCCTTGGGATGATCGCGATATGGAGCCGGACCGGGAATGCGTCCGCCAAGGGGAGTCGTCCTCGTCACTGGACGACGCTCGGCCAGACGGGGGCGTGGCTGAACGGCGCTGCGGTGTTCGTAGTGATTATCATCGTGCTGTTTACGCTCAGCACGGGAAAGCGAGCCGACTACGTCGCGGCGGCGTTTGTGCCGGGGGCTCTGCTGAGCGGATGGTGGGTACGACAGCTTCCTGAACGCTTCAACTCGGCGGGGACGTTGACGGCCCAGTTCGCCGCGGTCGTTGTGCTGGCGACGATGACCGGGGTCAATCAGTTCCAGCATCGGACCGACCAGGCGCCGCCGGAGTTCGGTGACGCGATCAACGATTTCATCCACGAGGTCGAGCAATACCTTCAGGCCGAGCCGCGACCGGTCGTCTTCTGGGCGGCCGGCGAAACGCACCTGCAAGGCCATCTGGGCTACAGCGAGAAGGATGGCACCGCGGCCCTGCGGGCAAGGCTCGAGGCCGGCGAACCCTTCTGGCTCATCGCCGGTCGGCGGTCGCAATCACTCTTGACGGTCGGGGACTGGCTGCTTGAACGGCGATACCAGGTCGTGCTGAGTCCGACCTGCCGCTCCGACGAGCTGCCCCGTTATAGCGGATGGCCCGGTGTGGTCGGACTGTACCGAGTCGAGCCCCTGACCCGCTGAGGTCCCGTCCAGCCGCCACGTATTCAACCCCCGAGCGGTTCGCTTCCGATAACCCAATGATTAGCGCGCATTTGTAAACCGGCCGAGATCGCGCTGCGCTCTCGGACTTGGGGATTGTGTCGTCGTGCGGACCTTCGCGATCGTGAACCAAAAAGGCGGCAGCGGAAAGACAACCTGCGCGATCAATCTGGCCGCAATCTTCGCGCACCGCGGCCAACGCACCCTACTGGTGGATATGGATCCCCAGTCGCACTGTGCGACCGGGCTCGGCGTGCCGGAAGGCTGCGTGGAGA
>JAZFYE010000187.1:0-4654 GCA_036475395.1 Phycisphaerales bacterium
AGCTTGCCCATCGTCACCATGTCCGGGCCGGACTTGACGAGCTTCTCGACCTCCAGGCGCACCTTGCGCAGATCGATATCCAGATTCTTCAGCACATTGGCGCCGACCCCGGAGCCTTCCTTCACCAGCCCGAGCAGAATGTGCTCGGTCCCGATGTATTCATGATTGAAGCGCTGGGCTTCCTGGTTGGCCAGGGCCATCACTTTCCGGGCTCGATCGGTCAGGCGTTCGAACATCACTCAACTCCGAATCACCGGCCCAGATCGCCGGGACGGGCAACTGCCACGATCGGGGTTCGCAGTCGGCCTCGTACGCCAAGACCGATCCCACCCAGAGATGGAACAACCCCGGTACCATTCTATTCGGCGACCGGACGGCAACGGATGATAATTTCAGGGCCGCGGAGGCGGTTCAACGCCCGATACCCATGCCGATTTCACCATGCAGCGAACGCAACGTGCCATTTTGGCGGTAATGACTGGATTGATGGGGTTGACCGGTCTGGGGCCGCTTCCGGGGCCGCTGCCGGAGCCGCTTCACGTGCGGTTCAAGCTCGCTGACGGCGTTCAGGTCGCCGGGATGATGACGGCCTGGGACGCCGAGGGCTTCGACGGATCGTTCGGACGCCGTGCGTGGGTGGATCTGATCGCCGACGACGTCTGGAAGCTGTACCGCCGGGTGATGGACGATCAGGACGCCGGTCAATGGGTTGACCTCGGCGGCGTGCTCCTGCTGATGGACGATGGTGAATCCCGGGCCCAGAAGGCTTTCACACAGGCCCTGCGGTTGGATCGGACCGTGACCGACCGGATCGATGCGGCGCGAGTTGAAGCGGAGGAAGCCCGCCGGCAGCGCGCGGAGCTTCAGCGGGCCATCGAAGCGGAGCGCCTTGATACCCGCTCACCGGAGGCCGGTCCCTGGCCGGCGGACCCGTGGCCGGCATTGACGACAGACGAACAGCAAACGGCGCTATTGGTGATGAAGAACGAGGCCCAACAGATCGCTCGGCAGGCGACGTTGCCCGTCGCACCGATCGAGACCGATTACTTTCTGTTCTATTCGGACATGCCCCGGCTCCAGGCGGCTAAGTTGGCGCGGATGCTTGATCGGACATACGACGAGATATCGAAGTTCGTCGGGTTCCGCGACGGCCGAAACATTTTCTGGGGAAAGGCGGTTGTGCTCGTCTTTAAGGATCAGGATCGTTTTCGGCTCGTTGAGGCCGAAACGTTCGGACAGCTTGTGCCGCTGAAGGTGACGGGCATGTGTCATCCCGTCGGGCCGAAGGTGTTCATCAGTTGCTATGCGACCGCGGACGACGACGAGCTGGCGGCGACGCTAGTGCGTGAAATGGTGCATGGTTACCTGCACCGCTTCGGTACGCCCAGGCGCCTGCCGGCATGGGCCAATGAGGGGTTTGCCGAGCACCTTGTCGCCGCGTCGGTCAAGGCTGACCCGGTTGACAATGCGCTTCGCCGCTCGGCACTTCAATTCATTCGCGGCGGCGGCAACGTTCAGGCGGTGCTCGACCTGAAATATGCGGACGACAGTTGGCCGGGCCCCAACGAGATTGGCCGGGCCGTCGGGTTCTTGTTGATCGAACTTATGATTCGCGAGAACCCAGCCGGGTTCGGCGCGTGGGTGAGGGCCGTGAAGCAGGGCGACGATTGGCCCGAAGCACTGCGCGACCGCTTCGGCGTATCCCGCAGCCGGCTGGTCGGCGCCTTCGTGCAGTATTACCTGGTGAATGACTGAGTGAGCGGTTCGTAACCGACGGATTGCTATCCGTGAGTGTCTTGAATGTCCTGAATTCGTCCATCGTGCAAGCGCACCAATCGATCGGCGCGGCGAGCGATCGCCGGATCGTGCGTGACCATCACGATGGTCAAGCCATCACGATGCTGTTTGGCGACGAGGTCGAGAATCTCCTCGCCGGTCGTTTCGTCAAGGTTGCCCGTGGGTTCGTCGGCGAGCAGGACCTTGGGCTGGTTCATCAAAGCGCGGGCGATGGCGACGCGCTGGCGCTCCCCGCCTGATAGTTCGCGCGGCCGATGGTTGAGCCGATGGCCAAGGCCGCAGGATTCCAGCACACTGCGGGCCCGCGCTCGAAGTTGTCCGATCTGCCGGTAGTACCGCCATCGATGCAGGCCGACGAGCCCGGGCAAGACCGTGTTCTCCAGAACCGTCAGCTCCGGCAGGAGATGGTAGAACTGAAACACGAACCCGACGGATTTGTTGCGATACCGATCGCGTTGGCGACGGGACATGCTGCTCAGCGGCTTTCCTTCGAAAAAGACTTCGCCGAACGAATAACCGCATTCGGTGCAGACCGCCGAGACGCCGATCGGATAATTACATTTCGGGCACATACCCCGCCGCATGCTGCGCGTGCGCTTGGAGATAGGGATGCCGTGTTCTGACTTGCGTGTTGCCGAGTCCGGCTGATCAAGATCGCCAAAAAGATGCAGCAGCGTGCTCTTACCCGATCCGGATGCGCCAAGTACAGCAACCCACTCGCCTGGCTTCACGTGCAAGGTCGCGCCCTTGAGCACCGGCACATCGACCCGCCCGAGCCGGTACGTCTTGTAGAGTTCCACCGCGCTGAGCAAGGAGCGCGTGGCCGGCTCGGTGTCCGTAGCGGCGGGAGCAGGTGGTTGGGCCACGCGAATCTCACTCATACCGAAGGGCCTTGACGGGATCGACGTCGGCCGCTTTGGCCGCAGGAAGAAATGCCCCGATCAATGAAAACAGGACCGCCCCGATCATCGTGATCACCGCGGCTTGCCGATCCAATTCGTTGGGGATTTCAGAGAAATAGTAGACCGAGGGATCCCAGATCACGACGCCGCCCGCTCGCTTGAGCATGACGACCCCAACAAAGGCAAGCACCAGCGTCACCGTCACCAGAACCCCAAGAACCATCGGTAGCAATCTGCCGCCCAGGCTACGGACGATGGTGATCAGCAACGACGCCAGCGCCAGACCGCCGGTGATGTAGATCAGCCCGATCGGCGGATCGCCCATCGCACCATGGATGGCGTTGATATTTCGCACAATGAGATAGGCGAGGCCGAGCCCGAAGACCGCGCCTCCGACTCCGATGACCAAACCGTAGCGAAGGAAGATCCAGGAGATCCCCAAGCGAGATGCGCCGATCGACCGCAAAATGCCGATGTCGCGCGTCTTTTCGTACACGATGGCCCAGAAGATCGACAGCACAAGTCCGGCACAAACGAGATACACCAGTGAAAACAGCGTGCGCATCAGTTCACGTTCTTTCTCGATCGGCTGAATGAACTTCGCTTGTTGCTGTTCCCAGGTTTTGATTGATACGCCCCCACCGAAACGCAACGGCGGCGGCACGAGCGTACCTTTGTCGAACAGCTCCTGTTGGAACACGTCATAGGCCGCTTCGACTTTTAGTCGAAGATCAGCAGGGGCTACACCTTCAACTGCTCGCACCAGGACCATCGTCGCCCGCGCTGGATCGATACCGATCACCGTCGGCATCCCGAGCTCATCGAGTTGTTCTTCGTCGATCCTCTTCCCTTCATTGAGGTGCAGCATCTCCTGGCCGACGTCAAGCGGGATCATCACCCGCGATTCGTCAATCAGATATACGCCGGAGAAAAACTCGTTCACGACCGGGAAAATGACGCTTTTGGGTTGGGTCACCATGGTTCCGCCCGCGGTCGGCTGGGCGGTAAGCGTGACTTGATAGTGAGGCATCCACCAGAAATCGCTGAGTGTTGGCGGGCTCGGCTGGTTCGGCCGGCTTGGCCGGATCGGCCGGATCGAACCGTCGGACTGCCGTTCGTTGGCGATGGAAACGTGCACGCCGAGCGCAATACCCGGCTTGCCGTCAGCGTCGCGCAAGGTTCGACCTTCTTGAAGCGCTTGAGCAAGTCGCTGTGGAGGTAGCTTGTGTCGATAGTCGGCCTCCGACATTTCTCCGGATGGCGGTCGCCAATACAACGTATCGTCGTAGCCGGTGACACGGGCGAAGCTCGCCGGTTCGATCGCCCAAAACTGCACGCTCTTGGTGTCCTTGCGCGTTCCAACTGGATAGGGCATGCGCAGCAAACCCCAACCATCGACCACTGGCGATGCAGCCGCGGCCTCGGGCAGCGCTTCGATCCGCGCGATGAGTCGTTGGTAATGCGGAATGCCGTTGACTGGATAAGCGACGATCACATCGCCCATGAGCGTTCGCCCGGACGAGCGCACCATGTTCAGGAACCCGGTCATGACCGAGACGACGATGATGACCAACGCCACGCACAAAGCTACCGCGCCCACCGCCACCATCGGGATCACGCGCGAGGTGAGGTAGCGGTTGCTGAGAAGAGCGTGGTACATGGGTGAAAGAAGGCACGAAGGCACGAAGGCAGGTGGGCACGAAGGCAGGGGACGACGGCAGTTGTCGTGAGCCTAGTCGCGGGCGCGGGCCGGAACAACTGACCCGGCGCGGGACCTGGTATTGGGCACTTCAGGGGCTGAAACGATCGATCGGCCGGCCGAGCCGTTGCACAAGTTCGATCGGCGCACCGATGTCGGCCACGACAACCTTGCCCACATATTCCTTTGCCGCGGCGGTGATCAATCCGGGCTTCTTGGCGACGAAGGTGACGGTGCAGTCGGCTCGTACAATCGT
>JAZFYE010000188.1:0-14000 GCA_036475395.1 Phycisphaerales bacterium
GCGCCGCCTACGTCTTCCGCTTCGATCCCGAGGCCTCCGCCTGGATCGAACAGACCCAGTTGTTTCCCCAACCCAACGCCTGGACGAACTTCTTCGGCTGGTCGGTGGCCATCGACGGCGAGACTACTGTCATCGGCGCCGACGGCGAAGATCAGCAGCGCGGCGCCGCGTACGTGTTTGATGTGGCTCTGAATTGCGACTGCCCGCACGATCTTGATGGCAACGGCAGCGTTGGCGCGTCAGATCTCCTCTCACTGCTCGTCAGTTGGGGGCCGTGCAAAGGCTGCCCTGCGGATTTCGACGACAACGGCACCGTCGGCGCATCCGATCTGCTTGCGTTGCTCGTCAGTTGGGGGCCGTGCAAAGGCTGCCCCGCCGACTTCGACGACAACGGCACCGTCGGCGCGTCCGACCTCCTTGCCCTCCTCGTCAACTGGGGGCCGTGCCCGTAAGCGGACCTCAAAATCCTGTTCCAACCATCACACCCCCGGCCTTCCTCGCCCGGGGGTTTTTCATGCGCTCCTCGTCATCTGGTCATGGTGCACTTGCTCGGGCCAGCCGCTTCAGCCGGCTCGCGGTCGCCTCGATGCCGGCGCGTGCCTTCAAGATGGGGGTTGGCGTAAAACTGTGAATTCTTACTGACCCTCGGCTTGGTCCAGTGCCGTTGGATCACGCTCCCCGTCGGCACTCCCCGATCGCTACCGGTCGAAGGCGTCCGCACCCCGCGCGGACCTCGACCCAGCGGTTTTTTTTCTGTTGACTTGCAACGGAAAATCCGTTCCACTATCGGAGATAGCGTAGAGAGCGTTTGGGCGGGGTGGCGCGTGGCCTAGCGCGCCTGGCGGAACCCTCGTTTGAACACCCTAATACACGGAAGAAGAATGGGGACTCGGCGATGAGAAATGAGACAGAAGCCATGAAACAAACCACATGCTGGAAGGGAAGCCATCGGCGTCTGAGTCTGCTCGTGTCGGCCGGTGTCGCGCTGGGGCTTGCCTCCTGGACCTACGGACAATGTACGAATGACTGCGGCTCGGGCGACGTCGCTGAAGGCGAGCCGTGCCTGGTCGATAACGACGTCGATGACACCAACGGCGGGTGCAACTCGAGTCCCGCCGTGTTCGCCGACGGCCAATGCAGCCTCACCATCTGCGGCACCGCATCCACCTACGTCGATTCAGGCGGTAATAACGTGCGCGACACCGATTGGTATCTCGTGGATGCCGCTACACTGGCGGACGCGGACGCGGACGGCAACGGTGTGGTCCAGATTCGATCGACGGTGACCTCCGAATTCCCAGCCGTCACGTTCATCGTTGCGATCGGCGATCCGGTCTGCAAAGCCGTGAGCGTGGTCGGGCAGACGGGATTCGGGGGTCCCGATTGTGCCACCGGCGACTCGGCGGTATACACGGTCATCTTGGCCGACCATCCCAACGGGATCGTCGTGTTCGTCGCCCCGGGCAATCCGGGCCGCGACGGCGTCGAGTGTGACTTGGGCGCGAACGACTACATTCTCCTAATCGAGTGCATCGAGCTGTTTACCGCCTGCGCACCCGGCTCCGGCCCCTGCGGCGAACCCAACGGAAGCCCCGGCTGCGAAGACCCGGAGTGTTGCGATTTGGTCTGCCAACAGGATGCGTTCTGCTGCTTCGTCGTTTGGGACCAGACCTGCGTCGACATCGCCATAGAGCAGGGCTGCGTGACCGGGCCCGGCCAAGGGGTATTGATCGCCACCGGATCGGATGACTCGATCGACGGGTACATGGACGTTACCAGTGACGGCGTCGGCTCCCAGGCGACGGAGTTCTTAGGCGGACCCGCCTGGGACGACAACTACAATCCGGTCGGCGGCCCATTGCAGAACCCGGGCTTCGCGACAACGACGTTCCTGTACACGGATTCCACGGCGCTCGCCATGACGCTGCACTCCGGTTCGTCTAGCGTCTGGGGCAGGCATGGGATGTTCATGCTGATCACCGCCGATCAAGGGACTTCCGACACCAACGGCAACGGCGTTGATGACACGCGCGTGGTCGACTTCACCGTCAGCGGCGGGTTGAGCCTGGATATCACTTGCACCCAGAAGGTCGAGAGCTTCCTCGCCCTGGACGGCACCCCCGTCGCCACCTGGACGGTCACCTACGACATCACCAACACCGGTAACGCCTCTACTTTCCGCATCGTGCGGTGGGGTGACGTCAACTCCAGCTGGGTGGGCGGCGCCGCCAACGACATCGTTGGCACCGGAACCAATGCGGGTGTCAAGTGCGACCGGTTCGTTTATATTGGGGAGGACGGCGCGCCGAACTTCTCCATCACGTTGAGCACGAACGACCCGGACGCGGCCTACGTCGGTTCCAAGCAAGACTACGACCCTGACTGCGAGGGTCCCGACCCGCCGTTCGGCTCCGGTACCGATGCCGGTCAGGTTTGGGCCCTACACGGGTTCCCGCCGTCCTACATCAACCAGATTGCGGGTGTCGGTCAGAATGCCGACGGCGAAAGCGGCACGGCGCCGGACGACGGATGTGACCCCCCCCATGTTGGCACCGATGGCTCGATCGGCCTGCAGTCTACGATCTCGCTGGACCCCGGCGAGTCGACCACTGTCGTGTACAAGTACACCTACGGCGCGATCACGCCCGAGGGCGCGGACTGCGGCGACGGCCAGCCGTGCCCGTGGGACCTCGATAACAGCGGCATCGTCGGGGCGACTGACCTGCTCGCGCTGCTCGTCACTTGGGGGAAGTGCGCCGACTGCAACGACTGCCCGGCTGACTTTGACGGCAACTGCACCGTTGGTGCCACCGACCTCCTCGCCCTCCTCGTCAACTGGGGGCCGTGTCCGTAGGAGTGAGGCATCAAGGCCTCATTAGCGAGTCACCGCGTCCACGCCTGCGGGCCTCGCGGTCAATCTGTCCCCACCCCTGCCCAAGCGGGGCCGACAGGACCTCCGGGCCCGCATCTTGAGGCAGGACTCGGCCTGGCAGCGTTGATTCCGGTCAGAAATTCGCGAAGAGGTATTGCGTTTCCGGGAGGTGGGGTGTTACTCTCGCGCCGAGAAGGCTCGGTGACGGAGCCGGACGAAAGTCAAATGGAAAATGTCGGATAAGGAAAGAGAAGAGGCCACTATGAAGTCAAGGAGACTTATGCCGTATTTCATCGTTGCCATCGTGCTCTCGATTGGCGCACGCTCTTGGGTCATGGCTCAGGTCGTCATCGGGCCGAACGTCAACGTCAGTGACATACCCGGCCCCCAAAGCGAAGTGGGCGTCGCGGTCAATCCCACGAATCCACTGAACATCGTTGCAGTTGCGAACGAGATTGTGGACCTCACGAAGCTTGGGGTGTGGTACTCGCTCGATGGTGGCGCAACGTGGACCGCCAACTTCGTGGACGAGAACGAGGACGGGTTTGGGGCGAATGATGTGCGGTTCGATCCGAATGCGGCCTTCGACAGTGACGGGAATGTCTACGTCGTCTACAGCACGAGGGGAACGGGAAACCGCGTGGCGCTGGTTCGAAGCAGTGATGGGGGCCAGAACTACGACCAGGTCACGACCGTGACAACTGACGGGGGTGTGAGCAACCTACACACCTCGATGGTTACGACCCGCAGCGCAGCCGGCGCCGATGCCGTGCTCGTTGTCTATGCGCGCGTGCAGGGGCTCGAGAGCATCGAGGCAGCTCTGTCGCTCGATGCCGGCGCCAGCTTTCCGATACATAACCACAATATCAATGACGTCCTGCAGCGTACCTTTGTGCCCTGGGCCGTCGCCGACGCCGCCGGTGACTTCCACGTGGTGTGGGAGGTCAACGAGGGGGGCGGCACCGGCATCATCCTGCACGACGTTCTCAACGGCGTAACGCTCGCCGATGGCGCGAATACCACGGTGACGACCATCGAGATCACCGACTTCTTCGAGCCCACGAGCAAGATTCCCGCCCAACCAGATCGCGGCATCTTCTCAGTCGCCACGGTTGACGTGGATCGCGTCTCCGGACGAGTGTACCTCTCGTATACCGACCGTCTCAACACGGCGACCGATGACACAGACATTTATGTTCGGTTCTCCGACAACAACGGTGCCGATTGGAGCGCCCGAATTCAAATCAACGATGACGCCACGACCACGAGTCAATTCATGCCGCGCATGGTCGTCGATCAGACAACCGGAGTGGTTGTAGCCATCTGGTATGATGCTCGCGACGACGTGGTGAACAATGGGCTCGTGGATATCTTCACCTCCGTCAGTCACGACGGCGCGGTGAGCTGGTCTCGCAACCAGCGCGTGACCACGGCACCGTCGGACGAATCCGTCAACAACCCCCTCCGCTATTTCGGAAACTATTTGGAATATATCGGTCTGACCGTGCATGCCGGTGTCGCCCATGTGTCTTGGACCGATGCGCGGGACGACAACTTCAACTCAGGCACCAAGGAAGACGTGTATTCGGCTGTCATCTTCCTGAACGGCATTTGTCCCTGGGATCTTGACGGAAACGGCAGTGTCGGCGCGGCCGACCTGCTAGCGTTGCTGGTAAGTTGGGGGCCGTGCAAAGGCTGCCCCGCCGACTTCGACGACAACGGCACCGTCGGCGCGTCCGATCTCCTCGCCCTGCTGGTGAACTGGGGGCCGTGTCCGTAGCACTGAGGCAGACTCGTACCCGCTCAGACATGCGAGAACGCGGATATTGGCCAACCGACGCTAATATCCCAAAAACGGTGATCGGATTCACCCTGCCTGTGGTACACTGTTCTTGCTCGGTCGCACGGGGGTCCCGATGGAATCGGGGTCTCCGGGGGGCGGCCATCCCGATGGAATCGGGATGGCGGGCAGCGTCTGAGGAGGAGAGAACTGATCACCGGGCAGACAGCGCTGATCTTTTGTTTTGACGCGACCAAGTCGCTCATCTGCGCGGCGGTGATGTCGAGCGCCGTGGTGCAGTATGGGGCCACGCTCTCGGCTTTTGATTTTCGAGTCAACCTAACCAAGTACGCGAGGGATCAAAGAAGGAGATAACAACATGCTTCGCACCTGCACCTGTATCAACGGCGTTCTGGTCATTGGTTTGATCGCGGCCCTGACGCCCGCGCTGGCCGGCCTTTGGGCACAGCCACTTCAACAACAACAACAAATGGTGACGCCGCCTGGCGGGACGGATGCGCCCCGCGCCCTGACCGAGGCGCAACAGACGGCAACTGCCCGCGGAGCCATACGCGGCGACAAGATTTCGCCCGACCTACGGACGGATGCGCCGCCGACCGCACCGGCCCAGGGTGGACTGATCTGGTTCACCAACCAGGCGGACTTCGAGGCATTCAACCAAGGTGAGGGGAAGGTTCTCAAGGGGATCGAAGACTACGAGGAATCGATCCTGGACCCCAAGGTCGCCGATACCTTCGACGACCCGTTGGAATCGGGCGTGCCCAACCTGCCCGATGGGTTCCCCTTCCCGGATGGCATGACGGGTCTGCCCAACTTGATTGTTCAATCCAATGTTGGTGGCGGCGATCCGACGGATGAGGATCCTCGCGGCGTCGCCGGCTTGACGGTGTTGGCGGATGGAGTCTTCGGGGCGGTCAGTGACGTCGTTGTCGCCAATATATTCCTCGACAGCCTCGACCTGATCTTCACCGACCAAAAGAGCGGCGTTGGCTTCAATACCGTCACGTTCTTCGCGGGAAACTCGGTTCAGGTCCGTGTCTACAGCACGGCGAACGTGTTCTTAGGGATGATGGTAAGTCCTGCCGACCCCAGCGGCGCCAACTTCATCGGGGTCTGGTCGCCGATTCCAATCGGCCGCATCAATCTCTTCGACCCCGACGGCGGAGGCGAGGGCGGCGATAACATCCAAGCGTGGGAAGCCGGCCCGCCCCCCTGCCCGTGGGACTTGGACGGTGATGGGAATGTAGGTGCGACCGACCTTCTCATCCTGCTCACTCACTGGGGGCCGTGTCCGTAGAAGAAGGCATCATGGCATCAAGGCATCGTGGCATCGAGGCATCGTGCCATCCAGGGGCAGACGTAGGCGCTACTGCCCGGTTACCACGGGCCCGCTGATATCGAGTCGTCGGGGGAAACCGCGATCGATGTGGCCGTACTCTGAGTGGTGGTAGTCCAGGTACTGTAGTTTTTGGTCGGTGGAGACTTCGCCGGCGATGTCATCGCCGGGGCCGCGTCCCCAGACAATCTCGCACCCGCGATCGGTGAGAAGCGTCATGGGCTGGCCATCGAGGTAGCCCGATATGTCGATCGCTGCCGTCTGGTGCCGCCAAGGCTTGTCGTTGACGTAGCGCAGCAAGCGCAGGGCGGCGGTGAGATCGGCGCCGTTCCATAGCGACCCGGGATTCGCCGGCCGATCGAGCTCGACCCCGATGATCGGGATGAGCTTCGCGGACCCACCCACGCGGAATGTGCGAGGCATGAGTCGCCCGGCGTCGTCCACGAGGTGGTCTCCCTCGGCGTCGCGAACCACGGCGGACGGCTCGGCGAACTGGGCGTCGATCTGCACTAACTCGGGTGTGACGCGGCGAATCTGACGGATTCGCCTGATCCAGCCGGTGCGAAGCAGCGCCTCGCCGGCAGCGACAAGGTCCGCGCGTCGAAGCGGGTCGCCGGTCAGTTGCGCCCGAGCCGTCGTACGCAGGCTCGCTTGCAGATCATCCTTGACCCAGGCGGGCGTGTTGACGAAGCGGATCTCAATGTTCTGGGCGTATTGGTTGTGCGAGGCGTAGGTCGCCAGCCGAGGCACCCCCAGCGTCCAGAGACCAAGTACACCCGCGATCGCCAGCACCCGCAGCCCCGGCCGGATCAATCGACGAGCAAGGCTGCCCTTATCGAGCACGAGCGGGTTTCGGCGTCGTGTAGTTTTTGCCGTACGTCGTTTGGCCATGCGGTCCCAATTTGGATGGGCGATCCTCTCCCCGGCCTGCGGCTGATCCGCCGCGGCGAACCAAGCCCGCGGTGATGATTGGATCGGCGGATTGGTCCGGGCGCGCTTGAGATTCGCCTGGTTCCGATAGGTCGGAGGCGATTCCGGGGGCGGTACGGAGGCTGATTGGTCACAACCGGGCCGTCGCGGCGGGCGAACGCGCAAGAGCTGCCTGCACCAGCGTCGCGCAGAGTTGGGGCATATCCAGGCCGGCGTGAGCCGCAGCCATCGGCACGAGTGAATGTGTGGTGAACCCCGGCATGGTGTTGATCTCGAGGAACCACAAGCCGGCGTCATCGAGCATCAGATCCACACGGGCAAGGTCGTGGCAACCGAGCCGGCCAAAGGCGTGCATCGCGATTTCGGCGCAACGCTTGGCGACATCGCCCGGTACGTCCGGGTCAACCTTGTACCTCGTGTCGTCACGGAAGTACTTCGCGTCGTAGTCGTAAAACTCAACCGCAGGCACGATCTCGATCAGGGGCAGGGGTTCGTTTTGCACGATGCCAACGGTCAGCTCGCGTCCAGCGATGTACTTCTCCGCCATGATGCGGCCGCGCTTGGGGTGCAGGGCTGCGCGAGCTTCGTTTACGTCCTGCTCGGTTCGACAGATAAACAAGTCGATGCTCGAACCGTCATCAATCGGCTTGAGGACCAATGGCGGCGACAGATCACAAACATCGTCAGGCCCAAGCGACCGTGCCGGGGGGGTCGGGACACCCTCGGCTGACAACATCGATTTCGTCGCCAGCTTGTCCATCGCCAGCCGCGCTGCTTGCGAGGGCGAGCCGACGAAAGGCTTGCCGAGCAGTTCAAGTCGCTCTTGCAAGTGCCCACCCTCGCCCCATGGTCCGTGCAGGACGGGAAAGACGACGTCGCCGCCGAGTTCGCCCAACTCGTCCACGCTGGGATCGTCGATGATTTGTTCGAGCACCGCAAACCGCCCGCAATCGCGCAGCGCCTGCGCCGTCTCCTTGCCGGACATCAAGCTGACTTCACGCTCGGCGTCGGGTCCGCCCATGAGTACGAGCACAGTAATGCGCTTGCTCGTCAATTCTTGAACCCTCTAACGTTCCAAGTTCTTAACCCATTCCCCCTCTCCTCCATCTCATCCGTGTCTATCTGTGTGCATCTGTGGTTACTCTGATTCTTCCTCGCGCCGCCAGACGACGACCTCGGTCTCAAGCTCGATGCCGGCGTGCTCGTATACTCGTCGGCGAACCAGGTCCAGCAATGCCAAAACATCATCGGCGCGTGCGCCAGGGTCGGTCACGATGAAGTTCGCGTGCTGGGGACTGATCGACGCTCCGCCGATTGTTTCGCCTTTGAGCCCGGCTTCATCGATCAGTTTGCCGGCCGGGACACGCTCCTCGGTGACCGGGTCAATGGGGTTCTTGAACGTACATCCTGCCGACGAATCAGCCAACGGCTGCGTGCTTTTCTTGAACGCGAAGATCTCTTTGACGCGATCACGCAGCGCCACGGGGTCGGTGGGCGTGAGCTCGAACGTGGCCGAAACAATCACCGGGTCGGGAATGTTGGTCGAGCGATATTCGAATCGCAACTCCTCGGCCGGATAGGTCACCAGCTCGCCGCCGCGGGTGAGGCAGGTCACGCTGCGGACAACCTCGCCGATACAACCGTACGACCCGCCGGCGTTCATGCGAATGATTCCGCCGATCAAGCCGGGGATTCCCGCCATCTGGCTCAAGCCGCCCAGCCCCTGTCGCACCGCGGCCATGAGGGTCTTGGGCATGTCGGCCCCGGCCATCGCCCGCATGATGTTGATCTGTCCCGATCGGTTGTACTTGATCTGGCGGAAAGCGGGGGCATCGAGCTTGATGACGAGCCCGTCAACACCGTCGTCGGCGACGAGCAGGTTCGCGCCGCCGCCGAGGATGCGCAGCGGCGTGCCCGAGCGCCGGCAGCGCTTCACGAGCGCGGCCAGGTCGTCGACGGATTGTGGCCGCACGAGCAGATCAGCGCGCCCGCCGATCCCATACCACGTCATTACGCCGATCGCCGCGTCGGGCTCGACCGTGACGTCAAGGTCGCTGAACAAACTGGAGGAGCTTGAAGAAGGCATGGGGCAGCAAGGCATCATGGCATCGAGGCATCATGGCATCAAGGGAGCGGGGCATGGGGCGTCCCGCTCAAACGGGACACGGGGTGCCGTTGGTCGCCCTCTAAAAAAAGATTTCCAAAGTCGCGCAAGATTTCGTCAAAACCGGCATATATACCCATAGAAGACCTCCTTCAGATCGGAGCGTCAGACTTCCTACACCTGATATCTCCCAAACAAAAAGGAGGAGTCGCCAATGAGACACACCTACATTCTTTGTGTTTCCCTCGCCGCGTGCCTGAGCTGGTCCGTCGTCTGGCCCGCCGCGGCCTACGCCGACCTCGGCGATCAGCTTTTCAAGCTCCTGCCCGACGATGGCGCGGCGGTGGACGTCTTCGGCCGCTCCGTCGCGATCAGCGGCGCCACCGCCATCGTCGGGGCCGAGGGCCACGGCGACAACGGCTTCAACTCCGGCTCGGCGTACCTCTTCGACGCCATCACGGGTAAGCAGCTCTTCAAGCTCCTGGCCAACGACGGCGCGGAGGGCGACCACTTCGGCCGCTCCGTCGCGATCAGCGGCGCCACCGCCATCGTTGGGGCACGAGGCGACGACGACAACGGCTCCGCCTCCGGCTCCGCCTACCTCTTTGAAATCGCCACGGGTGCCCAACTCGCCAAGCTCCTGCCCAACGACGGCTTCACGAACGACCGGTTCGGCGGCTCCGTCGCGATCGGCGGCGGCACTGCCATCGTCGGGGCCAACCAACACGACGACAACGGGTTCAACTCCGGCTCGGCGTACCTCTTCGACGCCATCACGGGTAAGCAGCTCTTCAAGCTCCTGCCCAACGACGGCGCGGCGGACGATTTGTTCGGCTTCTCTGTCGCGATCAGCGGCGCCACCGCCATCGTCGGGGCCCACTTTGACGACGACAACGGCCTCAACTCCGGCTCCGCCTACCTCTTCGACACCACCACGGGCCGGCAGCTCTTCAAACTCCTGCCTGCCGACGGCGCGGGAGGCGACGACTTCGGCGTCTCCGTCGCGATCAGCGGGGCCATCGCTATCGTCGGGGCACAGGTGGACGACGACAACGGCACCGACTCCGGCTCCGTCTACGTCTTCGACATCTCTGACCCCGCGAACCCCACGCAGCTCTTCAAGCTCCTACCCAACGACGGCGCGGCGGACGAGCACTTCGGCCACTTTGTCGCGATCACCGGCGCCACCGCCATCGTCGGGGCCAACTGGGACGACGACAACGGCGAGAAATCCGGCTCCGCGTACCTGTTTGACAGCACCACGGGTCAGCAGCTCTTCAAGCTCCTGCCCGACGACGGCGCGGAGTTCGACAACTTCGGCGGTTCCGTCGCGATCAGCGGCACCACCGCCATCGTCGGGGCCTCTTTTGACGACGACAACGGCAACTTCTCCGGCTCGGCATACCTCTTTGATGCTTCTTCCTGCCCGTGGGACCTTGATGACGACGCAGTTGTGGGCGCATCCGATCTGCTCTCACTGCTCGTAAGTTGGGGGCCGTGCAAAGGCTGTCCCGCCGACTTCGACGGCAACGGCATCGTCGGCGCGTCCGACCTCCTCGCGCTGCTCGTCAATTGGGGGCCGTGTCCTTGAAGATGGCATCGTGGCATCACGGCATCGAGCGATCAAGGCCCGTCCCGCTTAAGCGGGACGCGCCGGCGGAACGCTCTTCACGCTTTACCGAGAAAATCCCGCGCGACCTGCCAGACCGGGCCAGCGCCCATGATGACGACGAGGTCGCCGTCACGGCACATGACGTCCAAGTGCTCGACGATGGCGTCGAAGGGATACAGGTGCATGGCCGTGACGCCGCGCTTTCGGAGCCGATCGACCAGGTCCGCCGCCCGCACCTTGTGCTTTTCGACCTCCGAATCCCGCACAAAGTAGATATGCGGAACGATGACAACATCGGCAGACGAAAAACTTCGCGCGAAATCCTCCAGCAGGAATCGCGTACGGCTGTGCTGGTGAGGTTGAAAGACGCAGATGAGCCGCGTGGGCCGCTCGGTTTCGCGCAGGGCGCGCAACGTCGCCTCGATCTCAGTGGGGTGATGGCCGTAGTCATCGTAGACGATGGCGTGCCCGCCGCCGGCGATACGCCGCGCGCCGAGGCGCTGCATTCGCCGGTTGACGCCTTGAAATGAGGCCAGCGCTCCGGCGATGTCGTTCCATTCGGCTCCAAAATAATGCGCCAACACGGCGGCGGCGGCGCTGTTGAGCGCGTTGTGCGCCCCGGGCATGGCACGGTTGCTCCATGTGCACAGCGCATCGCCGGCGGCGCGCAACGCAACGCAGCTCTCAGCCGGCTCGAACTCCAAGTGGTAATCCGCGTCGGGGCTGTAGCCGAACGTCTCGACGGCGCAGCGAAGGTCTTTAGCGATTGCAGCGCGATGCGCGCCTTCGTGTGCGATGAGGAGTCGACCGCCTGGCGTGGCTGCCGGCAAGAGTCGGGCAAACTCGGCGAACGCTTCGATGATCGCATCGAGGTTGTGGTAGATGTCCAGGTGATCTTCTTCGACGTTGTTGATCAGGGCCAGGACGGGGCGGTGGTGGTGGAACGAACGATTGAACTCACACGCCTCGGCGACGAGGATCCCCGGACGGCCGGAATAGGGGCCGGTGCCCGGGAGGGTGGCAGCGCCGGTTCGACTGCCGCCGCCGATCTGCGGACAGTCGGCCCCGACGATGAAGCTTGGATCAAGCCCGCACTGCACGAGCACATGGCACAACATGGCGGCGGTCGTGCTCTTGCCATGGGTGCCCGCGATCGACACGCCGGTGCGCAGTGCCTGGACCTTGCCCAACGCCTCGGCATAACTGAGGACGGGGACGTTGCGCTGATGTGCGGCCAGGCGCTGGGGATGATCGGGACTGATCGCGGCGGAGGCGATGACGAGGTCGCAGTTGGCGGGCAGGGACTCAGCGGATTGTTCGACGCTGATGGATATGCCTTCGGCTTGCAGGGCGGCGGTGAGCTCGGTTGGAACGCCATCGGACCCGGTGCATGTGGCGCCTTGTTCGGCTAGCATTCGAGCCAGGCCGCTGAGCCCGCAGCCGCCGATTCCTACGAAATGAATCGTTCGGTTCGCGAGCGCCGGATCGGTTGTGCGCTTTGTTGGTGCGCCCCGCGCCGGCTGCGCGACATCCGTGGTCCCAGGAGACATCACGTCATTCTATCGGCGGCGCAGAGCGTGCACCGTTGACATTGCCCCCACAGGCGAATGTTGCGCAAGGGCCGGAGAGAAAAGGGGTCGGGAGTCTTTTCTCAAGAACAGTGTTTATTGACCTTTCAGCCGCGATTGGGTGAAAAGACTCCCGACCCCTTTTTCTTACGGGAAGAAATCTTCGAGGCGCAGGCGTTCCAGGGCTTTGTTGGTGCGCTCGATGGTGTCGGAAAGATCATCCGGCTGCGCATCGGCTGGGGCTTCGGAGACGATGGCTTGGAGTAATCGCAGCGCTTCTTCATAATCCTTGATGCGGTCCTTGGTCGGTCGATCGACCTGCTGCGCTGCCTTGATCAGTTGCATCGCCTTGGCGTAGTCCGCTTGCGGCTCCTGCCCCGGCGGATCGGCGTGCGGTTCCTGGTCTGTTTGAGCCGGCGCCGACGAGGCATCATCGAGGCTCGGCACGGGGATCGACGTTGGCGGGTCCGTGGGAACCTGCGGCGCATCGTCGGCTTGATCGGCGGATGCGCCTTTGCCGACGGTTGAGCCTTGCGTCCCATCACCAGGGGTCTGCGGACCGGAGTCATCGACAAGCGACGCCAATCCGACGACGGCTGCGACAAGAACAAAGATGACAACGGCTGCACCCAGGCCGCGGATCGTGCGCCGCTGGGCCGCGACCTTGCGCTGAAGCGATCGAGTGACGGCGGCGGCTGCGTAGTCGTCAAAGAGATTCGCACCGACTTGTGATGTTTGAGCGGCCGAACCAACTCCCGGCTCATTCACGGGTCCGGATGGACCCGACCTGACCGCGCCCCGGGCACCGGCGGGCCCCGCGGCCCCAGCAGCGCCGCCCGCCGTCGGGCCGCTCGATCCCACCTCGCTGAGCAGTTCCTCGTCACTGGCGAAGCTCGAAAGTCCTGGGGACTGTCCACGCTGACTGAACTGACCGGACCGGCCGGCGAGCTGGGCCGCATCGTTCTCTTCGAGCTTGGCCTCCCAGGGCAACGGTCGTATTTCTGGTAGCCCCAGATAGTTACGATCCAAATAGGCGCCAAACGGGACGCCGCAGGCATGACAACCGTGGTCGGCGGGATCGACCGAAGCAGAGCAGTTGTGGCAATACCCCAGGAGGTGGGCCACCCCCGGCACTCGCTTGGCGATCGTCCAGTACTGCCTGGTGGTGGGGCCTCGGATGATCGTGTGCTTGGCGATCTGCTCTCGCTCCACGAGCTGGACCAGGGTTTCGTAACTGCATCCGGGCTGGTGCGGGCGATCCGGGTCGCGGACGAACCACGGCCCCATGGCGTTATGGGTGGCCTGACGGCTCAAGGGCTCGAGCAGCCCGCCGCAGCCACGGCACCGCTCGACCTGCGGTTGGGTCTGGCCACAATACGGGCAGATTAGTAGTTTCACCTTCGCCATTCGTTTGACATCCAACCGGTTTGCGGGTTCGCTTGAGGACTATGCAAGGCTATTCCGTTCTCAAGGGGATTGAAAGTCCGGCCGCAATACTGGCCGCCGGTTTTCTGTTCGCATGCGCGGGGGGTGCGGATTCGACCGGTCGCGGTGGTATTGTCGCACAACGTCCCTTGGCGATCAGCACGCCTGATTCGGGCCCACCTCTGGCGACTAGGCCTGGCGGCGATGAGGTGGTGGCGGTCGTCTCGACGGTGGTTGACGCCAGACCAGCCGCTCTGGTCAATGGGCGCGTGGTTCAGTGGGGTGAGCTGAGGCCGCTGCTCAATGAAGCCGCCGGGGCGGTGGTGTTGCAGGAGGTGATCCTGGACCGCGT
>JAZFYE010000189.1:0-8056 GCA_036475395.1 Phycisphaerales bacterium
TCGAATCCGACGCTGCTGTACGCCTACGGCGGGTTCAATATTCCCATCACGCCGCGTTTCTCGATCACTCGTCTAGCATGGATGGAGATGGGTGGTGTGTATGCGGTGGCCAATCTGCGCGGCGGCGGCGAGTACGGTGAAGAATGGCACCAAGCGGGCGCCAAACTCAACAAACAGAACGTCTTCGATGACTTCATCGCCGCGGCCGAGTGGTTGATCGACAACGACTACACCAGCCGAGACAAATTGGCGATTCAAGGCGGCAGTAACGGCGGGCTGCTCATCGGCGCCTGCATGACACAGAGACCAGAGCTATTCGGCGCGTGCCTACCGGCCGTCGGCGTCATGGACATGCTGCGCTTCGACAAGTTCACCATCGGCTGGGCGTGGGTTGACGACTACGGCTCCTCCAACGATCCGGAGCAGTTCAAGGCCCTGCGCGCGTATTCGCCCTATCACAATCTCAGGCCGAGCACGGTTTATCCGCCGACATTGATTACGACCGCGGACTTTGACGACCGCGTGGTGCCGGGTCATAGCTTCAAGTTCGCCGCCGCCTTGCAATACGCCCAGGCCGGCGATTCGCCGGTGCTGATTCGCATCGAGACCCGAGCCGGTCACGGCGGCGGCAAGCCCACCGCCAAGCGCATCGAGGAGGCGGCCGATCTGTGGGCGTTCCTCGTGAAGTCGTTGGACATGGACGTGGACTGAAGACAGGCAAGAGGCATTCGGCACGCGGCACTAGGCATTGGGGCTCGGCATTTGTTTATGCGCCCCCGGAGCAGGACCTGACGACCAACGGTCCGATGTCAAACCGCCCCAGCGGTATCGCCAGGGTGGATTCTAGGGTGATTGCACAATGGGTTGCACACCAAAAGTCGATCGTGCCAAAACTGAGGATTGCAGGATCGAGGCTGCAATGCGACTCCTGCGAGATGCGCCGATGGAGGCAAGCCTCTTGATCTTGCTCGAAAGAGACGTTTACAGCGCGTCGATCGCCTTCCGGCTGTTCGAGGCATCAAAGGCCGCTGTCTGGTCAGACAGGGCCTCCAACCGCGAAATGATGTATCACGCATCGTGTTTTGTATGTGCAGTGCGTCGTGTCGGGCGACTACTTGAGAGGATGTCCAAAACTCGATCCTGGTTGGTGCCAACAGTCGCCGAGGTCGTGAATCTAGAGTGGCGCAAGAAGAAATCATTCTTTGACTCGTTCATTCAACCGCGAGGCGCGATCGAGCATATCGACAGCGAGGCAGTCAATAGGACCAGCCCGAGAATGTTCTCGCTAATGAATGATCAATTTGAAGTGGCCAACGGCAAGTCAGTCACAATCAACCGCGAGGCTCTCACGAAGACTACTGAGCCCCTAGATCGCATCGTTGATGATTCTACAAGAGTATCCTGACCCAGCAGCGACGCCGTGAACGCGCCCCGGACCTTCTCAGCCACGTCGTCGCTCAGATCGACGTAGTAGTCGCTCGTCGTGACAATCGAGCTGCGGCCCAGGAGTTTCTGTAGCTCGGGCATCGAGACGTGGCGGGCCATACGCGTCGCCCGCAGCGGACGGAGGCTGAAGGCTCAGTCCGATTTCTTGCCGCCGAGGCGTTCGAGCAGTGAGCCGGCCTTGTCCTTGGCCGCGTCTTTGCCGCCGCCGACCAGGCCGGCGGCGCCACCGGCCAGGGCCTTGGGATCGGTGAGCTTCTCGGCCTGGGTCAGGAGGGCGTCGATCCGCTTGCCGGTTTTGTGAATGTGGTAGAGCGCCGAAAGCTGGTACGAGAGGGTTCCCAGCGTCGACACCGTCAGGATCGCAAGGTACCAGAAGAGCTTGATCTTGTAGCCCTGCATGAGCTTCTCGAGGGAGCCGACGGACTCTTTGAGCTCTTTCATCTGCCCTTCCATTTCCACGCTTCACCTCCAGGAGCGAAATCATAGCAGCTTCGCACCAAGAGGTGATCCGCCAAGCTGCGCAGGGTCGGCTGATGCACAACGACGACACCTCGATGCAGGTGCTCGAGCTGAGGAAGGAGATCGAGCGGCTCGAGGGGGCATCCGTAGCACCGAGGCACCTGCGTACATCTTCTTACATGCAACAACGCGGGTGCGGGGTTGTCCGACACCATAAGAAGGGCCTTCCCGACATCGCCAGACATGCCGGAAGCGCGGTGCCGGGTTTTCTTGCGCCACAGAAAGGGAGCTTGCGAGCCCGGACAAAACCGCACACCTACAAAAGAGTGGGTCACCCAAGAAGTCCTCGACTAGGTTGCGCAAGGGCAGCGGTCGCATTGCACACCAATTCAGATACCACTGCGGTCAACTCAGATACACCTATGCTCATTCTAGATATCGTTGGGCCGTTTCCGCCTCGGCAACGCGGGTATACTTCGGACCAAAGGGAGGAAGGTCCAGGTGATGGGCCTCGAATGCTTCCCAGCAGGCCGTTCCAAGCGCAACGGTATCCGTCGAACCTACCGGTATCGGGAGTGAGCCGAGTCTTCCATCTCATCGGAATTGAACGGAGCGGGGGACGTCCCAGCTCGTTCCGGACGACCTCACTCGGCCGTCGTATCGGGCCGATAAACCGCTCGTGGAGCAGTTTGATCTCATCTGTCTAGGATGCGGGCCGGCGGGGGAAAAGGCCGCGACGCAGGCCGCCTACTTTAGGCATCGCGTGGCGATCGTCGAGCGTGAGCCGCACCCGGGCGGGGCAATGGTCAACACCGGGACGCTTCCCTCCAAAGTGTTGCGCGAAACGGCGCTGTTGTGCTCGGCCTTTCGGCGACGACCGTTGCCGGGCATGGACTACACCGTTGACACCAAGTCGTCCATGACCAAGTTCATGGCCAGGCAACATCTGGCGCAAATGGAAGAGCACGATCGCATTGAAGCGTCGATCGATCGGCACAATATCGCCGTCTATCACGGTTTCGGGCGACTGGTCGATCCGAACACCGTGCAGATCGAATCGCAGTCGAACGAGCCGACCCGAATCTCCGGTACGTTCATTCTTATCGCGACCGGATCATCACCGGTTCAACCGGATCACGTTCCCTTTGATCATCCGTGCGTTGTGGACGCCGACGGCGTACTCGAACTGGACCACATGCCGCGGTCGATGATCGTGGTGGGCGGTGGCGTCATCGGCTGCGAGTACGCGTGCATGTTCGCCGAGATCGGCGTGATGGTGACGCTGGTTGAACCGCGCCCGGAGGTTCTGCCCTTTGTCGATGTGGAATGTCGTGACCTGTTGCTCAAAGCGATGCGTCAGGAAGAGATCGACATCCGACTCGGTGACGCGGTGAACACAGTCGAGCCGAGCGATGATGGCGTTCGAGTTCAGTGTGCCGATGGAGATGAGCTTGCCGCGGACGTCCTGCTTTGGGCGGCCGGTCGATCGAGCAACACACAGAACCTCGGGCTCGAAGCCGTCGGCGTGGAGATGGGGAAGCGCGGGTTGGTGCTGGTCAACGAGAACTATCAGACTGGCGTGCCCAGCATCTACGCCGCCGGGGACGTCATCGGGTTTCCCGCCTTAGCCTCCACGTCGATGGAGCAGGGGCGCGTGGCGGCGTGTCATATGTTTGGCATCAATTTCAAAAAGAAGCTGGCCAAGACGATGCCCATCGGCCTCTACACGATTCCCGCTGTCTCAATGGTCGGACTGACCGAGTCCGAGGCCCGCGAGGTCGGCCGAAGCATCGTCGTTGGTCGTGCGTCCTACCGAAACAACGCTCGCGGTCGAATGCTGGGTGACGACGAAGGGCTTGTCAAATGCGTCTTTGATCGTGAGACGCGGGAGTTGATCGGCACCACGATCGTCGGCGAGCTTGCCACCGAGCTCATTCATCTGGCCCAATGCGTTCTGATCCAAGGCGTCGGGATCGAGTATTTCATCGACGCCTGCTTCAACTACCCGTCACTGAGCGAGCTCTACAAGTATGCAGCGTACGATGCGCTGCAAATACTTGCGCGCGACCAGGGTAGCGGCGAGGCCGAGTTGGATCGCGCTGTCGCTTGAGCAGCCGTGTAGCGATACAGCCTTGAATGTGTCGGCGACGTGCGGATATGCATCCGCAGCTATGAATCTGGTTTTCGTTCGCGGTAGTTTCCTACCGCAGCCCCAACCACCGAGCGAAGAGTCCCGGTGGCACATCTTCGATAAGCCCGCCGCCGCCGGTGATCGCCGCCGCCGCCGCATATCCGCTGCGCACGGCGCCTTCCATCGTGGCGGGCCAACCTGTGTCGCACCAATCTCCAGCGAGGAAGAGGTTCTCGATGCCGCCCCCACCCACGCCGACGTACCCGGCGGCGGCGCTGGGTCGCCATGGCTCGGCCTGCGGCGTGGGGGCGAAGGTCGCGCGCTTCTCCTTAATGCTCCTCACTTGCACCGGCTCCAGCCCGATCGATTTCGGCACCGCATCGTGAATGTCCCGGACGACTCGATCGACGATCTCGTCTTCGTCAAGTTTCATCCATTCGTCGGCGGCGCTGATGACGGCATGTATGTATTGTCGACCTTGCTCGTCGATTCCCTTATTGAACAGCCATTGGACGCCGCTGCCGGTCAGGATCAGATGGGGCAGCTCCATGATCGGCTGGTCAAACCACAAATGCACGCCGAGGATGGGGCTGAACTCGAACCGGTCCAGCGCCGCCAAGCGCGCATCGGCGGCTCGCATCGTGTCGGAGATGAGCTTGTCAAGACGATCAAAGGGAACGGCTGATATGACCGCGGCGGCTTCGATGACGCCATCGCCTGTCACCACACCCGTGACGCGCCGCCCGTCGTACGCGATGGCACGGGCCGGGCAGCCCAGGTGAATCTCGCCGCCGGCTTCTTTCAAGGCTGCCCCGACCGGCTCGTAGAGTTCGATAAGCGGGACGGTCGCCAGTCCCATCGTGGAGGACCAGCGGTTAGCGAGGAATCCCTCCTGGAAAACCTGCATGGCATGTGCCGCACTGACTCGAGAAACATCGAGATTGCACGCGCTGATAATGACCGTGTTCCAGAACTTTGCGATGGTCGATTCCGTCTGTTCGACGTCCGCGAGGAACTCGCTGAAGGTTCGACCGGCCCACGACAGCTTGCCCTTGGATCCGAGGCGGATCATGCCCCACATCGCACGCTGTATCTGCTTGCGTTCATTCTTTTGGAGGAGTCCCATTCGAGCGAACGACGGCGCTAAATGAAAAGGGGCCGGCAGCCGGCTCGCCTTTACACAGTCGATCTCGCCGTGGGTGTCCGTCCAATAGAGTTCGCGATGCCAGTCAATCTTGTCGAGCACCCCGAGACGATCGTAGAGGTCGATCAGGTTGGTGCAGCACCCGAGCAGCACGTGCTGGCAGTTGTCGATGATGTCCCCGCGGCGCGGATCGATGAAGCTCGTGGCCCGTCCACCCAGGATCTTTCGGCTCTCGATGATGATCGGCTGGCAGTCGGCGTCGGCAAGCTGGAGGGCGGCGGCGATGCCCGCCAGGCCGCCGCCGACGATCGCGATGCGTCGTCTCAAAGCGAGCCGTTTCCAGTTGGGTGGCCGAACCACTTGGCGCGCATCGCGATCAGGCCCTTTCGCCACGCGCCAAGGCGCACTCGCCTCCTCGTGATGATCTGGGACGGTTCATCCTCGATCTTTTTCAAGAGTGAACCGTAGATGGCCGTCATCGCCCAAAGAGCGGGTCGGCACGACGGCGTGATCATCTGATCCAGCGGGGCCGATCGATCATAAAACGAACGGGCGCGGGCCGCTTGAGCGCGGACGAAGTGCGCGCAGCGCGGCGGATCGGACCAATCACGGAGTTCTTCGGGTGCGAGGCCGTGCTGGGCGAAATCTTCTGCCGGAAGGTAGATGCGTCCTGCGTCGTAATCTTCTCGGTAGTCGCGCAGCATGTTGGTGAGTTGGAAGGCGATGCCGCGATCGACCGCGAGAGCCGGCGCGTTCGGATCGTGGAATCCCCAGATGTTGATGCACAAGAGCCCCACGGAGGACGCCACCCGGTAGCAGTATTCACGAACCTGCTCGAATGTCTCATAGTGTCGTCCCGCGAGGTCGTCGATCTGCCCATCCAGCATCGAATACAGCGCGTCGCGCTGAAGCTCGAAACGAAGGGCGACATCGGCCAAAGCGATCCACAACGGATCGTCGTCATCGCCGGTCCCGGTCAGTGCGCGCTCGGTCGCGGCGCGGAAGGCCTCGATTCTCTGGGGACATTGCGTTGAGGTGGGTTCCGCGTCGTCAACAAGATCGTCGGCCCGCCTCATCCAAGCGTACACCGTAAACAGCGCGGATCGTTGCGGCTCGGGCGTGAGCTTCAGGCCATAGTAGAAATTGCGAGCGCAGCGGCGTGTGACCAGGCCGCAGTGCCGCAGCGCCTCGGATACCGGCATGGTTTGATGGGCACTCACGCCTTGCCTGGGCCTCGCTTCTGGAGTCTGGACTTCAGCCAAGCTGTCATCATAATCGCCATCTTGGAAGCTTTGGCAAGTTTGGGGCGATGAAGCACCGTCTCGTAGTTCCAGAGTTCGATGAGTCGCAACACGCGCTGCCCGCCCGAGGCCAGGAGCCCGACGACCGGTCGTGAGGAATCCTGGAGCTTCCCCAGCAGTTGATCGCCTTTTTCAAACAGTGGCCAGGTCCGCTCGACGCAGGTGCGTATCAAATCACGGGACTCGCCGAGGAAAGTTTGATCGACGGCGTATCCCTGCTGGGCAGTTTGCCGAAGGCGTCGCTCAAGATCGTCGATCCTGATCAACTCCCGCGGAATATAAATGCAATCGCGCTTGAGGATGTCTCGGCGAACGTCCTGCCAATGATTCGTTAGTTGCAGCGCGGTGCAGATTGCGTCGCTGAGGTGGTAGAAGTTCTCGGTGCGCGGCTCGCCCAAGAGCATCAGCACGAGTCGCCCCACCGGATTAGCACTGAGCTTGCAATAGTCCAGGAGCTGATCCCACGTGTCGTATCGAGTCACGGTCTGATCCTGCTCGAACGCTCGGATCAGGTCGTCGAAGGGCTGCTGCGGCAGATCGTGGAGCCGGATGGTCGGCCCCAGCGCGACAAACACGGGGTGGCGCGGCTCGCCGGCGAAGCACTGGACCAACTCCTGTCGCCACCAGTCCAGCAATTCGAGGGATCGGTCATGGCTTTGGACCTCGTCGCCGAGGTCATCAGCCCAACGACAGAATGCGTAGACCACGGCGAAGTCCTCGCGAAGCGGCTTGGGGACGAGTGCGGTGAGAACACTGAAGTTCTCGTAATGCTGCCAGGCGAGGCGCCGGCACCATCGCCGAGCCTCATCGACACTCAGCGTCTCGCACCGTTGGGGGCCGTAGACCTCGAGTTGTTCAATGGGGTTGGCGGTCATGGCGGCATCACCTGGCCTGGGCAAAGGGAGCAATGTATCGCCAGGGCGTGGCTGGGGCTAGAGCGGTCGGCAGGTTCTTGGGCTGCTATCATCACCCCCGATCGGTGAGGTGACGCGGTATGAAACTCCTTTTGGCCAATCCTCGCGGCTTCTGTGCCGGCGTATACATGGCGATTGACGTGGTCGATCAGCTTCTGGAGATCTATCCGGACAAGGCCATCTACGTCTTACACGAGATTGTCCATAACCAGCACGTGGTCGATCGCTTCCGACATCGAGGCGTGAGATTTGTCGATGCCATCGACGAGGTACCCCGCGGGGCGGTCGTGGTCTTCAGCGCCCACGGCGTGAGCCCGGCCCTTCGGCGCCAGGCAAGCGAACGAGATCTGACGACGATCGATGCGACGTGCCCCCTGGTGACGAAGGTGCACATGGAGGCGATTCGCTATGCAAAAAAGGGGTATCAGATCGTGTTGATCGGCCACGCCGACCACCAGGAGATCATCGGCACCCGCGGCGAAGCGCCCGAAGCGATCCAAGTCGTAACGTCGCTCCAGCAGGTGGCGTCGCTCAAGATCAAAGACCCTCAGAAACTGGTGTATCTGACGCAGACGACGCTCAGCATGGATGAGGCGTCCGTGATAATCACGGCGTTGCGAGCGGCGTACCCCCAGATCAAGGACCCGCCAAGCGACGACAT
>JAZFYE010000190.1:0-7927 GCA_036475395.1 Phycisphaerales bacterium
AGAATCTTGTCGCCGAGAGGTCGCACATTCATGTCTCAGATCTCCTGAAATAAGTAAGGTTGAGGCATCGGCCTCGGTACGTCAGTGGTGGTCTTCACGATAACGGCCACACGTCGGCGTAGTGGCGTCGCAGAATTCGTCGCATGACTTCGAGCATGCTCTCCAGGTCGATGGGTCGGTCAAGCACCGCGAACGCCCCCTCGCGCAACGCCTCGGTGAGCCCGCGGGCGCTCTGGCGGGCAGTGACCGGAGGCGGTCGAATGACGACGGTGGGCGGCGGCTGCGCGAGCCGGCGGAGCAGTTGGAGGATGCGGGGACCGCCGGGCTTGGACGGTACGTCCCGCTGCAAGGGAATGGCCAGGTCGACGATCGCGATGTGGATGGCGAACTCGTCGATGGCTCGAGCCGCCTCCTCGCCGGACTCGACGTGGATACTGTGGATCCCCATCGGGGCGAGCAACTGCGGCAACTGCGCTATGGCCGTGGTCTGCCGCCAACCGCCATAGGACAGCAGGAGGTTCAGGCGTGAGCCTCCGGGCGGTTGGGAAGTCTTGGGCATCGCGTTGTTCATGGCACAGAAACACCCTTGTGGCCTATCGAGCCGGGAAGCATGAGGCAAGGCTCGTGCCGCGGCGTTTTGAGCATCGGTACCAGTAAAGGCTGTATTTACAGTGGTTTACGGCGACTGGTCCCGTTGGGGGCTCGGTCAACTGCTGTCAATGACGATGTGTGGACATGCAATGTCTGCCAAATTGGCGGAGGGAAAAAGGGGTCGGGAGTCTTTTCGCAAAATCGCGGCTGGAATGCCAATAAACACGGTTTATGAGAAAAGACTCCCGACCCCTTTTTCGCCGAAGCAGGGTGGATTGGCGGGCGGGCGGGCGGTGGGCGGCGCGATGAGGACTACACTGTCCGCTCACTTGACGCTTCGGTCCGCTGACGCTGAGGACGCACATTGATGTCAAAGGTGATGGTGGTTGACGCCCTGGCGGGTCGAGTCCCGGTGGGCTCGCAGGTGACGGTCAAGGGCTGGGTCCGCACCCGCCGCGATTCCAAAGCCGGCCTCTCCTTTCTCACTGTCCACGACGGCTCATGCTTCGATCCCATCCAGGTCGTCGCGCCCAACACGCTGGGCAATTACGAGGATGAGGTTCTTCGGATCACCGCCGGCTGCTCGGTCATCGTCCAAGGCGAGCTCGTCGAATCGCAGGGGAAAGGGCAGGCGTTTGAAGTGCAGGCGTCGGCGATCGAGGTCGTCGGCTGGGTGGATGATCCGGACACCTATCCGATTGCGGCCAAACGGCACACGTTCGAGTACCTGCGTGAAGTGGCGCACCTTCGTCCGCGGACCAACACGTTCGGGGCCGTGGCCAGAGTGCGTCATTGCCTGGCTATGGCGGTGCACCGGTACTTTCACGAGCACGGCTTCGCGTGGATTCACACGCCGATCATCACCGCCAGCGATTGTGAGGGTGCCGGTGAAATGTTCGGCGTCTCCACGCTGGATCTTGTCAACCTACCTCGAACTGAAGAAGGCGCGATCGACTTTAGCGAGGATTTCTTTGGCCGGCCTGCGTATTTGACCGTTTCGGGGCAGCTGGATGTCGAGTGTTATTGCCAGTCGCTGACAAAGGTGTACACGTTCGGCCCGACGTTCCGCGCCGAGAACTCCAACACGCCTCGACATTTGGCGGAGTTCTGGATGATTGAGCCGGAGATCGCGTTTGCCGACCTCAACGACAACGCTGATCTGGCAGAGGATTTCCTGAAGTATATCTACCGCGCGCTGCTTGAGGAGCGAGCTGACGACATGGCGTTCTTCGAGAAGCGCATCGAGTCGGACGCGATCAAGCGACTCGAGATGTTCATTGAATCGAGCTTCGAGCGTATGGAGTACAGCGACGCGGTCGAGGCGCTCAAGAACTCCGGCAAGAGCTTCGAGTTCCCCGTTGAATGGGGCCGCGACTTGCAGACCGAGCATGAGCGCTATCTAACGGAGGAGTACGTCAAGCGGCCGGTGGTGGTGATGAACTATCCGAAGCAGATCAAACCCTTTTATATGCGGTGCAATGATGATGGCAAGACGGTGGCGGCGATGGATGTGCTGGCCCCGGGGATCGGTGAGATCATCGGTGGGTCGCAGCGTGAGGAGCGGCTGGACGTGCTCGATCAGCGCATCGCTGAGACAGGTCTGCCGCCGGAGCCATATTGGTGGTATCGCGATCTGCGCCGATACGGGACGGTGCCGCATGCAGGCTTCGGTTTAGGCTTTGAGCGGACGATCCAATATGCCACAGGTATGGCGAATATTCGTGACGTGATTCCGTTCCCGCGTACGCCGAAGAACGCAGAGTTTTGAGGTGATGCATCAAGGCATCAAGGGGACGAGATACGGCATGAGGTATTTGCCGCGAAGTGAAGCCGGACCTGACGACCGAAGGCAGGTCGAAGATCCGCCTAGGGCGGGAACGTCCGGGTCACCGGACCGACAACTGAACGCTGCAAGCCGAGGCATCGGGGCGGGAGTCACGGCGCGCTTGAGGCGTGATTTGAAATGCTATGGTTCGCGTTGATGCTCGTGGTGTGCGGAAGCGGCGAGCGCGGGCTTGAAATCAAGTTGGCGTAGTTCGACGACGTGCCACCGATCCTCGCCCTCGCGGATGTGGATGATCTGGTCCATGGGCACGTTGGCGAACGTCTGCGTTTGTCCGGTGACGGGCCAGGTAATCTCGATCCGCCGAATGCCGGTGGCCTGTGCGAGGCCGATTTCTTGCCGGAGACTTGACGCGCCGAAGCTGCCGCCGCTGCCCACCGTGACATAGATATCGCGCGAGCCGCCGGAGAGGTCGACGGTCACCTTAATACGAGCGCCGATGGCCGCGCGGTTGGTTTTCACGCCTTGAAGTATGAGCGTGACCCAGTGGTTTGCGTGCCCCGGATTGACGAACAGCACGTTGTACCCAAGGTCGCTGGTGAACGCGCCGCCGATCACCGCGTAGATGTCCTGGTCCCCGTCATTGTCGATGTCGGCGAAGGCGATCCCGTGCCCTTTCTGGATATGGCCGAACCCGCCTGAGATGGTGACGTCCTGGAACCGCCGGCCGCCGTCGTTGCGGAACATTCGATTCGGGATGAGGGTCCGAAAGCTCGGATCGCCAGTCCCGAGGTAGAAATCGAGAAAGCCATCGTTGTCAAGGTCGCCGAAGTTCGCGCCCATGGGCAGGGTCACGGTGTCCAGCCCAACGTCACGGGTGACGTTTGTGAAGGCGCCGTCGCCGTTGTTCTTATAGAGCCGAGGCCATTCGCCCCGACGTGGGTTGCCCAGGTAATCCGCGGCGATGTCGCCCACGTCTTGTGCGCGATACCCGCCGACGAAAAGGTCGAGCCGACCGTCGTTGTCGTAGTCAAAGAACCAGGTGGGGAAACTCCATACGGGTTCCGTAACGCCTGTTTGCGCGGAGACGTCAACGAACGACCATCCGAACTGCGCCGATGCGCTCGTCGCCGGGCCGTTGTTGCGGTACAGGACATTGGGTTGGCCGTACCGCGAGACATACAGGTCGATGCGACCGTCGTTGTCGTAATCGCCCCAGGCGACGCCTTTGATAAAACCAACGCAGGCGACACCGACCGAAGCGGCGCATTCAGTGAATGTCCCATCGCCGTTGTTGCGGAACAACTCACAGGGATGTGAAGGGATCTGTATTTCCGAGCTGTAGCTGAGCGGCCTATCCCAGCCGCCGATCATGCCTTCGGGCGGACTTGACTCGTTTCCGATGAACAGATCGACCCAGCCGTCGTTGTCGAAGTCGCCCCAGGCGGCCGTCTGTGTTGGGTGAAGCGTAAGAAGTCCCGCCTCCTGGGTGACGTCGTCGAAGGTGCCGTCGCCGTTGTTCCTCAGCAATGAGTTGGGGTGGTTGCCCTCGCTGCCCAGCCACGCTCCGCGCAAGACCAACACATCCAGGAAGCCGTCGTTGTTGTAATCAGCCTGGCAGAGGTTCAGCCCGCCGATGAGCCCGGTGAGACCCGCCTCCGTCGTTCGATCAGTGAACGATCCGTCGGCGTTGTTATGGAAGTACCGAAGCCGGTCCCGCAGTCCCCACGAAGAAGTCATCACGTCTAGATACCCATCGCCGTCAAAATCATCGACGACACTCCCCCCCGACAAGCCGAGCACGCCGAGACCCAACCCGGGCGCTGCGTCTGGAAAACGGTGGATGTCGTAACCGGATTCCAGTGCGTCGAAACGGATCAGCCACGCCGGCGGCACCTGATCGGGATGCTGACCGAGCGTGCTGTAGGCCAGGTTGAGGAGCCAGCGCGCGCGGAGGTCGTTGGTGTCCTGTTTCAGGACGGTCGTATAGTACTCGATCGCCCTTTGTGAGCCTTGTTGAGCGGTGTGTATGCCTGCGCCGCTGATTGGGAGCAGGCAAGATTCGGTCGAGTGGTTTTGGAGACAGTTCTCCTGCTCGCCGAGGCGAAGATACGCCAGGCCGAAGAACTCGCGAATCCGGGTCCGCGCATCTCGTCGCACAAGGTCGGGGTGTCCAGCACTCAGCTTTCGAAGGTCGAGCAGTGTCTGGAGCGATTCGTCGGTTCGCCCGGCATAGAGCAACGCCGTCGCGGTCTCCGCGGTAAGGTCTATTTTCTGGCGCGCCCCGCGTGCTTGGGCGAGGCGTTCGCGGATCAGACGGACCCGCCGCACGTTGTCGTACGGATTCCTTGCCGGGTCCGTGTTGCGCACCACAGTCTCCAGGCGTTCGGCCATGCGCCGCGTACTCTCGGCGAGGTAGGGTTTCTCGGGGGTAGGCGGTGGCGTGGCGGCGGTCACAGCTGGCGGGACGTCCAGCTCGGCCTCCACCAGGCGTGCGCTGCGCTCCCCGGCCGCCGCACCCGGCCAGCCGCCCGGCAGCTTCGTCATGAGCACCACCGTCCCTGATAGCAGCAGGACGAGTATCACGGCGCCGAGCGCCATCCACTTTTTCACTGACATCGAACCCAAACCTCAACCTCCAGTCTTGTCCCCCGGCCCCGGCGCGTCTGGTGCACAGGGGCGTCCGCTCAACTATAGACCGGGAATCTCATCGGCACGCAGCTCATGGCGCTGGAGCTTGGCGGGAACTCAGTCGAGCCTCGACCGTTTATCGGGCGCTGATCAGCGACCGGTCCCGAACGAAGCGATGCTGATCAGCGACCCAGCGACTTTGCAGCAACAGGGGGCAAATCCTACGGCGACTGGCCCGGGATGACGCCTCCGACCGGAACTTGGGCTGGGCCTCGGTGCGCTCGTTGAATCGTGACGAGTGACGGGACGTTGTTCGTCTGCTTTGTTGTTGGTATGTTCTCGGCGCTCGTTGCAGCTCGATCGCCAATCGAATCGGCCAGGGTGTCGGAGACAATTGTCATGACGGTCACTTGGGAGAACTACCTCTCCGGTCACAACGGTGATGCCGTCGGACGCCGCCAACGACGTCCGCCACTGAGGCGACCCGCTCCTGATGGACTGACCATGCTCTAGGCCAGGACGTCAATCAGCTGGCCAACGGTCTGGGCTTGAAGCGCGGCCAGGCCGGCGCGCGTCGTCGAGCGACCCGCCGCTTGGAGTGCCCTCAAGCCCTGATTGAGGTTGGCATCCAGCAGTCCGGCGTCCTTTAGTGCGCTGCTCAGGACGATCGCCTTGAACTGGGCGTGCACGCCGCCGACGATCGCCGCGAAGCTCGACCCGGAAATGGCGGACACGCTCATACCTCCACGATCGGCGTTGCCAGCGGCCGTTTTGAACGGCAAGCGGCGTTTGGGGCGATATCGGACGTGATGTTGGGGAACATCGAACGCCTCGTGCGGGTTGGTCAACCGCGATGATGTATGTACTCCTGGTTTTCGCCGCGCTGCTTCTGAGCTACGCGAACGGCGCTAATGACAATTTCAAGGCCGTAGCCACAATCTACGGCTCGTCCACGTTGAGCTATCGCAAGGCATTGGCGCTGGCCACGGTCGCACAGATCCTCGGCTCGCTCGCCTCGGTCATCGTCGCCCGCGCTCTGTTGGCGAAGTTCACGGGCCAGGGGCTGGTTGGTCAAGAAACGCTTAGGGACGGGCGGTTCATCGTGGCCGTCGCGCTCGGAGCCGCAGCGACCGTTCTCCTGGCGACGCGCATCGGTCTGCCAGTTTCGACGACGCATTCGATCGTTGGAGGACTGGTTGGCGCGGGAATCGCGCTGTCGCCGAACGGCGTGGTGTGGGCCAGTCTTGGTGCGGTCTTCATTCTTCCGCTGCTGATAAGCCCGTTTCTTGCGTTTGCGATCGCGGCGACGCTCTATCCCATGGCCCGACATGTCAGGAAGCGACTCGGCATCGATGAGGTGACTTGTCTGTGCGTGGGAAAAGAGGAGGTACCCGTTGCGATCACATCAGATGGCCCTCTGGTGGCGATGAAAACCGGACTGTCGCTCACCGTCGAGCAGGCGCAAAACTGTCAGCGTCGTTACAGCGGATCGGTGTTGGGAATCTCCGCCCAAGGTGCCATCGACGGCTTGCACCTGACATCCGGGCTCTCGTTGGGCTTTGCGCGCGGACTCAATGACACGCCGAAGGTATTGGCACTGCTGCTCGCCGCTGGCAGCGTCGGTGTGAATCCATCGCTGGGACTCGTGGTTGTCGCTGCGGTTATGGCCGTGGGTGGATTGCTTCATTCCCGCCGGCTTGCGCGCACGCTCGGTCACCGCATCACCGAGATGAACCGCGGGCAGGGGTTCGTCGCGAACATCGTCGCCAGTGCGCTGGTCATCGGCTTCACACTCCTGGGGTCGCCCGTCTCCACGACACATGTCGCAACCGGTTCGATCTTCGGGATCGGGCTCTGGACGGGGCGAGCGCACTGGGGCGTAGTGGGTCAGATCGTTGCGGCCTGGATCGTGACCCTGCCAATTGCGGCATTGTTGGCTTGCACCGCCGGCCTCACGCTTGTTTTGATCTAACGGGCGCCGAGGCGGTCGTCAATCAGGCTCGTCGTCGCCCATCGTCGAGAGGATTCCCGCCTCACCGAGCAGCTTGGCGATCCGTTGGCGGCTCGGCAGCCCCGACTGGTCCACTTCTTCGATGAGTCGTGTCCGCTCCAGCTCCAGGCGCAGATACCGGGCGGCGAGCTCGGCAATCGCGGCGGCGGGCATCGACTCCAGCGATTCGAACCCCTCTCGATAGACGATTCTTGCCGCCAGCGACTTGGCCATGATCCATCTGAGGTAGGTGCGCGGCGTTTGGGTCCAGAGCCGATCGCCCGCCGTCTCCACGAGCACGGGCGGGAGGTGATCGACGACCAGCCGGCGAACGAGCTCAACGTCGTCGCGTTGCAGGGTGTCGATGGCCGCTTCGATGGCGTCGGCGGTGCGGATCATGACCTGACTGAGCCGTTCGCTCATGCTCGGCACCGGCACCGGCGGATAGTGGCGGTGCAGGCGCATCAACAACTGGGCTTCGCGCCGCGCCAACGCGCGAAGCTTCGCCAGCACCTGCTCCACGAAGGTGCGCTTGATCTGGAGGAATTCTCGCTCGGCCAGCAGCATGCTGGCCAGGATCTCGAAGCTGGAGCAAATGACGCCGCATTTGTTCGCCGAGCTGTCCTTGATGATAAGCGTGCCTCGTTCGGAGAGTCGACTTCGAGCATCTGGGGTCAAGAAGATATTTGCGCCTTCTACGATCACCGGGCTGCTGGGCTTGCCGTCGGCCGTCAGGTAGTCCTGCCAGTTGCCGCTGTGGATGGTGTTGGGTCGACCGCCGGCGGGGATGAAGGCGTCGGCGAGGATGCGGTTGTGCATCGTGTTGCGCAGCTGCACGCCGTCCGCCTCTTCCAGCGCGGCGACGCGCCCGTGCGGGCCAAGCTTGGAACGGTCGTAGTGACTGATGGGCAGCGACGCCTCCACCAGCCGCA
>JAZFYE010000191.1:0-10425 GCA_036475395.1 Phycisphaerales bacterium
GTTCGGCGGAGGCTCACTTAGCGATGACCTCGCGCTACTCATCGGTGGCGGCAAGGGCTACATTTTCGCCGGAATGCAAGGCCTGGACTGCAACGAAAACGGCGAACCGGACGCCTGCGACATCTTCAATGGCGCGAGTTCCGACGAGAACGGCAATGGCATCCCTGATGAATGCGAGTCCATTCCCGGCGACATCAACGGCGACGGCGTGGTCAACAGCGTGGACCTGCTCATCCTGCTCGTCAACTGGGGGCTCTGTGAGAACTGTGATGACTGTCCGGCAGACATCGACGGCAATTGCACCGTGGGCGCGAGTGATTTATTGATACTACTGGTGAATTGGGGGTAGGAGGTAACCACAGATGGGGGGATGAAATATAAAGCCGCGACCGGTGGTCGCGCTGGAAAGAGAGCAAAACGACTGATCGGAGGATGAGCGTCCTCGGATTGGATTCACGGACGATCGACGGGGCACGGATGGCCTGAACAACTCAAAGACTCGAAAACCACGTCAAGGTGGGGGCGCGATCGGTGCGCACCCGCCCCCGGAATTGGAAGGAGCTGCCATCGCAAGACAAGAACGCCACAACACGACGGCTCGGACGAGCCAACCGGGGGTTCGGGGGCCGGGGGCCGGGGGAAAAGAGCCCATGCCCGGCGAGGGGCATGGACTCGGAATGTGCGTGCCGAACGTTCGGCACGCGACACAAGAATCACCTTGATCTTAGGAGTATTGAACATGTCTCGGAACGTATTGAGATACTACAAACGACTGATCGGCCCCGTGGTCACGACGACTGTGGTGATCCTGGCCACGGCCGGTACGGCCTTGGGCCAGCCGGTCGAAGATAAGAAAGTCACGGCCTCGGACGGCGACGCGGGCGACGCCTTCGGCCAGGCGGTCTGGATCGACGGCGACACCGCTGTCATCGGCGCGTACTTTGCCGATCACGATGGTCCTCCAGTATTGGCAAATGCGGGCTCGGCCTATATCTTCCAGGAGGATTGGTTCGGGGCCCGGTGGGGTGAGGTGGCCATACTTCGCGCCGAGTTCCCTGACGCCGAAGATCGATTCGGCGCATCCGTCTCGATCAGCGTGGATACCGCCATCGTCGGGGCTCCGCGCGACGATGGGGCCGGCACCGACCTCGGGGCGGCGTACATCTTCGATCGCGACGAGGGCGGTAACGACGAATGGGACCAGGTCGTCAAGATCATCGCCCCGGACGCCGACCCGGACGACCAGTTCGGCTGGTCGGTCTCGATCAACGGGAGTATCGCGATCGTGGGCGCTCCGTTCGTCGGCAGCGACGTCGGCGAGGCGTACATCTATTATCGCGACCGAGGCGGGCTGGATAACTGGGGCTGGGTCGCCACCCTCACCGCTTCGGACGGGGCCCGTGACGACGTGTTCGGCTGGAGTGTGGCGGTCAACGGCGACTTGGCCATCGTCGGCGCTCCGTTCGAGAACGAAAACGGCACCAACGCAGGCGCCGCGTATGTCTTTGGTCGTGATGAAGGCGGGACCGACAACTGGGGCGAAGTGAAAAAAATCACCGCCGGCGATCTCAACGACGAGTTCGGGGTAGCGGTCGCGATGAGCGTCGACACCGCGCTGGTGGGCGCTGAGAACGCCGGTCTCGGCGGTACCGGTGGCGCCGGCGCCGCGTACGTCTTCGAGCAAGACGCGGGCGGTACCGACAATTGGGGCCAAGTCGCCAAGCTCACCGCCTCCGATGGGGCTGTTGCTGACGCTTTCGGTTTGAGCGTCTCCATCCGCCGTAGAGGCGCGGTTGTAGGCGCCTTCGGCAACAACCTGGCTCGCGGCGCCGCGTACCTCTTTCGAAGGCCGGGGGGCGGCTGGGTGAACAATACTGAAAACGACAAGATGACCGCCTCCGATGCCGCGCCCTTCGACGCTTTCGGCCGGAGCGTCGCCATCAGCGGCGACTTCGCTGTCATGGGCGCTCCCGGCGAGGATGCCAACGGTAGCTCCTCCGGCTCGGGGTACGTCTTCGAGAGCGTTTGTCCCTGCCCTTGGGATCTCACCGGCAACGACAAGGTCGGGGCGGTGGACCTCCTCATCCTACTCTCCGCCTGGGGGACGGATCCCGGCGGACCGCCGGATTTCGACGACAGCGGCTTCGTCGGCAGCACCGACCTTCTAGCCCTGCTCGTGAACTGGGGACTGTGCCCGTGCGTGGAAGGGACGCCTCCGCTGTCGCTCGAAGACGAGATGGCTGAGGCGTGTTTGACCATGGACGATTGGGATGAGTTCGAAGCCGTGATGACCGACCCCGAGAGCAGCCAGGAGGACAAGGATCGTTACGAATGCTGGATGAGGCACTATCTAGAGGATTGCAGCAGGTGCATATGCACACACCCGCCAGTCGTCTGCCCCAGCCCCGATCCGTTTGGTTGACCCCCACCCCCGCACCCCCGCACCCCCGGAAGCGCCCAGCGCGCATGAATTGAGCCCATTTTCCCTAGCCCTCGGCAGCGCCCCCGGAAGCTTTGCCGGGGGCTTTTCTTTTCAACAAGGCACCGACGCCTTGTGGTATCCAGCCTCAAGACACAACGCTTCAAGGGCACCGTCGGTGCATCCGACCTCCTCGCCCTCCTCGTCAACTGGGGGCCGTGTCCGTAGCACTGCCAACACCGCGCATCCTCAGACAGGCGAGAATGCCTTTGCGCGCGACCTTGCGGCTACGTGGCGAACAAGTTCTCAGGATCGGCGAACGCCTTGAACTCTATCGCGTTGCCGCTGGGGTCTCGCAGCAGCATGCTCGCCTGCTCGTTGATGCGACCTTCGTACCGTCGATGCGGAGGGATCACGAATCCGACACCTGCACGAGAGAGTCGCTCAGCCAGTTCCGTCCACGCCTCCATCGACAACACCGTGCCGAAGTGGGGCAACGGTATCGCGTGGCCGTCGATCATGTTCTCGCCCACCTGAACCATGCATTGCCGACCGTCCTCGCCGGTGCTGATGGTGTGCGCGACGAGCTGATGCCCGAAGAAATCGAAGTCCACCCAATCCTCGCCGCAGCGTCCCTCCCCGCAACCCAGCAGATCAGTGTAGAAGCGCCGGGCGGCGGGGAGATCATGGACCGGGATCGCCAAATGGAATGGTGTCGTCATCGACCATGGTATGGCCGCCGACGACTGCCTGTGCGACTTCGACGGCAACGTCGGTGCCTCCGACCTCCTCGCCCTCCTCGTCAACTGGGGGCCGTGTCCCTGAAGATGGCATCATGGCATCGAGGCATTGTGGGATCGAGGGGAAGAAGAAGGCATTAGGCATTTGGCATTAGGCATCAGCGGCGAGCCGGGCCGCCGCGGCGGATCGGCGGATCGGTTTGCGAGCCTTTGAATTCGTCGGTCCGCAACATTTCCTGTGACATGTCCGCCCGCGTCGAGCATCCTATCCTCTTGAGGTTGAGGCGCTTGGCCGCCCCTGGTCGCCTAGCCCTCACAGAGCCGCAACCACGCGCAGCCTCGGCCGGTACACGACCCAAAATCGTCCTTGGAGGATTCATAAATGACCGCCGCCACCCGCTCGCGTCTCGCCTTGTGCTGCCTCGGGGCTCTTGCCTTGGTGGGGACAACCACAACCTTCACGTCCCCGGCCGCCGCCCAGCACCTGGTGATGGAAAGCTCGACCGGCGGCTACACCCAGACGGTGGCCCCCGGGCGGTTCTCCAATCTGTTGCGGCCGGACTACACCCGACGCGATCTGAAGATCATGCTCAACGAGCTTCAGATCACCCGGGATCAGCGGTTCGTACTCGAAGTGCTGCTGGACGACTACACGGAGAGTTTCAACAAAGCGGTCGAACAGTTCAAGTCTGTCAGAGACCGCTACCAGGGGCCGGGCGGGCGGTTCGGCACGATGGACGGTGAGGGTGCTCAGAAGCTGGCCGACACGGTGCTCAAGAGCCTCAAGGAGAGTCTCGCCAACGCCCAAGTCATCGAATTGGAAGGGGACGAAGGAACGTTCGTCGGCATCGTCCACAGTCAAGTCGGTGGTGAAGGCGGCGAAGGCGGCGCATGGTTCGGCGGAGGCGGTGAAGATGGCGATGGATCAGACACGATCGAAATGCACGTCGCCATTATGACCGGGGTCGAGACTGACGGAGACCACGCCGGCGCCGCCGAGCACATGATCCCGCCCGAGGTGTTGCAGCAACTTCACGAATCGCTTCGCAAGCGCTTGGAAGAGCGCTTGCGCGCGCGGCGAGACGAGCTGGCCAATGCCGTGGCTGAGATAGCCGAGCGTGAGGCTCGCCAGGATGAAGAGGAAGCGGAAGAGGCCACCGCTGATGACGTTGCCTCAGCTGCGCGAACCTTGCTCGCTGAGCGCACTCAACTCAAGCACGGTTTCGAGACCGATCTCACGCTCCTGTTGTCCGATGAGCAGGCTGAGGCGTGGCCTCGAGTCGATCGACATTTGCGACGCCTCAATACACTGTCGCGCGGCGAGCTGGCCGGCGAAAGCCTTGATCTGTACCGGCTCGTTGACCAGTGGAAGACCGGCGCCGCGAAAGAGGAACCGGTCGCGACGACGCTCAAAGATTACGAACTGCGCTTGGATGACACACTGAGCGAGCGCAATCAGTACCTCACGGAATCGGAGGTCGATACGTTCCTGGCCTGGGCCGAGCAGGACCACGATAAGAGCCTGGCCCTGATCGACCGCGAATCCGATCTTCGACGCTCCGTTCGCGACGTGAACGACGAGTTTATCCAAACGATCGCAAGTGACCTGCAAGAGTCCCAAGCGACCGACTTCCGCCAAGCTGCTCGTCGAGCCGCCTTCCGGTCGGTGTATCGCGAGATGCGCGAGCAACGTCTGTTTGCCCAGGCCAAGGAGATCGAAGGGCTCGACGGGGATGTCCTTGATGCCGTAACCAATCTTGAAACGGCGTACCTTGAAGAGCTTGGCTTGGCTAACGACCGGCTCGTCGAGGCGACGCACGAATACCAGCCGGGCCAAAAGAAACGCATGATCGAGATGATGCAGAAGTTCAGGTCCGGCTCGATGCAGATGGATCGACCCTCTACCAACCCGATCATCGACGCCCATCGTCAGCGCCGTTTGCTCGGCCGGCGCTACGCCAAGCAGCTCAAATCGATCCTGACGACCGAACAGTTCGAGAGCCTGCCCGCCGCCAAACCGCAGTTCCATGCGTTCACCATCCAGCGAAGTGGATCAAACTGAGACGCAAGCGTTAAACACAATAGCACCGCCGCCGTCACGGCCAAGCGACTTGGGCGTGAAGAAAGAGACAGGCGCGTCTGCAACTGCATGTGTTGACGTACAACCTGGGCAAGTTCCTGCGCTAGCTGGCGCTGCCGCCGAGTGTGAAGCAGTGGTCGCTGATCCCGGCGCGCCGGGACTGGGCGACAAGCTGATCAGGATCGGGGCGAAGGTGTTTCATCGCGCCCGATACATCACGTCTCGACCGGCCGAGGTCCCGGCGCCGCACCGGCTGTACCGGGCGATCCTTGAGCGGATACGACGGTTCGCCGCCCTGTCGCCGAGGGCAGCGCCGATATGACAGGTGTAAACTGCTCACCAACCCAACACACGACGAGGGGTCTGCAATGTCAATCTGTCCCCCCTGCCCAAGCGGCCCGACAGGGCGACTTGGGCTGGATGCTGCCGGTTCCCAGACAGGGGGAATGGCTAGGTAACCAGGGTGTACCCTAGATCGTTGACAGCTCGTCAGGTGACAGCTCGTCAGGTGACGGCTCGTCAGGTGACGGCTCGCCAGGTGACAGCTCGTCAGGTGACTACCGTCAACGCCTAAGACAGGTACCCTAGAAGCAAACGACTGGAACTTTCGTTTCCGAGGGGGGCGTTATACTCGTGCTCGGAAAGCTCGGCGATGGAGCCGGGCGAAGGTCAAATGCCAAATGTCGCTATACCGTTACAAACCCATGGAATAGCTGCCCCGCCCACTGTTGGGGCTCGAAGCGCTTTCGTTACGAGCGTGTTGGGCGGCGGGCGTAAAGGAGAGAACATGTCCAAGAACATCGTGGTCTTTTCGGACGGGACGGGACAAGAAGGCGGGACCGACCACAATACAAACGTTTACAAACTCTTCAACCTCATCCTCGACCGGTCGCCGTGGCAGATCTCCTTCTACGACAGAGGACTCGGCACCGGCTGGAGAAAAGCCACGGGCAACATCTTGGGTCGTGGCTTTTCCAGGAACGTCAGACAGTGCTACCAATTCATTTTCCAAAACTACGAGGCCGGCGACAAAATCTACCTCTTTGGATTCAGTCGCGGTGCGGCCACCGTGCGCAGTCTCACGGGCTTCATCCATCTCTTTGGGATCCTGCCGCGATCTCGCGGCGATCTTATCAAGAAGGCCTGGAAGATTTACAAGATCAAGGATCACGGCATAAGGAAGGAGCGGGCCGAGGAATTCGTCAACATGAATCACAGGATGTGGGCGTACGTCGAGTTTCTCGGTGTGTGGGACACCGTCGCCGCCCTGGGCGTGCCGAGTTCCGGGTTCGACAGAATCCTCGATCGGATCGTTCCTCATGGCTTTCACGACTTCAGCTTGAGTACGTGCGTGAAACACGCCTACCACGCGCTCTCTATCGACGACCTTCGCAAGGCCTTCAACCCCGTGCTCTTCCATCCCTACAGAAAAAAGGATGATAAGTGGGAGTGGAAGGGTCACTCCGTAGAGGATCCAAATGTGTGGCAGAGCCACATGGAAGAGGATCCGAGGGTGCGGCAGGTCTGGTTCATGGGTATGCACACCGACGTTGGCGGCGGTTACTTAACAAAGGATCTTTCAGACATCGTGCTCGAGTGGATGGTGCAACACGCGGTGAGACTTGGACTTCTTCTCTACAAGAACAAAGACCGGGAAGACCCCATGTGCACGCCGAACCCAAACGGTTATTTGGAAAACTCGCGCAAAACGCATTTTAAAAGGACAATCTTCAAGAAGAAACAACGAGACTGGAAGAGGGAGGCCTTTGGACAACCACTCATTCCCGATAGCGTCATCCTACCATTACCGATAGTCCACCAAAGCGTCGAACTCCGCACTGCCGGCATCAACAACAAGGACCCGGATGGCGGCAGTACGGAGGGTGACGCTCTCCGCACTGCCGACATCAACGACAAGGACCCGTATAGGCCCTACGAACCATGGATCTTAGAGAAGAAATACGAGACTGAAACCTGGACTCACCTGGACGACTGGAAACGCGATCCGGCATTCAAAGACGTTGATGAGAAGACTATGGAGGCTCTCGAAGGGTGGTGCGAGGTCGATGCTACGTGAGGGGCGTGTGAACCCGGGGCGACGAGTGCGTAGCGCGTTTGCGAGGTCTTGCCTGCCGAAGGTTCGGCCGCAAAGCGCCGGTTGAAGCCGTGCCGGCGAGCGGGAAAGGGCCGCTCATGTAAGCTCCTTTGTCGCAACACCAAGAAAGAGCACAGTCATGCAAGCGACCCAACCCAAGTCTATCGATTGCACCGCGGTGCTGTACATGTCCTACGAGTTGGGCTGGACGTGGTGGAAGCTGGGCTTCAGCGTGGGGCTGGGCCAGAAGCCTTTACTGCGTCCTTGCGTTGGCGGATGAGGGGGGATTCGCGAAGGCGGTAGAGCGTGATGTGCAAGTTCGGCTGGTCGTGTTCCACGTCACGCCAGTCGTATTCGACGTCGCAGTATTGCGCTGCGAACGCGCGCACCTTCTGGACGGTGAGGTTGGGGTCGTTCCATTTACTTGCGGCCCACCGCTGAAGCATCTCGTCGCTGACCAAGAGGTGCGTGAAACCCTGGCCGCGCAGCTCGTCGGCCCAGTGGTTTGGTTGAGACGGGAACGCGCGCATGATTTGTGAGAGCGGGCCGCGATCCCATGTGGTTTGGTAGGCGATGTCAGCTTGGTAATACAAGGGCCTCGCTTCACCGACGAGCAGGGTACGCGCGCCGTCAGGCAGCAGGTGATTGAGGTACACGGCAGGTGAGGCGTTGTGTGCGAGTTCGATGCGCTGGGGCTCGGAGAGGTTCTCGCCTGTCATAAGCGAGGCTTGTCCGATGCTCGCTGCCGGCGCGCCGCCGCGCTCGGCAGCGTAGATGATGACGGGGACGCCTGACCACGCGAGCAGTAGAGCCGCGAGCAGGGCGCGGGCGCCTCTGGCTCCGATCCGCGATTGGAGGGCGGGCAGGATAAGGCCGAGGGCCACGGCGACGCTGAGCGTGGCCCCGACGACGCCCACCAGTAGGAACCGTGATTTAAGGTGGGTAAGTGCAAGCCAGAACAGGATTTGCGCTGTGAGGATGACCGTGAGCTTCAGCGTGACCCGCCGGACGCTGGGGATGGTGAGACAGAACATGAGGCCTGCGGCGGCCAGCCACGGCAAGAGCGACCACTGCGGCGACCACGGCTCCGGCGGGCTGGGGTTGGGGCCGAGTCCAAATCGCCACAGTTGGTTCCACAGTTCGATGAGCCGCGGACCGAGCGCTGCCTCGGAGACGTGGCCGGCGATCCAGTTCCCGACTTGGTCCTGCGACCAATGGGCCGAACCAAAGATCTCGGTCATGAACGGGAAGACGGGGTTATCAGAATATATCCAGTTGCGAAGCAGATACGGTAGCAACCCGAACAGTCCGGCGACACCGGCGGGGAGGATCACGCCCAGCCAGCGTCGTCGCGCAATGGTGAAGAGTGCCACGATCATGAGGGGCAGGACGACGAAGCCGGCCGCGGTGAGTTTGGCGCCACAGGCCGCCGCGGTCAGCAGCCCCAGGATTACCCCGTGTTGCCATGTTGTCGGCGACTGCGCGAGCAGGATGGAAAGAGCGATGGCCAGGAGCAGGGTCACCGCCATCTCGTTGTAGCCGAGCGAACCGACGACAACGACCCAAGGCGTGCCGATGAGAAGGACCGCCGCCGCTGCTCCTACCGGACGAGCGACGGAGCGACCGACGATCCGGCCGGCGAGGCGAGCGACGATGACGGCGGTCAGCACCGCCATCGCCGCGTGGAGGAGTTGGCAGGCGTACACGGCTTGGATCGGATCGCCAATCAACACCGCGAGGTGGTAGTAGGCGGCCTCGACGTATCCCGGCAGATAGCTGTAGACGTTGTGGGTCAGCGGCTCAATGCGGCCCAGGGCCATCCATTCCTTTGGGAGTTGGAGGTGATAGCTCAGGGCGTCATAGCCGCCGAACTCCGACGCCCACAGCCAGCCGGGTGCGGAGCAGGCGGCCAGCAACAACACGGCCAGCGCCGGCGCCGCCATCCAGAGGAGCCACGGCACAGACGAGGGTGTGCGGTTGACGGCGGGCGCCGGGTAACGCCGCTGCACGATCGCAAGTGCGATGCCGGTCAGCAGCAGCGTCCAAGCACCGAGTGATCCGCCCCATTGCAGTGCGCCGAGGGCGCCAAGGGCGGCGTCGATGATCAGCATTGCCGCTATACCGAGCCCGAGTTGCACCACGAATGGGTCGTCGCCCCGGCGATCAAGCAGCCGTTGCAACGGCCAGCCGAGGCCGAACGCCGCGACGAGCCACGCGAGCGCCCACGGGGTCGAGCTGAGCAGCACGATGATAGCGGAGGCCCCCGCATGTGGCCGCGCGGGTCCGGTCCAGCCGGCGAGCCACACAAACAGGATGAGCACCGCCAGCGGGCCTGCGATCAAGCCGAGTCGATCCAGCCGGTCGGGGCGTTGGGCGTCGGGGTGATCCATGGAGAGATTGTACGGAAACGGCGCACGCGATCGGCGAATCGGATCTCATTTGTGGCTAGGCCCGCGGTTTGCAAGGCGTCGTCGAGACTAACCGCCAATGGACAGGAGGTTCGCATGCCAAGGGCAAAACGGCGTTCGACGGGGGTAATTGCCAGCGCGATACTTGCGCTGTGCGCAACGGCTGCGTACGGAACGACGATCCAGGACCTGGTTCGGATCAAAGGGCACGAGCGCAACGTGCTCATCGGAATGGGGATCGTCATCGGGCTGGATGGCACGGGTGACGACAGCAAGAAATCGCTGGTCTCAGCGCGGCCGTACTCCGAGTTGCTCAAGAACCTCGGCAACAGCGTGATGAGTCTCGAGGAGTTGGCCAAGGCGGACGCCTATGCCATCGTGGCGGTGACGATGGAGATTCCCGCGACGGGCGTCCGGGAGGGGGACCGGCTGGATGTGTATGTCGAGGCGCTGTTCAACGCCGAGAGCCTGGCGGGCGGTCGGCTGGTGCTGTCACCGCTGCGTCTCCCGCTGCCGGATTCACCGGACTTGCTCACGATGGCGGTGGCGACGGGAGCGGTGGTGATCGAGGGGGTCAACCCGCGGAGCGGGGTGGTGCGCAACGGGGGTCAGATGCTGCGGGACATCCGAACGGACCCAGTGACGGCGGCCGGGATCCTGGGGCTGGTCCTCAAGGACCAATA
>JAZFYE010000192.1:0-5225 GCA_036475395.1 Phycisphaerales bacterium
CCAGCGTTTGACCGTCCATGATGCGGACATTGGTCGTCAACTCGTTCGTCAGCTCGTCGGGGATGGTTATGAGCAGACCGTTGGCGTCGGTGACGGTGCGCAGGCTCGCCTCGGACACGCTCGGCGATAGCTCCATACGAATCATCCCGTCCTTGGAGATGAAGGGACGGAACACGAGCTGAATGCCGGTATCCAGGAACTCGACCGTCTGGGTCGTTGTCGTCTGAGTTGCCGTGGTTGAGAGGTAGCCGATGCGAGTACCGACGAGCACCTCAGCTCGCTGGCGGTTCAAGACCATCACCTTCGGCCGGGCAAGGACCGTGGTGTCGGTGACCTCGTCGAGCACCTTGATGAAGACGCTGATGTCATCCGTGAGGATACCAATCTTTAGTCCGGCCGGTCCGGCGGTTCCGCCCACGGTCGAGTCAGCGCCGACCACATGTTGGCCCGTCGGCGGAAGGTCCTCGGGGTTGGGTAGAGGGTGACCTCCCAGCAGGCCGCCGACGGCGGCCAGCGGATTGACGAGATCGATGAAGTTGAAATTGGCGCTACCCAGAATCGTGAAGTCCACGCCGAAGGCATTGGCCTCGTTCAGCGCGGTCTGGAGAATGGTGGCCTCCACCAGCACCTGCGTGGGCGCCACGTCGAGCTCATTGATCAGCGCGGCAATCGCCTCAAGGTTCTCCGGATAGTCGTTGACGACAAGCGTGGGAGTGTACGCGAATGAATCCTCGCCACCGTTATTGATACCCGGTTGGTAACCCGGCTGCACCTCGCCGCGATACGAGGCCTTACCGGTCTCGCTCAGCAGTGGCGTGATGAACTCGTTGGCATCCACAGCCGAGAGATAGTCCAGCTGGTAGGTACGAGTCTCGGTCTTGCGGCTCGCATCCACGATGTCCTGATACTCGGACTCGGTATAGATGTAGATGAAGTTCCCTTCCTCCACGTATCGGTAGCCGTTGACACGCAGGATGGCGTCCAACGCCTCGTAGAACGTGACGTCAAAGAGATTGGCGGTCACGGTGGCCGAGACGCTCTTGCTGGTAATGATGTTCTTTTGGCTTTGAATCGAGAGCATCTGGAGCACCTGGGCAAGGTCGGTGTCCTGGACGGCGAGATCGACGGTCTCGTAGTCCGTAACGTTGACCTTGGCCTCCGCCCCACCTGCCTGGCTCTGCCCGTTCGCCGGTGCTGCCACCACCGCCCAAGCCGCACAAACGGCAGCGATACGCCCAAAAAAATCGCCGCGGATGACTGTCTTGTTCCTACTCATGATCGGATGATCTCCTGCCTACCCTCGTTACGGCTTGCGGTCGTGAGCTCCTGGGGGCTCCATCTTCAATTCGAAGCGGTGACCCTCACATTCAAGAACCACCGATCGATACCTGACGTCAACCAGCCGGAAGCGGACGGCCGCGTTGCCCACGGCTGGGATCCAGTCGCCGAGCTGGTGGGTTCGACCATTGATGATCGCCATGGGACGGCCCTGCATAACGGCCTCCAGCGTGAAACGGCCCACCAGGCCGCGAAGTTGCGTTGCCACAAGGGCTTCCGGGTCTCTTGAGATTTCGGCCGGTCGCTCCTGTAACTTGGCTTGATCTTGCGGCAACACGTCAAGCGAGGTGGGTTTGGGGAAGTACTGATCGCTGATCAGGAACGGGTCTCGTATCGGGAATTCGGCCAGCTGAACGTTCACGGGAGCGCGGCGACGGTTATCGGAAACGGCAGGCGGCCGCGCCCCGTCGGAATTCCGATCGTCCCTGGCGGCCGCGCTTTCATCCGCCACCGCCGTTCGAGGCAGATTCGACGTCACGATAATCCGCGCCCATAGCAGCAGCCCGAGCAACGCGGTCGCGCAAAGAGCGCCGAACCGCCGACGGTCGGCTGTGAGCTGAATCCACAGACGTCTCAGGATCACAGGCACGTCTTACCGGCCCTCCTGCGCCCGCAACGGCTCAAAGACGGCCTCAAGCCGAACCGAGGCGGTGACGAGCGGAACCGCCTGGACGTCGTCGCGACTGGCCGCCATGTTCACCGACGAGACACGAACGAGGTGCTCCTGAGCTTCGGCCGCTCGGATCAGCGCAAAAACAGCGTCAAAACGGGCCACCATATCCACCGTCAGCGGCAGAGCCTTCACACGAAAAACAGCCCCGGCCACCGCGTCCTTCCGCTGCCCGGCCGTGAACGTCTGGTCTTGGATCGTGACGCCGTCCACCGGCAGCGACAGGGCGCGCATGAGTCCGGCGATGTTTGGTGAGTCCGGTATGCCCTTGAACTCGGATTCGATGCGTTTGGATGCCGCCTCGAACTCCGCCGTCAAGCGATCGATCTCCCGGGCCTGGCCGACGGCGCCTTCGGATTTCCAACGAAGCTCGGCCACATGCTCATGGACAGCCCCGGCTTCCCGATAGGCCGGCCAGACGAGCAATAGCCACCCGACCACGACCAACGTGAACAACCCGAGTGCGGCCAGCATTATGCGGTTGCTAGTTGGCATCGACGACCCCCTCGGCCTGAGGTTGCGGCGCTTCCACAATCCGATACGGAACGTCCAGATCGATGAGAAAACTGATGCGGAACTCTCTGGCCCCGCGTCCCCTGACGGCCCGAGTTCGACTGAAGTCGAGGCTGACATGCTCATACAGCGCGCGAGATTCCATCCGGGCAACGATCTCAGCAATGTCGGCGTCGGTGGCGGCGAAGCCTCTGAGCTCTCCGGTCAGGACCCGCGGCCGCGGCCCGGTTTCGTCACCCGCGCCGCGGCTTCGCGCCGACCGACCGGTGCGCCGCACACCAGCCACGAGATCGATTCGGTCAAGCGTGACGTTGATCGGCAGATCGTTCACGACCGTGGCCAGCACTTGACTCAAATCCAAGGGCAGGGCGGTGCGCTCGTATCGCTCGATGAACTGGCGCGTCTCGCGGAGCTGGGCCCGCAACGCACTGGCTTGGGCCTCACCGGCGATCACCAGCGATGCCCGCTGCTCGGCCTCGTTAAGCTGCTCGCGGGCATGGCTCAGACGAAACCTCGCGTGAGTGGCGCTGACTCCAAGCAGCACCACCACCGCCATGATGGCGCCGACGTACCAACCGGCCACGACGCCCGCCTGGGCCCGCGCGCGAATCTGATCCGGCAACAGATCAATGGAGTGCTGGGTCACGCCGCCTCCTTCCTTCGCGCGGAGGCGGGCCCCTTCCCGGCCCGCGGTCTGCTGGACAGACCCCGCAGGCTCAGCCCCGCCGCCACCGCCCATGATCCCGCCGGCCCCGGATTACGCAGGTGCTGCGAATCAATCTGTTCCACCAGCGCGCCCAAGGGCAAACCGTCGTCCTCGAACACGACCGGGATCTTGCAATGCTCGGCCAACGCCTCTTCGAGGTGCGGCTCACGCGCCTCACTTCCCGTGAGAATTATCCGCTCGGGCGGATGGCCGCGGAACGTCACACCGTAGTAACGGATACACAGCATGACCTGTTTCACGAAACCACCCAACAAAGGACGGATCGCTTCGTAGACGGCACGGTCGGTCCGCAGATCAGTGGAAGGTTCGGCCTCAGCGTTCGCCGTCGCCGGGGCGAGCCGTGCCGAACGTAGCTCCTGCGCCGCCGCAAGATCCATCTGTAGATGCTCAGCGACGGACCGGTCGAACTGTTCGCCGCCGGTGGCGATCACCTTGCAGAAGGCGAGCTCGTCTCCACGCAGGATCATGACCGTCGACCCGGAGGCCTGGACAACCACCACGGCCCGAACGTGATCTGAATCGACTCTGCGGCGACACTGCCGGCGAAACGCGCGGGCCAGCGCGGTGAAGGAAGTCTCGATCGCGGTCGGTCGAAGTCCAGCGGCAAGCAACGGATCGATCCAACGGCGGATCGCGACATGTGAAGCGGCGATCAGGAGCACCTCTTCCCGGTCCTCGCTCCCCTGCACCGTTGCGCCAGTTCGTATGAAGTCGACCTCCATCGCGCTGCGGTCCAAGCCGAAGCGCTGGGACGCTTCCCAGGCGGCGGCTTGGACCAACTCCTCATCGGGCATGCTCGGCAGCCGCGTCGACTGAACACAGACATCCTGCGGCGGCAGACTCACCACGCAGCGGCGCCCGGTGAATCGGCCTGATCCAAACGCCGCCCGCACCCGCTGTGCCAGTCCTGCGGGATCTGCTTCCTCTGGGCCACTGGGCGGAATATCCACCACACCCGCCCCCACAACAAACAGCTGTCCATTGTGCTCGCGAAGCTGCAGGATCTTGATTCTGTGAGCCTCGATGTCGATCCCGACTGAGCCGATCGACGATAGGAAGCGCCGTGCGAGCACCCTGTTGTCCCTTTCCACGAGTCCTGAGTCGCGAGCCGCTGCCGCACATGCCTACGGAATCTGCGTGACCGTCAGCTTGCCGACAAACGGCGCGATGTCGATCTCATAGATATTGTCGGCCGCCTGAACGCGGATTTGTCCGCCGGTCCCCGGTGCGTTGCCGGTCATGACGGTTCCACCCAGCGCGTCGTAGGTGACGTACAGATTCCCGCCATCAAGGCTGACCGAGTTGATCGAGACATTGTCGAACCGGTTCTTGGTCGTAAAGTCCACGATATAGCGACCGGCTTCACCGACCACGCCAAGCGGGTCATCGATGTAATCCGCTGTATTCGGATCGAATGGAGCGTCGAAGTTGGCCTCCGTGACCCGGAAGATGCAGTACCCGCTACCATCGGGATAGAAGTAGACGCGCCGAAGCTCCTGATTCGCCAGCGCGTCCGACTGCGCGAAGCTCAGATCCGAGATAAGCAGCCGCACCGCCGCCTGGCTGGCGAGACTATCCTTGTAGGCGAGGTGAGGTATAAGCAGCGCACCGGCTATACCTAGCACCGCGATCACAATCAACAGTTCGATCAAGGTGTAGGCGCACGTGACGGTGCGGCGATGACCAAGACGAGCATTCATCCGGCAACTCCTTGGGCCGCGGTTAGCGGTCGCGCTTCGCGTCGATCTGGTCGAGATTCGTGACCTGAACTTTGGCGCGCCCACTTTCCATCAGCGTTCTCATCGCCTCCAACGTGCCTCTCAGCTCCCGAAGCTCGCGAATCATCCGCTCGCGCTGCTCACCGGCATCCGGAATGCCGCTCCCGTCACGGTCGGCGGCGAACGACGATCGGACCATCCCGCCTCGCCCGGAGAACTGCGTCCACAGCAGCGCGGCAAGAAGAATCGTGACCGCCGT
>JAZFYE010000193.1:0-2340 GCA_036475395.1 Phycisphaerales bacterium
GGAGAAAATCCTGCCCATGCAGCAGCAAGACTTCGTCGAGCTGTTCAATATCATGAAGGGGCTGCCGGTCACGATCCGGCTGTTGGATCCGCCGCTCAAAGAGTTCCTGCCCCACGGCGAGGCCGAACTCGCCCAAGTCGCCGAGGCAATGGGCGTCCCGCTCGAGAACCTGCGCGCGCGCAAGCTCAAGCTCGACGAGACCAATCCCATGCTCGGCCACCGCGGTTGCCGTCTCGGCATCACCTTCCCGGAGATCTACGAGATGCAGGCGCGCGCGATTTTCCAGGCCACGGTTCAGGTGTTCAAGGACAGCGGCGAGACCGTCAAGCCGGAGATCATGATTCCGCTGGTCGCGCTCAGGAAGGAATTCGAGATTCTCAAGCAGCTGGTCGATGAGACCGCGCGCCAGGTGATGGCGGCCGAGGGGATCGAGCTCAAGTACCTGGTCGGCACCATGATCGAGTTGCCGCGCGCCTGCCTGCGCGCCGGCGAGATCGCCGAGGCCGCCGAGTTCTTCTCGTTCGGCACCAACGACCTGACCCAGACCACCTACGGGCTGTCGCGCGACGACGCGGCCAACTTCATCGGTACTTACGAGCAGCGCGGCATCATCGCCCAGGATCCTTTCATCTCGCTGGATGTGGCGGGGGTCGGCGAGCTGGTGCGCATCGGCGCCGAACGCGGACGCGCCACGCGGCCCGGGCTCAAGCTCGGCATTTGCGGCGAGCATGGCGGCGACCCGGCTTCGATCCGGTTCTGCCAGGAGGTCGGGCTCGACTACGTCTCCTGCTCGCCCTACCGGGTGCCCATCGCCCGCCTCGCCGCCGCCCAGGCGGCGCTCGCGGAGAAGGGGTAGGGGGGGTCAGGCCGGAAAATGAGACGACGGCCTGTGAAAGAGCCGCCGTCGCTGTGTGTGCCAGTGTCTATCCCGTTACGGGGCGCAGGTGACCGGAATCGCTCCGCTGCACGTTTGCTCGCATTTCACGTTACTGCCGAATGTCCCCGAGAAGTTCGAGCAATTAAGTGTTCCGTTGAATGTCGTCAAACGGCCGTCGCCGAGACCGCTGCGGTCTCTGATCCGCACCCAAGAGCCGCGACCACTGGAAACATTGCCTATTACCGTGCCGCCACCGTCGTCGATCCGAAAGGTGCTGTTGACAGAGACATCGATTCCGCCGCAAACGTCCGCGTGCTTTAAATCGACCAATCCATTGTTGAACACTGCGATCGCAACGGGGCCGTTAAAATCAGTATTGCAGCTGCCCGTCGTCGGATCATTGCCTTTCTGAATAATCGTGTCCTTCTCGGCTGCGATAGGTGGGTGCCCGGATTCCCTCGGAAGAAATCGTGCATTCCTGAACCCGCTTTGGCGATCGGATTCGATCGCCGCATACTGGTTGTCTTCGTAGGTATTCCCGTTCGACTCCACGCTGGAGGCGGTCCCCAGGAATAGCCCAACATCGAAGAAGACAAACGGTTTTTCGAACCCTCGCTGCCCGTTGCTGCTCAGCGTGTTGTCCGTCAAAACGGCGTTCGAGGTCCGGATAACATTAACGCCTGATTCCTGGTTGTCTGAGATGTCGTTGCAGGTCAGACGGGCGTCCGCCCGATTGGTGACGAGGACACCGGCCCCGCCACCCGTGATCACTAGGTGCTCGATCTTGGCCCGAACGCCGTGCACGGTGACCGTGCCGTCGATGGTGCCAGCGGCCGAGACGCTCGGATCGCCCTTGTCGCAGGCCGCTTCCGCCTCGTTGCCGCTCAGGGTGATGTCGTCCTTGGTGATGGTGACGTCCTGGTTGCAGGTCCCGCTGATGAAGACCGTGTCACCTGGAGCCGCGCCGTCCACCGCCGCTTGGATGTCGTTGTCCTTAACCGCATCACAGTCGACCAAGAGTGATGGCTTCGCGTGCGCCGTCGACGCCAAAGCGGCCGCGAGCGCGAAACCGCTAGCTAACAGTAGAAACTTACGTGTCATGATGACCTCCCTTTAAGCACGGATCGGCCCACTAGGGAGGCGCGCACGATGATGCTATAATGGTCGTGCGGCTACTGATGCGGCCTCCCGAGCCGGCCAAGTTGGTAGTTAAGGCCGGTCGGGGTGAGCCACCACCCTGACCGGCCACGTATGCGCGAATCGCGCGCGCGCACCCTAGCGTTTTCACTAGACACATACATATAAAATTCTCGTGAGGTCTCATCCATTCTTGTGATCTCGGGGTTGAATCGATTGTAGATCTATAAAAAGTGCGATATTCCTGTCATATTGGCGTCATATTTGTAATAATACATATGTTGTTTGATTGCCATTACCGTCTCCGCCGAGCGATCAATCTAATA
>JAZFYE010000194.1:0-10172 GCA_036475395.1 Phycisphaerales bacterium
GGGCCGGACAAGACACCGCTCAAGACGCGCAGCGGCGAGAACGTCACGCTGAAGTCATTGCTGGACGAAGCCTGCCAGCGCGGCGCCGACGAGGTGCGCCGCCGTGCCGCCGACCCCAAAGCACCGACACACGGCCTGACTGACGACGAGCTGGCGCAAATCGGGCGCGCGGTGGGGATCGGGGCTATCAAGTATGCAGACCTGTCCACTGATCTTGTCCGCGATTACGTCTTTGACATGAATCGAATGATCACGTTCGAAGGCAATACCGGGCCCTATTTGCAATATGCGCATGCTCGCATCTGCTCGATCTTTGCCAAGGCGGGTGTCGAGCCGGCGGACGTGGCCGAGGCCACGATCTCCTTGACCGAATCGGCTGAAAGACGGCTTGCCCTGGCCCTGCTCAGGTACGGCGGCGTGGTTGTGGACGTAGCCCAGAGTCTCGAACCGCACCGCCTGTGCACGTATCTCTATGAGTTGGCCGACGCCTACAGCACGTTCTACGAGCAGTGCCCGGTGCTGAAGGCGCAAACGGAGTCGCTTCGGCGTTCACGCGTACGGCTGTGTGGGCTCGTGCGCCGCGTTCTGGCGAGCGGCCTGGATCTTCTGGGAATCGACGCCCCGCTGCGGATGTAGGCCGACGGTTGAGATTGCCTGCCCATGTCTATAAACGCCCAACGACGTGATCACCCGAGAAAAGAAGGCCGAAACGAGATCGGTGGTGCGTTCGCGGCCGTCACCGTTGTCGAGGTCGGGGCGCTGACCTTGGTCAACAACAGCAAGCCGAGTCAACGCAGCAGATCATCGACGCCCCGGACGAAGAGAGGTTGCCGGCCTTCCCCGGACGCTACCGGCTCGGACCTAACGCGGCGCCGACGCTCTTCTTGCGGCGATGGAGACTGACGACACTGCCCAGGCAATTGTGCCGAGGATGTTCAGGCGGGGAAGCGGCTGAGCGTGCAGGGAGTGCCTCACCTGTACATCAACGGGAAGTGCGTGCCCCGCTGGAAGCTCCAGGGGCACGACATCCTTCAACAGATCATGGACGAGGCGGCCGGGAATTGATCTCCCCGCCCTGGATCGCGCCAGCCGATCAGCGCGCGTTGAGCCGATAGATACGGCCCGGTGATCCGCGGCCATCGAGATGGTCGAAGGCAACGATATACATCTCACCGTCGGGTCCTTCGCCGAAGGAGGTAATGTAGGCCCGGCGACTGCCGACGAAAATCTCCCGGTGGGCCGTGACCTCGCCGTCCCGATATCGCAGCGCCCAGATCTTTCCCGAGGCGTAGTCAGCATAGATGTAGGCGCCGCGCAACTGAGGGATCCGATCGCCGCGATAGACGTACCCGCCGGTGACGGAGATCCCCTCGCGGCGACCATACTCCACGACCGGATCGATGAGCGGCTCGGCAGACTCGCGAGGTTTGAAATCGTGTTTGCCTTCACGGATGTTCCAGCCGTAGTTGCCGCCCTTGACGATGAGGTCGATCTCTTCGAACTTGTTTTGGCCGATGTCTCCACCCCAAAGGTCGCCCGTCTCACGATCAAAGCTCATGCGCCAGATGTTGCGCAAGCCGTACGCCCAAATCTCACCGCGCGCCCCGGGGCGGTTCACAAACGGGTTGTCTTTGGGTATCGCGTAGTTGCGATCGGCTTCGCGATGATCGACGTCGATGCGGATGATGGTTGCCAGCAGCGTGGAAAGATCCTGACCATTGTTGTGCGGATCGTTCGCCGCGCCGCCGTCGCCGAGGCTCATGTACAGATAACCGTCCGGTCCGAAAAGCACCGTTGAGCCGTTATGATTGCCCCACGGCTGCTCGACTTCGAGGATCACCTGCTCCGAGGACGGATCGGCGCGGTCGGGATCATCGCCTGACACGCTGAACCGCGACAAGACGCCGCGGAGCGGGTCCGAAGCCGAGTAGTACACGTAGAACCGACCATTCTCGGCATACTTCGGATGAAACGCCAGCGCCAACAGTCCCTCCTCGTTGTGTCTCATACGCACGATCGGCCGGATGTCGAGGAACTCCTGCGCCGCGGAGACATCGGAACGGTTCTCGAACACCAGGATCCGCCCGCGCTGATCGAGAACGAACAAACGATTCGACCCATCACCGGCATGAGTCAAATAGACCGGCCGAGTGAACGTTAAACGAGGGAAGGCTCGAGAGAGCCCGACCGTCGGCAGCAACTCGTCGGCCGCAGTGGTCGTTGTCGTTGAATCCTGTGCGGTTTGCGCCTCAGCTTGGGGCGACTCACCACCCACGCAAGCGCCGGCACAGCCCAGAACGAGCCAGACAATCGACGATCGGAGTAACTGGAACATGGCGCCTCACAGAAATGGTTGAACTCGGCACACAAACAAGAGACCCTCGCTTCGCTTGCACTAGCCGACACAAGACCACCACTATCGTAGTGGATTGGGGGCCAGGGTTCATGGCCCGCCCGCAAACGCCTTGTCGCGGCTACGGATTGCGAAATCGGCCAAGGCTGATCGCACCGCCATCGTCGATCTCGACCCAGCAGGCACCGTCGCGGGCCGTGACCAATCGGGTGGCCTCCATCAACACGTCGGCCCAGCGATCCCGCCGCCAGCGGGACCATCCCGTGGATTGCAAGACGACTTCTGGACCGACTGTATTGACGAACGTCTCGGCAAGCTCGTGATGGCTGCCGTGGTGTGGCAGCTCCATTACCTGGGCGCCGAGATCGACCCCGCCCTCCAGTAACGCCTCTATCGCTCGACGCTGGATATCGCCACACAGCAGGACACGCCGGCCGGCCACTTCGATTCGGATCACCATCGACCCGTCGTTGGCGCGCTCGTACGCCTGGCTGCTCTGCGGATGCAGCCACGTCCAACTCGCCCGGCCGAACGCCCGTGCCTCGCCTCGACCCACCGCCAAGACTGAAACGAAGCGATCAGTCAGACCGGTGAGCAGATAGGCGACGGGTCCGAATGGATCGGCCTCAGCCTGCCAAAGCAGTTGCGGCGTGACCAGCACCGTGTCCACGCCGAACGCATCCACCACCTCCAACGCAGCCGAATAGTGATCGAGGTTGGGGTGACTGATCAAAAGCGCATCGACACGGCGGACGCCCAGGCGGCGCATCGCCGGGACGAGCCGTTGTCGTCCCACGTCGAGGCTGTCGCCAGATCCAGCATCGAAGACGACGGTGCTGCGCCCGCTACGAACCAGATAGCACGAACCATCGCCGACGGCAAGCATGTCGATTCGAAGAGCCGGATCTCGGCCCAGCGGCAGCATCGGCCACAACAGCCAGATCACGAGCGCCGCCGCGGCGACCCATTGGAAGCGCCGTTCGCGCCGCCGGGAGCGCATCACCCACCAATAAACCCAAACCAGCGCGAGCATCGACCACACGACAGAGGGATATGGCACCCGGACCGCCGAACCCGGCACGGTGTCGATCGCCTGTACGATGGAGATCAGCACCTCGGCGCCGATCGAGAGCAGCACGCCCAGCAACAGCGACGCGCTGGGCAGCAGGATCGCCAACACCATCTTGACATAGCCCACGGCCAGTAACACGGAAACAAGGGGCAAGGCCACCATCGTCAGCGGAACGCCCAGCGGAGACATCGCACCGAAGTGGTACATCTGAATCGGCGTGGCGATGAGCCAGGCTGTCATGGCGACGGTGAACGCGGTGCGCAACCATTGGCCGACCATCTGACTCGCCGATGCCGCCAACTGCTTCGGAGCGCCGAACCACCGCCGCCGGAGTATCGGTTGCAGATGGATCAGGCCGAGCACCACGGCAAAGGAAAGCTGGAACCCCGGCGTAAAGAGTTGATCGGGTCGCCACAGCAGTAGAAAAATGGCGCTCAATGCAATGAGACCGCGCACGCGTAATCGCCGGCCGACGACCAACGCGAGACTGGCGGCGATCGTCATGACGCCGGCCCGCAGGACGGGCATGCGCACCTCGACCAGGATCAGGTACATCATCACCGTCGCGATCACCAGCCAGCCGTGCCAGCGGCGCGAGCGACCGGTGAATCTCACCAGCAGGAGCACGAACCCGGCCAGAACGCCGAGATGGAATCCGGATATGGCCAGCAGATGGGCCAGGCCGACGCGGCGAAAGGACTCGCCCAAACCGGTCAGATCGGGACCGCGCTGACCCAGCAGCAGCGCCGCCAGCAGCGCATCGCGCTGCGTGCGCTGCGTATCCGGTAGATTGGAAAGGAGCCAGCCTCCCGCACGCCGCCGCAGCGCGTCGCGCCAGTTCAGCAACGTCGCCCACAAGCCTAGCCGCGCTGTGGGGGAAACGGTCAACAGCTCGCGCCGCTCGACCGTCAACAGCCCTGCCTGCCCGAGCGCTCGCGCATAGCGTTGGAAGTCAAACTCACCGGGGTTGAGCGGCGGGGCTACCGTGTGAAACCACCCGGTCGCGTCGATTCGATCACCGGCGCGAAACGGCGCGATGGTCTGCTCGACGCGCACGTATAGTTTGGTTCGCACCGGCGTCGGTTTGCCATCGGGGCCGATCAGGGCATCGACGCGCATCGGGAAGTACGTTGCCGGCGGGCGGTAGTCGAACAGCCCCATTGAGCCAGCGGTTCGATCTCGAAGCTCGGGCGCGGCCATGGCCTCGCCTTGGACCTGTACGAGGACCGGCTCATCCACCATCCATCCCGCCAGATCATCGCCGGCAACGAAGTGCTGGCGCACCGTAACCCAGCCTGCCCCAATACCGATCGTAGCAACGCTCATGAACAACAGCGCCCAACCGCGGCGCCGCCGTAATACGACCGCGACCACCAGAGCAACTGCGCTCACAACAAGCCATGCCCACACCATCGGGCGCGGCTGATACCAGCCGATCGTGATCCCCAGCGCCAACGAGAACGCCAGCAGCGTGATCGCCTCCGGCCGGTGAGTTTCTTCATCGCCTCGCTGAACGCTGGTCTTGAGTAACGCGGTATCGGCCGCCATGTCCGGCCATCGTCGGGTCCGACCCGGCCCTCGGCAAGCGGTGATCCGGCGGGCCCAACGCCGCGGCGACCTCTCGTTGCTATCCTGGGCCGACGACGCGAGCCCGCTCGTGGCCCGGCTCGACTCAACAAGGACACACCGTGCACCGAATCCTTGGCCAACCCAGAGCGATTGGAGCACTGACCGCAGCGCTTCGCAGCCGGCGCGTGCACCATGCGTGGATCTTCGCCGGCCCCAAGGGCGTGGGGAAGTTCACCACCGCGGTGGGGTTCGCCAGGCGGCTACTCGATCCGGACTTCAAGCAGCCGAGCGAGGACGATACCAAAACCAATCAGGAAACCGAGACGTCGCGCCTGATCAATGCCGGCGCTCATCCCGATCTGCACATCATTCGCAAGGAGTTGGCACTTTATTCAGCCAACCCAGAGCTGCGCAACAAAAAGCTCTTGAACATCCCGTTGGATTTGCTGCGCGAGCGCATCATCGGCGGGCAGACGAGCGACGGTCGCTTCCACGAAGCGCCGGCGTACAGGACGCCTACGCTGGGCCACGGCAAAGTGTTCATCATCGACGAAGCCGAGCTGCTTGGGCCCGAGGCGCAAAACGCGCTTCTCAAGACGCTGGAGGAACCGCCGCCCAACACTTTCATCATCCTCGTCTCTAGTCAGCCGCAGCGACTATTCGCAACGATCCGTAGTCGGTGCCAGCACGTTGCATTTGCACCGCTTGATTCGGCGGCGATGAACGAATGGCTCGATGGTGCGGGCCTTGACCTTGACGAGCAACAACGAACGTGGATCGAACAGTACAACGAAGGTTCGCCCGGTACGGCACAGCTGGCAGCCCAATACGGCTTCTACCAATGGCAGGTGGCGCTGGCGCCGATGCTCGCTGAGCTGGCGGACGGGCATTATCCAGCCCAAATGGGGCAAACCCTCGCCGAGCTTGTCGATTTGTTTGCGTCGGCTTGGGTCGATCAGCACGAGAACGCCTCGAAGGACGCCGCGAACAAGGACGGCGCAAAGCATCTCCTGGCGATGTTGGCGGCGCATGCACGTCGACAGCTCGCCCAGGACGCTGAGCATGGCGACGATCCTGAGTATTGGCTTCGCGTTATCGACCTGCTGCGCGAGGCTGAGTGGCAGCTCGAATCACATGTGAACATGAAGGTGCTGCTGGAGAACCTTGTCGTGCAGTGGACGGATCTGACCGCAGCACCCGTACGATCATGATTCCGCTGACTGGCGCAGCAATCCGCTTATGCGCTCAACTTTGCGGCGCTGGCAAAGTATCAGCGCCGCAATCCCGGCCACGACCATGAGGATGCTGAGCACCTGGCCGCGCGACAGCGCCCCGAAGAGCAGTGCGACGCCTTCATCCGGCTCACGGTAACGCTCCGTCACGATTCGCATGACGCCGTATGCGATGAGGAAGACCGCACCAATCACCCCCGGCTTGCGCGGGCGCAACCAGATCAGCACCAGGATCGCAAAAAGAATCGGCCCGTCGGTGATCGCCTGAATGATCTGTGACGGGTAATACGCCGTCAGCAGCGGCTCAACGACCGCGATCACCGCCCGATCGCCCTGCCTCACTGCTTCGACGACGTTCAGATCAAACCGGTCGCCGCCTCCGACAATTGAAGTCAGCTGGTCCACTTGCAGCCGGCGTGCCGAATCGAAATCGCTCGCGCGATCCCATTGCACAATCTCCTGGGGGTACTTCACACTCCACCAAGGCAGTTGGATCACCGGTTGGCTCGGCGGATACGACTGCATCGACGTCGGAAGCGCCTTACCCCAAAGTTCCGCGTTGACGAAGTTCGCCAGCCTTCCCAGGCCGAGTCCCGCCGGCGCCGCCAAGACCACGAGGTCACAAAGATGCAGTGGTGAGACGCGACGACCGTGCGCATACAAACAGCAGGCCAGAATCACGCCGATCATCCCGCCGTGGCTGGCCATCCCGCCTGTATTGAGCGCGAGCAGTCCCCAGTATGGGAAATGACCGGTAAATTGCAGGAATAGGCTCGGCTGATAGAAAAGGACATATCCCAACCGTCCGCCGAGGAGCACACCGAGGATGATGTAGAACATCAGATCGGCCACCGCCGACGCAGTGGGAATCATGCTCCGTTTGGACAGGGCCATCCACCGAAACAGCAGCCACGCCAGGATGAACCCCGCTACGTAGGACAGCCCATACCATCGGATGCCGTCCGGGACGAAAGGGGAGTTCTGCCATGATGCCGGGAACTCAATCGCGAACGGATCAAGTTGATGCAGGTAGGCTTCGGCCAGGAGAATCGACATGGTCAAAGGGCTCGGGAAAGTGTGGTAGCGTATCAGGATGCGTCGCCAGGGACATTGGGGCGCCAAGCGTATGAACCCGAATCAGCCACAGAATATGAAGTCAACCGGCTCCGGTGGCGCTCCACCGGCTGAGTTTGAACGACCGACCAAGCCGGGCGATCTGACGCCGTACCTCAAGCTGCTGCTGGCCGGGGAGACCCTCGACGCTCAGCGAACGGCCGCGGCCTTCGAGGCCATCATGTCCGGCCAAGCCCATGATGGAGAAATCGGCGCGCTGTTGGCGCTGCTTGCGACTCGTACCCCCACCGCCGATGAGCTTCTCGGCGCGGCCCGAGTCATGCGGGCCCATGTTGACCGCGTGGAATCGAAGCTCGATCCGGGGCAGCTCGTTGATACGGCTGGAACCGGAGGTGCGCCGAAGACGTTCAACGTCTCGACCGCGGCGGCCCTCGTCGCCGCCGCCGCGGGCGCGAGAGTCGCCAAGCACGGCAATCGCTCGCGAACCGGGCGCTGATCAGCTGAGGTTTTGCGACAGCTCGGGGTGAACGTGGATGCCGACCGAGCCACGCAAGCCAAGTGTCTCGAAGAAGCGGGGATTTGCTTCTGCTTCGCGATTCACCATCACCCCGCGGCCAAGCACGCCATGGCCGTGCGCATGGCGCTGGGGTTTCCGACGATCTTCAACCTGCTGGGACCACTGACCAATCCGGCCGGGGCCCGCCGGCAACTCATGGGCGTTTACGAGCCTCGCTTTCTGCACCCGATCGCCGGTGCGTTGGCGGCGCTAGGCGCGATCCGTGCGATGATCGTTCACAGCGACGACGGCCTCGACGAATTGTCGATCTCCGCACCAACGCGGATCGTTCACGTTCAAAACGGACAAGTCACCGAAGAGTCCGTTGATCCACAAGCGCTGGGGTTGACCGTGGCGCCGCGCGAATCAGTCGTCGCGCGCGACCTGGAGCACGCCGCTTGCATCGTGCGCGAGGTGATTGAAGGCAAAGACACCGGTCCGGCCCGCGATATGACGCTGCTCAACGCCGCCGCCACCCTCCTCGTCGCCGACAAGGCGCCGTCGCTCGAACAAGGCCTGCAACCCGCAGCCGAAGCGATCGACTCGGGCCAAGCGGCAAACACACTCCGAAAGCTCGTCGAACTGTCGGGCGAGTAATCGCCTCGCACAGCGGCACACGATGATCCACCCTATGGGCGCAGCAGCATCGCGCGGTACAGGATGACGTGATCCTGGATCGGACCGTAATCGCCTTCGGTGATCTGGATCGTGAGCACGGGGCCGCGCAGCCTCACATCGATCGAGGCCGTGGGATGGGCTTCGTTGAGGCGAGTGCGGAACACTTCGCCTTGGTCGTCGCTCAACACCAGTTCGAAGTCCGACCACGCGCTGGCCGTCACCGGCCGCTTTGCGTCGGCAATGAATCGCAGCTCACCGGCTGCGGCGAACAGTGCGTATCGCGCACTCAACGGACCGCGAAGCTCGACCCGGGCCAAGCCAAGTGGTGGGGCTTCGTCCAGCGCAATGGGCGGCGGCACCTCGTACCGCGTCGCCGGACCCTCGACCCGCATCGGGGTCAGGTCGGCAAACGGCGTCATCGCATCAGGATCAAACCGGACGGCCGCAATCGCAGACAGAGGCAACCGATGTTCGCCCGGCACGACCCGCGGATCAATCATCCGAACGATCCCATCATCGCCCAGCAGCACATGCGCCGCATCGACGATTGACCCGTCGCGCAGCCAGATGCGCTGCCCTTGGGGAGGCAGTGTCGGCGTAACCATGCTCACTGAGGTGATGCCGTCCAGCGGAAGCTCGATAATCTGCGGCTCGTCATCGCTCATCAGCTCGATGGTGACCGGGTCACCCAGGGCGGTAATCAGCCCTTCGACCACATCGCCGTTGCGCAGCATCAGCACATCGCCCTCGTGCGGCGGCACCGGTGCGGCGTCCCTGACCAGCAGCACGGTGCGAACCCACGCCAGCGGGACCTCCATTCGGCCGAAGCGGCTGTGGTTCCAGACGAAAAGGCCGTCCGTCTTGGGCGCGCCGGACAGCGCCTTGCCGGGGAACCGCTGACCGTCGGCAAGCATGAGCAGCCCGCCGCTCCCGGGCGGCCGGGGTGCGGCCTGCGGGTTCAACAGCGCCACACAATCATCAAGCGCGATGGTTTGCCAACCGCCGGCCGGATCGCCATGAACGAGGGCCTGTTCGTTGATCTCCACCACGCGGATGGATTGGACCGGGTGACCTCGGCGAATGAGCAGGAACTCGTCGTCCTCGCCGAAACAGACCCCCGGCAGCGTAACCACCGTCAGGCCCGTCAGGATGGCTGCCCGGACACCGCTCACCGTTGGAAGATCGGCAGATAGCGTTTGGGCATCTGAAGGATAATGAGGCTCATGGCCGTGGCGTACGCGCCGCCGGCATGATGATCCAACCAGACGCCGTTACTGGATTGCTTGGCGAGGAGTTCGTCGCGAATGGCCGGCCACCACGCGCTCCAATGGTCCGCCCCGGCGAGGTACATCGCTTGCACGGCGTAATAGTGTCCGTAGAAATAGTGGGCCTGACCGGCCGACCGCCCGCCGGGCATCGCGGTTCGCCTCAAGTACTGCAAGCCGCGCTCGATCGAGTCGTCTTCATAAATCCCGGCGTAGAAGAGACTGGCCACACCGGCGGCAGTTCGAGGCCAGGCCGAACCACCCGCCTGGAGCATGTACTTGAATCCGCCGTCGGGATTCTGGCATCGGCGCACATAGTCCACGGCCTTGTCGATGGTTTGCTTGGGCACTTTGATGCCCGCGTTACGCGCCGATCGCAGGGCCATGATCTGACAGATCGTGACGGAGATATCCGCATCGTAGGGGACGGGGT
>JAZFYE010000195.1:0-13122 GCA_036475395.1 Phycisphaerales bacterium
GCTAAAGACGAGTCCAAGGGCGATCTCTACACGCTCGCGACCTGCCCCATCTCCGGCAAATTGCTGGGCTCGATGGGCGACGCGATCGTCAAGGAATACGACGGCCGTGAGGTTCGTTTCTGCTGCACCGGCTGCATTGGCAGGTTCGAGGCCGACAAGAAGGCGGGTTTCAAGAAAATCGACGAACAGCTCGTCAAGGCACAAGTTCACTACTATCCCCTCGACGCCTGCATCATCAGCGGCAACCCGCTGGTTGAAGACGGCGAAGACATCTCGGTAAGTTATGTCTACAAGAATCGTCTCGTGCGTCTTTGCTGCACAGGCTGTATCAAAATGTTCAACAAAGACGCCGCGGCGTATCTCAAGAAGATCGACGCTGCGATCGTGATGAAGCAGCGCGAGCACTATCCGCTGGAGATTTGCGTTGTCGCCAAGGGGCCGCTCGGCTCGATGGGCGAGCCGGTCGAGATCATTGCCGGCAACCGCCTCGTGCGATTCTGTTGCGCCGGATGCAAGCCCGAATTCAAAAAGAATCCCGCCCAGTATCTGACCGTGATCGACGCCGCCTGGAAGGCCAGGCATGCCGAGGTGGCTCGGGACACACAGGACACGAAGCGATAGCGACGCCAAGAAGCGCCGCGAGCAGAAGGCCGATCATAGCCACGGCCTCGCGATCATAATCGTCACGAAGCGCGCCGAACAGAATGGTGGCACGCGCCGAACAGAATAGTGGCATCCCGATTCAATCGGGATCTTGGCCGTGCCTACTCTTTGCCTACACGCTCGGCCGAAGATTCATCTCGGCGCGCGTTGCGAAAGATCTAGAACGCGTACTGCAACTGCACGTAGACGAAGTCGATGCCTTCGCTGGCGCCGGATTCTTCGATAAAGTCGCCGGCGAAGAAGTGGCTGTAGCCGAAGAGACCCGTCAAGTGGCGATCCAACTTGTACTTGATCGTCAAATCAGGCTCCGCGCCGACTTCGTCATCGACGCCGAGTCCGCCGGCCCGAACGACCCCGCCGCCCGCGTTGTATAGCGCTTCCGTATCCTCGGCCCGCCACAACAGATGGCCGGTCAACCCCACGGTCATTGATTCCAACGGCGTCATCGTCGCCCCCGCATTGAGATCAATGATGTTTTGTCGGCCGACGATATCGATATAACCCAAAAATGCGTGCCCGAGTAGAAAGAGTTGATTGAAGGATTCGACGTCGCCGCCGGGTGATTCATCGCCGGAAGCGTAGTCAAATCCCACGTGAAGCCTCGGCGAGCCCGACACTTCCCCGAGCCGATAGCCCAACTCGCTTGCGATCATAAACGCGTCGATGTCACCGGCCCCGACCTCGCCGAACTGGTACGCGCCTTCGAGGTCGTAGTCGAAACTGGTGTCCGCGACTCGGCCGAAGATGCGTCCGCCGATCGTGTTTCGATCTTCACCGCCGGTGGTGCTGTTGAATGTCGCCGACGTTCGTTGCAGGATGTGCCGCGCCGACCATCGCAAGCGGCTACCCTAATGACAATCCCCTCAAGATAGGCGAGGAGCCACAATGTCGCGCGATAAAAACCATCCTCGACCGGCGCTCGAGGCCGAGCATACCCCTGAGGCGATCCAACAGCGTCTGCGGGCGCCGACCAAACACAGTTACCTGCGCGATTTCATCTATGGCGCGATCGATGGCACTGTGACGACGTTCGCCGTCGTCTGTGGTGTTCAGGGCGCCGGACTGCCGACGAAGGTCGTCGTCATCCTTGGCTTGGCCAATCTGGTTGCCGACGGTTTTAGTATGGCAGCGAGCAACTTCCTCAGCACGCGGGCCGAGCGCCAATTGCTGCATCGTGCACGGCGGCGCGAGGAGCATCACGTTGCCGCCATTCCCGAAGGTGAGCGGGAGGAGATTCGTCAGATCTTCGCCGAGAAGGGATTTACCGGCGAGGATCTTGAGCGCGCGGTGAACATCATCACCTCGGATCTCGACCGGTGGGTAGACACCATGCTGAGGGAGGAACTCGGCCTTTCGCTCAAAGGCGCCTCGCCGCTCCGCGCGGCGGCGACGACCTTCGCCGCCTTCGTTCTCATCGGCCTCGTGCCGCTGCTGGCGTATCTTTTCCACCTCTATGCACCGGGCAACCTGCCACATGCGTTTGCCTGGAGCGCTGTCCTGACGGGCGCTGCGTTCTTCGCCATCGGAACTGTCAAGGCGCGGTTCGTCGAGGAACGCTGGCACATCGCTGGGCTCGAAACGCTCGGGATCGGCGGACTGGCAGCGATCCTGGCGTACGTCGTTGGTGTCATGCTTCGCGGCATCGCATAGCACCTAGCGTGTATGTCAATGACAACGTCAGTTCCTACGAAACAGTTCCGACGACGCCGACGGTGCACATGTCCAGCATCTACGCAGGGTTCGAGCACTTGATCTTCGGCGCTGCCCGCGATTCGTCGATCGACCGTCAACCGCGAAGACCGATCGTCAGCGGGCTCGCACTCGCTTTTTCAGTCTCGACGCGGATGCCGTCTTCTTGCGCCCACGAGTCGCACCGCGCCCTCTCCGCTTCGTTGCGCCGGCGCCGCGCGCGGAGACCGTGATCGTCGTCCCGGCCGGCTGACAGAGCGACGGTCCCTGCGTCGCGTCGATCACGCTCTGCAGGGTCATCTCACCGAGGGTGTCCTGAAGAAGCGCAATGACCTCATCGAGGCGACTGTGTAGTGGACACAGCATGCTCTTGTGTACCTCGCGCCCCAGCGGACACGCTGTGATTCGCTCCAAGGGATCGATCACGTTGACGACGTCGAGGAGTGTTGTCTTTCGAGGATCACAGTCCAGCCGAAATCCGCCGCGTCGGCCGCGCTGACCCTGGACCATCCTCGCCCGCCCCAGCCATTGCAGCACTTTGACGATGTAGTCGGCCGGCACCTTTGTCGCCTCGGCGATCGTTTCGCTGGTCAGTTGATCGCCGTCGAACTCGGTGAGGTGGATCATGATGCGAAGGGCGTATTCGGCGGTGGTGGAGAGCATGGGGGCATCCTGGATCAGACATGTGATATTCGCATGAACAACTCCGTAAATCAAGTCGCCGGCCCGCCGCCGGACGGCTCAGGTCACACCGGCTCGGCCATCGTGGGCTTCGGATCTGTCGTCGTCTGGTGCGCTGACGACTCCGCGCTCGGATCGTAGTCCTTGGGTCGGTGATTGACCGGCCCGCTGCGAATAACATTCGCCCGCAACCGCTGCCCGATGATCTGCTCCGCGCGCTTGCCGTTGGCGATCATCGCATCGACATCAATGCCCGTAACCACCTTCATCTCCGCGAGCAGGCACACGAGATCTTCGGTACACGTGTTGCCGGTAAACCCGTACTGGTACTTGTTCGCGCCCGTTGCCGGTTGTCCGCCGATCGCTCCCAGCGAGGTGTCCACGTACCGCAGCCCCATTTCCAGTGCCGCGAAGCTGTTGACGATCCCGTTGCCGCGCGTGTCGTGGAAATGCGCGATGAACTGGGCCTCGGGAAATTCGCTCTGCAGCGCTCCGATGCGCTCGCGCACCTGAAGCGGATTCGCCGCGCCCGTCGTGTCCCCGAGCATGATCGTCTGCGCGCCGTGCTCCAGGTAGAACCGAGTCAGGTCCATCACATTCGCCAGGGGCACGTCGCCTGAAATCGGGCACCCGTACACCGTGCCCGGGCAGCCGATTATTTTCACCCCAAGCTTCTGGGCACGCTGCACGATCCTTGCATGTGACTGTTTCGCCTCATCGTGCGTCATGCGGAAGTTTGCGAGGTTGTGCGCCTCGCTCGAGGAGATCATCAGGATGATCTCGTCCGCCCCGTACCCCTCCTTCTGGCAGATCGCGAAACGCTCGAACCCGCGCTCATTCGGGATCAGCACCACGTAGCTGACCCCCGGCCGGCGATCCACCCCTTGCAACACCTCCACACAGTCCGCAAACTGCGGCAGCAGTCCGGGATGCGAGAAGCTCGTCACCTCCAGCTTCCGGACACCCGAGGCGATGATCCGGTTCAGCATCTCCAGCTTCTGCTCGGTCGCGACCACCCCGGGGATGGATTGCAACCCGTCCCGGGCCCAGCACTCGCACAAAATGACCGATTCTGGGAGAGCCATCGTCTAACCCGATCCTCATCATCCCCACGGCCCGAACCGTGATACTAAGGGTCTCAGCCCGCAACGGCCGACATGGTACTTGACAGCCGCCTCCGAAGAAACATAGTTGCTGCCTTGCCCGGAACGCTCGACTCCTCCTGAGGGCTCTTCCCATGACTGACAGCGACCGAACGAACGGCATACTGACCACCGACCGCCCCTCCCGCGCTGAGGTCGACGCCCTCATCCAACGGGCTTCGAATCATCGGCTGGGGACGCGTTTCCTCATTGACGGCGCCTTGGACGCGGTGGCCGCCACCTTCCACGCCCACGCCTTCGTCGTCGACGCCGCCCGCGAAGTCCTCAGCCCTCCCGCCGGAATAACCGAGCCGAAGCCGGAATTGATCGCCGCGCGCACGGCGACATAGGGAAGCCCTGCTCCCCGCGCTGTCACGTCACCCTCACCGTGTCCCCCTAGCATCGCGGCCCGCCGAGATGTATAATGCCAAGGCCCAACACAGGCCGGTCCCGCCGGCGAATGCGGTCCCAATTGGCCAATTCGCCGGCTTCACGAACCAACAGAGGAGAACGAAATGCGATTTCATCAATGGCTCAAAGTCAACGGTGTGTTGGTTGCGGCCGCGGCCGCCTTGGTGATGGCCAACCCCGCCCGTGCCCACGTTAGGCTCGATTTGCCAAACGGCGGAGAAGAGCTCGAGGTCGGCTCGATCTACACCATCCAGTGGACCATTCTCATTCAACACAACCAGCTGAACTGGGACCTGTGGTACTCGACCACCGGGTCGAACGGTCCGTGGATCGAGATCGCCATGGACCTCCCACCCGGTAGCTTTGCGCCGGGAAGCGTCCACACCTACGACTGGACCGTCCCAGATGATCCGGATGACTCCGTGTGGGTGCGGGTAAGGATGGACAACTCCGGCACGGACTACTTCGACGTGAGCAACGCCCCGTTCTCGATCGTCCCCGCCCCCGTCGCCTGCCCGTGGGATATTGACGGTGACGGCACCGTTGGCGCTGTCGATCTACTTTCGCTTCTTACATCGTGGGGGCCGTGCAAAGGCTGCCCCGCCGACTTCGACGGCGACGGCACCGTCGGCGCGACCGACCTCCTCGCCCTGCTCGTCAATTGGGGGCCGTGTCCGTAGGAAGAAGGCACTTAGCATTAGGCATTAGGCATTAGGCATCAGGAGCGAGCCGCCGCGTCCTCGCGAGCGGTCTCGGTCGAATTGCACAGCATCGAGGGGAAGACGAAGGCATTAGGCACTGGGCCCGCCCCGGCGGACCTTCGACATGAGGTATTGGGCAGTCAAGAAACCCACGGATTGGAATCCGTGGGCGTTGGTCTGGTGGCATCGTGTTGCGCTGTGATTCGCCTGGTTGCTGAAGTGACCAGGCCTCGGCGTTCGAGCGATTGCCTGAAACTCAGCTTCCCCACTCGATGAGCAGGATGAGCAGGTCGGCGGCTCCGACGGAACAGTCGCCGTTGATATCCTGCGGACAGTTCTCGCAGTCGTCGCACCGTCCCCAGTTGACCAGCAACGTGAGCAGGTCGCTCGCATCGACGTCGCCGTCACGATCGAAGTCGGCGGGCGAAAGGAACTCGTCGAGCATGCGATCGAACGTCGCACTGCGAAAAAAGTCCATCTGCTCGGGCGTGAACTGGTCGGAGAACTTGCCGACGAGGCTCCAGTCGTCGCCCAGCAACAGGCCGGCCCAGGTACGCTCGAGGATATCCTGCCCGACGGGACCGAGCAGGCCGTCGTTGAGCTCCGGCTCGAGCTGAATGTATGCCCAGAGGTCGGTATCGCCGTTCTGGAGGTCGGCCAGCAGGTCGGCATCGTCCACCGGATCGAGAAAGTCGGCTGCGTTCTTGGGGGTGAGGATCTGCTTGTCGCGGATGGACGCGGTCTTTCGCGGGTCCAGACGGAGTTCGTCGAGAAGGAAGCCGAGGTACTCTTCACCGCTGGGCAGCGCGAGTTCGCGCCCGCGGAGCAGGTTGATCTGGGCGAGATCGATGGTGATGGGGAACATCGTGCCGGGGATGACAAGGTTGACGATCTCGCGCAGCGGGGCCGCGACCGCCGTATCGAGCCGACTGGCGAGCGGTGAGGTCGGGCCAAAGAGGAATATCCACGGCACCCCTAATCTCAGTACCTCGTCCACGGGTCCGACGAACGTGTCCGGGCCGATCTGGATCTGGGTGGGGATGAGCGTGTGCAGCCGAAAGACGGAGCCGGAAAACTCCAGCGGCGTCTGTGGCAGTGCCAGCGGCCCGAGCGGGTAGACCGAATCATCCAAGGCCTCGAAGAGCGTTCGCCCGGTGAGGTGCGTGGCGTACTCGTTAGCGACGATTCCCTGGTAATAGGCGGTCGCGTAGTTTCGGGCCTCGTTGAAGATATCCCACCACTGCTGGCTGAGGAACTCCAATTGATCCTCGTCGATGTCGTCGCGCTCGACGATCCGGTCCACTTGCTCGTTGTGCAGTTGCATGAACGCGCGGTGGATTTGACCAATGACCCCGGTCACATCGTTGCGCGAGTCGCCGATGATCGCCTCGCCATTTTCTTGGCGAAGGAAGTCCAGCCCGCCGATCTCGTTGGTGCCGAAGCGAAACCGCAAGTTGCTGGCGTCCCAGGGGCCGAGTTCCCCGTCCTGCGAGGGCCATTCGAGGGGGTTGATGCGGTAGACGGGATCGAGATCGAAGCCCGGGATGCGGCGATTCTGAAAGCCGTCGGCCAGTTCCATATACCGGAACACGAAGGGCGGGAACAGGATCTCGTCGAAACGCACGCGGGTCTTCGTAAGATCGTGGTCCACGAACTGACCGAAGTAGGCACTACCCGCCGTCATGCCGGTCGGCGAGGGCGTCGTCTTGCGCTCGGTGAACCGGGGGGGAAGGTTGGGCGGGTCGAAACGCGGACCGCCGCCGGGATCGAGATGGCGCTGTTCGTCGTTGGTCGAATCGATCAGTTCGGCGGGGACGATCTGGATGAACATCTCATCCTTGTCCAGCGGGACGCCGTTGAACGGACGGGTGAACAGCGGCGCGTCGTTGGCCAGGACGATGGGCGAAACGATGCCGACCGAGGTCAGCCCAATGACGACGGCGGCACGAATCGAGCTAGCGCTGCGCGAACATTCCATTCGCTCGTCTCGTTTCTGTACGTATGGCGGATCAGACGGGAGCGACGGTGGCCCGGGGCGTGGGATCGGGGTCCCGGCTGATCCTTCTCCAGAGGTGTACTGTACCTCATGGCGAGACGATGGCCAATGCGGAGCATCGGATTGGGGGTCGTGACGTCGATGAACGCGGTTCCCAGGCCAAGGACGGGGTGAGGCAGGACAGACAGCCCGGCAACACCGATAACCGCCGAGTCAGCCGCGTCGTCGCGTTGGGCAGGCTGGACGCTGAAGATCCCTGCCCAGCCCGCCCAATCGACAATCTTGTGGTTTGGACGTCAATCCGAGCCCCGAGGCGCATCAAATTACAAGCACGGAACCTGAGGTGACTTCAACGCCGCAGCAGACATCCCGGGAAATGAGCGTGGTGGCCGCAATGAGCGGCGACCGCGATGCGATCGAAGCGCTGTGGCAGGAGCACCGTCGATGGATCGCGGCGGTCCTTCTGGTCCACAAGGCTGCGGGCGATCAATTGGAGGACCTACTACAGGACGTGGCCATGACTCTGGTGAGCAAGATCAGCACGCTTCGGGACGTGAACAACATTCGGGCGTGGCTGCGGATGGTCGCGGTCAACGCCGCCCGGGCCTCAGCGCGGCGACGCCGTGCACGACCTCGGTTGGAGTTCTTGAAAGATGATGTGGACTCAGACGCTTGCGGTGGCGGCGACACGACCGTGCTCGATGAGGAGGCGCAGCGAGTCATGGCATTGGCCCAGCAGCTTCCGGAGGCGTATCGCGAGCCATTGATGCTCCGAGCGATACACGGGATGCGTGGCAAGCACATCGCGTCAATCATGGGCCTCAACGAAGCCACCGTCGAAACACGGATCGCTCGAGGCCGGCGCATGCTCCGCGATCTGAGCGCCACTTCAACCTCCGCCGGGCACCGCTCAAGCATCGTCGGATCGATCGGTGGAGGCCTACTACGCAAAGGAAGCGCATGAGCAACGAGAACGAACAGCTTATGGTTTCGCGCGTGATCGAACCTGATGCGACATCCGAGCAGTGGGACGAACTCACAGCGGCGGCCATCTCCAAGCCGACGCTGTGGCGTCTAACGGCCGAGGCGGTGCGCGATCACCACGCGATGACGCGCGCTGTGAACGCATCGATCTCGATCGCGGACGATGTTTCGACCACACCACGGACCTCCCGGCTCGTACACCGTTTGGCCGTTGACTCTGCGCCGTCAGAACGGCCTCAATTGCTGCGCTGGAGTGGATGGGCGGTTGCGGCGTTGGTGGCACTGGCCTGGGTCAGCGGACTGAGCAACGTCCAGCCAACCGGCAACGGCTATCAGGCCGGGACCGGCTCACAGGTCCTCAGCGCTGCCGACCTTCTTCATCGCTACCTGGTGCAAGGCAGACGCGAGGGTCGGGTCTTCGATGAAGTGCCTGAGAAGATCTTGGTTCAGTCCCGGCCGTTGCCAACGGGCGATGCGGTGGAAGTGATCTTCATCCGTCAGATTCTCGAGCGGACGACGTTGCCGGGTCTTTACCATTACCAAGGTGAGGACGAATCAGGCCGTCCAACGTTGGTGCGCTTCGAAGCAAACGCCAAGCCGCCCATGTAAGGCGATATTCACAATCAACCGTGGAGCCGGTGAGTCGAAGGCTCTTTGGAATGCAAGCAACTACCAAGCTAAGGAATCACCTCATGAACACAAAGACAACTCATTTTCGTTTCGTCGGCTCGGTTGCGGCCGTTGCGGCAGTCACAGCGCTGTGCTCAACAACGCTCGGGGCATCGAGTGGCGACAAAGAAACTCGTCGCAGCTTCGTCTTCTCGACGACCGGCGACCCGGTCCAGTCGCATTCTGAAAGCCACACTATCGCGATCCAGAATGTCGACGGCAAGATCACCGTGAAGGTCAACGGCCAGGAGATACCTGCCGATCGCATCAAGCACGAGGATGGGCGCGTCATCATTCTTGACGAAGACGGCAAGGAGATGGCGTTGGGGAACATTTGGATTGGCGACGATGATGAACACGGGATCATGCCGTGGGTGATGCGGTTCCATGGTGCCGATGGAAACGAAGTGATCGCTGATTCAATGCAACTTTTCTTCGACCATGACTTTGAGTTTGACGGCAGCAGTTTCGAGCACCCCAAGGTGATGCTCGGCGTGCAGTTGGCGCCGCCCGGCGAAGCGCTCGAAGTTCACCTGAGGCTCAAGTCTGAATCGACGACGATGATTAGCCGGGTCTACGAGGGTCTTGCGGCTGATGAAGCGGGACTTGAGAAGTACGACATCATCGTGGCGATCAACGGCGACACTCCCGCCGATCAGGAGAGTATTCGCGAGGTCTTGTCCGACCAGGAGCCCGGCGACGAAGTTACGCTGACGATCATCCACGAAGGCAAGAAGCGGAAAGTGAACGTCGAGCTGCAAGCGTACAGCGCCGAGCAGTTCCACGGATTGCAACTCGGTGAAGGCGGCATGTTTATGATCCCGTTCGATCGCGAAGGTGAGGGCTTTGGATTCAGGTTCCAACCTGACTCCAAAGATTGGCGGAAGCTGCTGATCGACCCGCGACGAGGTGATTTGTTCAGACTCCCGGAGCTGGAAGGCGGCAAGCTAATCCTGCACCTGGACAAGGAACTGCTGAACCGGCTTCATGAGCAACTCGGCGATGACGCGGCGGAGGAACTCCACGAGCGGCTCATGGGTCACTTGCACGGAGCCATTCGTGAACGACTTCACGGTGAAGATGGACTCAAGCTCCGGCAACGATTATGGCGCGACGACGAGGATGGGCGCGTCAAGGCGCTCAACGACCGTCTCGAAGAGCTCAAGCGAATGCTCGACAAGCTGATCCAAGAAGCTGAGGAACTTGATGACGACGAGGTTTAGGTTTCCCGTGTGAGTTGATTCAATCTGCTCTGACTGTTCAAGGCCCCACAGCACCGGGTCACCCCCCCCCCCCCGGTTCATGCAAGCCCCGTACTTTGGTGCGGGGCTTGCTCTGTTGCCTGGGAAAGTTCCGTGGATCGTGTGTCGTCGCGTGTTCGGTGACGGCTACCCGCTTGGGTCGCGGTACAGGTCGAAGTAGAAGTCGAGCATCTTGCGTCCCCCAACTTCTCGGCTGCGCGCGAGTTGGAAGCCGAATTTCTCGAACAGCGCGATGGCGGGTCCGCGCTCGATGCGCACATCAAGGATGATCTTGAGGTAACCGTGGTGCCGGCAGAAGGTCAGGGCCTGCTCCACGAGCTTGGTGCCGACGCCGTGGCGGCGATGGCCCTCGCGCACCCGGAGTCGGCGAATCTCGGCGGTGTCCTGCGACGTCTTCTGGACCCCGATCATTCCAACGACGTTGTCGTCGTACCGTGCGACCCAGAAGTTGCTCTGTCCGTCGTCTGAGAAGTAGGCGTCGTGCAGCGTTTCGATGTCAGCACCGGTGTCGTTGTCGGGAACCAGCCCCTCGTGCAGACCGGCCCTGAAGAGTTCGCGCACCGCCGAATAGTCCTCCTCCTGGGCGGGTCGAACCAGGATGTCGTCGAGATTGAAGTCCCCAGTGGTCTGAGCGTTCATGGTGCTACCCAGTCGGCCCTTTCGGAACCTCGATGATCCTCAGGTGATCCGCCGCGGGATCCAACAGTGCCACAGTATACCGCGGGGCCCGGAACAGTGCCCCGGGGTTGATGAGCCGGGTACGTCCGTGGCGCTCATCAGAGACGGCGTGCGAGTGGCCGTAAAGGAGGTAGTCGACACCGTCGTTGATCGCATCTTGCATCACCCGGGGGAGGTGGCCGTGCGTGAAGGCAATCCGTTTGCCGTCAACTTCGGCCAGTCCCAGTGGATGATCGACACGGACGCCGACCAGTTCAGCATAGTGCGCCAAGGCCTGCTCGTCCCAGTCACAGTTCCCAAAGACGATCCGCGCGTTGTGCCCCACGAGTTCGTCGATCACGGCCTCGGCTTCCAGATCGCCAAGGTGAATCAGCATCTGCGCGCCGCCAATGAGAAGTGTGTGCACCGCTCGTGCGGTGGTGTCGGCGCGTCCGTGCGAATCTGAAAGAACCCCGATCAACATCGATGCCGGACCGCCTCTCTTAGCGCCCTCAACCGACGGGTGGCACGCGCGTCTCGCCCGTGCGAATCGGACTCACCGGGTCGCCCGTCGCCGCGAGTTCAGTGTTCGTCTTGCGAAGTGCCCTGAACCAGCGGGCTACGACCTTCAGCAATTCGATCGTATCCGCCCGGCGCCACGACTTGGTGAAGGAACTGGGTGTATTGCTGCTCGAACGTGTCGAATTCAGCGTCGAAGTACTGCTTGACCAAAATGGAGGCCAGTTGAGAGCGCAGCGTGCCGGTGCGGCTCCGACTCTCGGTCGAGCCGTTGAGCGTCGAGCGTGTTGCGGCGACCCGGCCACGTGCGGCGTCGGTGAGAAGTTGAATCAACCTCGGGCGATACTGTTCGCCCCGGCCATCATGGAGAAAGTGAACCAGAGCCCAGACCTGTGAGTAGTAGACCAGCAACTGATCCTTGGAAACTTCCAGAAAGGACTGGGGCATGCGCGTGATCACTTCGTCGAGCCCAATGAGCGTTTCCGTACGCACCGCGTGCCGCAGCGTGCGGTAGCGCTCGCGATTGGCCCACGGCCGAAACTCGAGGCGCTCGTCCGGGTCGGTGAGGTATCCTTCCATATAGGTGGCGATCCCCTCCTCCAGCCAGACGGGAAGCTGGCGGCGAAACGTCGTCTGCGCGTACTGGTGCCAGCCTTCGTGCGCGAGGATGGCGAACGTGTCTCGGGTCCGACCGCGGTGGTCGATGTAGTACAGCACCGATCGGCCGCGCGTCGTGAACCCGCCCCGGCCGAGGTTCAGGAATGTCGTGGCCTGCGTGGGGAGCAATTGGCGCGTCTTTGCCTCCCATTGCCTGCGGTTCTGAAAGAGGTACGTTTCGAGGCGACCGGCAGGCATGGGGAGGTCCGCCAGCGCCGAGGTGTAGTGTGTCAGGCCGCGCTCGGCGAACACGAGGAGGCGGTCGATCACCTTCGGATCACCCAGCGTAATGTAGAGCTGATAGTGGAGGGTGGTAATGATTTGCCCGTCTGCTCCGGCGAACCGCCACGCGGTGCGCTCGACGGGAATCGGGGCGTCGGTCTCGGACACCTGCCCAGGCTGTGTCGAGGCGGCGGCGGAGGAGGAGGTTGGTCTGCGAGCGGTGGGGGCGGCCTGGTTCGGCGTCGTACTCGAACGCGTCACACATCCCAAGGGCAAGACCAACAGCAGACTAAGCATCATCAAGGCGATCGCTATCGCAGGTTGGTAGGCGCGTTTCGATCTCATAGTGCCTCTATGGCCTTTTCGGCCGCGCCGAGGTCCGCCTCGACCGTCGCCAGTTGGGTTCGCGTTTCGTCAACGAGATGAGCTGGGGCTTTGTCGGCGTAGCCGGGGTTGGCCAGACGCTTAACCAGACCTTCGCGGCGCTTTTGTAGGTCTGTGATCTGACGCTGCAGGCGATCGCGCTCAATCTCGGCGTCGACCTTCTCTATCACATCGGCCAACGCTTGTTCCTCGCCGTCGAATGTGAATGCGAGGGCATCGGGAAGGCGGTGGTCGATCGTTTGAACGGATGACAATCCCGCGAGGGCGGAGACGGTCCGGTCGGCTCGCTCGATCAGAGCGATCGTGGCGGGTGTGGCAAACAGACGGATGTCCTTCTTCGGCGGCACGTTGTGTTCACCGCGGATGTTTCGTATCGACTCGATGAGCGATTGCAGCGAAGTGAAATCGGCGAGTGCGTGCACGTCGTCCAAGGCCGCGTCGATCTCGGGCCAGGCGGCCTCGGCCAGCATTTCACTCGGCGCGAG
>JAZFYE010000196.1:0-3045 GCA_036475395.1 Phycisphaerales bacterium
CGCCGAAGGGAGGGGCCATCTGGCCGGAGTCGGCCATCGCACCGGATCCGTCCTTCTCGGCGGAGTCGCAACCCGCCACGAACCACACAAACCCAATCACAACCACTGCGGGAATCACCCAGCGTGCTCGCTTCATAACTCGTTCTCCTTACAAGGGATCCAGTGCTGCGCCCGCCCACGGCTGAACGACCACCCACGAACAGGCGGCTAGAGCATCAAAGTTCGCCCAGTATACGACTATTCCCACATACCTGTCCCCGGTGGTGGATGAGGGCAGCGGTGCGAGGGGTCCGATCGCCCCCGGCGCAGCGGTCGGTGGCCCGCCGCTTGGACTCGAAGGCTCAAACTCTGAGCTACAATGACCGCCCAGCGACATGAACGACGAAGCACGGATCAATGAGAGGATCGCGGGAAGTCTGGCAGTGATCGGTTCGCTGCGTGATCAGATCGCGGAAATCACGGAAATCACCGCCGAGGTGTACGACTGCCTGCACTCAGGCGGCACGCTGTACACCGCGGGCAACGGGGGCTCGGCGGCGCAGGCGCTTCACCTGGCCCAGGAGTTGATCGGGCGCTATCGCGGCGATCGCCCCGCCCAGCGCGCGATCTGCCTCAACGCCGATCCCACGGCGCTCACGTGCATTGCCAACGACTACGGATACGAGTACGTCTTTTCGCGGCAAGTCGAAGCGATGGTGAAACCGGCCGACATCCTGTTGGTGCTGACCACATCAGGCGACAGCCGGAACATCGTGAACGCCCTTCAAACCGTACAGCAGCGCGGAGCGGCGACCATCGGGCTGCTGGGCGGGGACGGCGGGGCATCCCGCGACCTGTGCGATCACGCCATCGTCGTGCCGGGGAATGACTCGGCACACATTCAGGAAGCGCATCAGGTGGTGATTCATTTGATCTGCGAGATCATCGAGCAGCGGTCGATGGCGCGATCAACGGCGCGTTGATGTGCGCCAAGCCCCGTCGGGTCAAGGTGAGACGGCGAAACTACCCATCCCCGCCGATCTTGGACTCGATTTGCGTGTCGTCGTCCTCGATCGACGGGGCGTCGGCAATAACATGCGGGCCGGGCTTGCCACTGCGCCATTCGGCTTTGGCGACGAGTTCGCGCACCGCGCCGCGCCCTTCGCGCTCGGCCTGGCGCTGCGACTGGGCCTCGGGTGGGGGCGCCGGCATGTGCGGGGCCTCGTGGCTTTCTTTGTACATATGCAGCGTTTGTGTGGGGAACGCAAACTGCACGCCGAGCCGATCCGCCAGGCGAATGATGTCCAGCATCAACCGATGCCGTTCGCGCAGCTCGGTCTGCCAGTCCGGCGCTTCGTGAAACATATACACAAGCACGTCGAGGCTCGACGGGCCGAACTGATTCAGCCACACATGGTAGTAGTCCTTGCGCGTGTAGGGATGACAGCGGACCAACTCCCGAATGCCTTCGCAGAACGCTTCGATCTTGGCCGGCGGCGTGTCGTAGGTCAACGCCAGGTGCGTCTTGAACCGCCGATACCGGCGCTTCCCAAAGTTGTCCACTACCTGCCGCACGAGATTCCCGTTGGGGATCGTCACCAGCGAGTTGTAAAAGGTGCGAATTCGGGTTGAGCGGAAGCCCAATTCCTCGACGGTGCCTTCGGTGTCACCGACCTGGACCCAGTCACCGATCTGGAACGGATGATCGATGATCACCGTCACGGAGCCGAAGAAATTCTCCAGCGTGTCGCGGGCGGCGAAGGCGAAAGCGATGCCGCCGATGCCCAGTCCGGCCAGGAGCGGGGCAATCTGGATCTGCAGGCTGTCGGCAATGTAGATCAGACCGAAGGCGGTGATAAAGATCTTCGCCGTCTTGCGCAGCAGCGGAACGAGAAGATCATCGACCTTGGTCTCAGTCTTGGCCGCCTTGGACGCGAAGAACTCGCTGAGCAGATCGGTGACGCGATAGGCCGACCAGACCCCGGCCAGGGTGACGAAGAGCCTGACGGCAGCCAGAAGTATCTGCAGCGCAGTCTCGTGCAGGCCCAGCGCGGGCAGCAAGAACAGCCACAGGGCCGCGGCCGCGAGCAGGCCGAACGGTCGCACGGTCTTGTGCAGTGTCTCGGGTTTGGCTTCGCCGCCTTGCCGGGTGATCAGCCGGTTGGCCATCGCGCTCAAAAACGCACGCACGAGCAGATCCAGAGCCATCCCCAGCAAAATGAGCAGGGCCAGGCCGATCCACTGCCAGACCTTCAGTGTCAGGAACTCCCTGGTGACCAGGACATCGGGCAGATGGTCCTCGACGAACTGCACCCATTTCGAGGCAGTGGCGGTGTCGGGACCGGCGGTATCGTCGGTAAGCGCTGTCTCCGGCGCGGGCGACTCGTCGTTCTGGGCCGCGGCGGTGGGGCCGGCGAAGACCGCGGCTACGGCGAGCATCAACAGGCACACTGGTCTGAGGCGGTGGTGCATGGGCGACATGCTACCGCGATCCGCGGTCTTGCGGTCGGCCCCGAGCAGACGCCCAGAGCCCAAGAGCGTCGCTCCCGAAAGAGGGTGGGCTCGCTCGGGCCGGGTGATTCTCCGTCCTTCGGCCAGCCGTCTGGTTCTTGTAGGCAGACCTGGCAAGCAGGTTTCGAGGCGGTGCGGTGGGAATGTCCCGGCTCGGCCGTGATCGCAGGCGCTATATTCGACTCTAAGAAATGATCCGCCGCATCGAGATCGATCACGTCCAGTACGGATCGATCATACCGCTGCCCGCGCCCCTGGCGCTCGGTTTGGCGGGATTGGCCGGCGGCGGCGTTCGCCGAAAGAGACTGCTGGCAACCGCATAGACGCACCATAAAAAGACGTAACTCCGCACGTGCCGGCGACCCATCGCCGGCCTTGTTTGGGTTGCGGATGGCGACGCGCCGAGGTCGGCCGATCGGCCGGTAGCACGTTTCAGTGTCGTGAGATCCGTCTTTGTTCACGCGACGGTTGGTGAAGTGCGCTGCTTCAGCGGACGCCACCACGATTCGTTCGACTTGTACCAGTCGATCGTTTGGGCCAGCGCCTCGGGCCAGG
>JAZFYE010000197.1:0-10862 GCA_036475395.1 Phycisphaerales bacterium
AGCAGCTACATCGCCAAGGCCGACCCGGGGCGTTCGCCAACGGATTCCTGTCCCTTTTTACCGGTTCGCTCATCGCGGCGTTCCACAACGTGTGGCACGGCCTGCCCATGGTGCTGACGATCATCGGCTGGTCGATGGTGGTCAAGGGCTTTCTCATCTTCGTCTTCCCGACCTGGGGGCTGCATTCGATGGCCATCCCGCAGCGAAAGGGCACGCGCGTGTTCATCGTCCCGGGGATCCTCTTTGTCGCGGTGGCGGCGCTGTTGCTGTACTCGTTGTGGGACACGTGGAACGCGCCCGCATGAGGCGTCGACTGGGTAGGGAAATGATGTGACGCCTATCGCGCCCTGAAAACCTTCCTGACTAAGACACCTTCCGGGTCATCCAAAAGAAATGACGGACATACTGACGAACCGGCTCGCGCTACGGACACGGCCCCCAGTTGACGAGGAGGGCGAGGAGGTCGGATGCGCCGACGGTGCCGTTGTCGTCGAAGTCGGCGGGGCAGCCTTTGCATGGCCCCCAACTGACCAGCAGCGAGAGCAGATCGGCCGCCCCAACGGTGCCGTTGCAGTCAAGGTCCCACGGGCATGTCACCTGGAACACTTGGAACTCGTACGCGCCCATATCCACGATCGGAGGCTTGCCCTTGCCGGTGTCATCCGTGCAGCGGGTATCGACAAATCGGTCGTAGCCGTCGAGATCGGTCTCGATTCCTTTCGGTACAGCATTGCTGTCGGCGGCGTCGATACACGGCGAGCCGGGTGAGAGGTGATAGTCGCCGTTGTCCGGATCAACGAACAGCGGATCGGCGTCGATGTTGCCTTCGCCGGTCCAACCTTCCTCTACATCGCTGTAGCGCACGGTTGTTGCCGAATCGGAGACATCTTTGATGTCGTTCGGGAAGTTATCCCACAGTATACAGTTGGTCACCGTCGGGCTGCTGTTGCTGTTGTACACCCCGCCGCCACTACCTCCCTTGTGGCCGGAACCAGTGTTATCGGCGAACGTACAGTTTATCACCGTAGGGTTGCTATTGGAATTGTATATCCCGCCGCCATAAGCAAATCCGGAATAGTTGGTGGCCAAGTTACTGATGAATCTAGAGTTGGTCAGGGTCGGAGTGCTGTTGGAGTTATACATCCCTCCGCCCTTGGTGTTGGCTACGTTGCTGCGAAAGGTGCAGCTTGTCACCGCTGGGTTGCTGCCGGAGACGTCGGCCATCCCGCCGCCGTTTCTTGCCGTGTTGGCGCTGAAGGTACAGTCAGTCACGATCGGGCTGCTGGAGGCGTTGTACATCCCGCCGCCGGTGCCGACGAAGGGGCTGGCGCCGGCCGAGTTGCCGCTGAACGTACAGTCGGTCACCGACGGGTTGCTGGAGACGTTGTACATCCCACCGCCGTCAAAGTCTGCCGAGTTATCACTGAAGAGGCAACTGCTGAGACTCGGATCGCCAATGATGTTGTACATCCCGCCGCCGTCAAGAGTAGCCATATTGGCCGTGAACACACAGCCATTCAGCGTAGGGTTGCCGAGCTCGTTGTACACCCCACCGCCCAAGGCAGCGTCGTTGTTGCTGAAGGCGGAGTCCGTCAGCGTCGGGCTGCTGGAGCGGGTATAGAGCCCACCGCCGACCGCCGCCGAATTGGCACTGAACGTGGCGTTGTTGAGCGTGGCGCTGCCGAGGTTGTACATCCCGCCCCCGACGAATGCGAAGTTACCGCTGAACTCGGTGTTGGTGAGTGTCGGGCTGGTGGAAGAGCTGGCGTACATCCCGCCACCGTCGAACTCTGCGATGTTTCCGCTGAATGTACAGCCGGAGAGAATTAGGGCTCCAACGGCAATGTACATACCGCCGCCTCGTGTGGTCGCCAGGTTGTTACTGAACGTGCAGTTGGTGACGCTCGCGGTTTCTTGGGAGCGTTGATACATGCCTCCGCCCCTGTCAGCGGAGTTATTGACGAAGGTGCAGTCAATCAGCATCGTGCTGCCATTAACAAACCATACTCCCCCACCTTCGAGTCCTGCGGTGTTGTCACTGAACGTGCAGTTCATCAAGAGCGAATCGCCATTGTCGTTGCTCCGTATTGCGCCACCGCTACCGTTCGCCGAGTTCCCGCTGAACGTACACGTATTGAAGGTTACGCCTCCGTTCATGTAGACCGCGCCGCCCGAGCCCGATGTCGCCGAGTTGTCGCTGAAAGTAGTGTCGGTCAGGATCGTGCCGAATGAGGCATCCATCCCGCCACCACGCTCCGCGCTATTGCCGATAAATGCGCAATTTGTAAACGTCGCGCGGCCCTTGAAGCCACCTCCATAGCCGACCCCGAAGACAGACGTAACCGTATTCCCGATGAAGATGCAGTTGATCAGCGTGGGATTGGGATAGCCCCCGGCCATCCCGCCGCCACCCCAGTCGCCGCCGACGCCACCGCAGTGAGTCTCGGCATTGTTTCCGCTGAAGACACAATTGATCACCGTCGGGCTGCTGTTGTTGTTGTTCAGCATCCCGCCTCCGCCTCCGCCATTGCCTCCAGAGCAACCACCTGCATTGTTGCGGATGAATAGGCAATTGATCACCGTCGGGCTGCTTTGGTCGTTGTACATTCCCCCACCCCGGTTGTGTGGCAGAAAGGATGAGTTGGCATTGCCGGCAGTCAGGGTGAAGCCGTCGAGGACAGCGGTTTCATCCACGCCACTGCCGGTTACGACGTGGTAGCTGTTCTCGTCGTCGTTCTCGAAGTCGGGGCCGTCGTTGCCGAGCAGGTCGCCGGAGAGGATGGTTTCGTACAGTGCGATGTCCCGCTCGTCAGGGTCCTTCGCGCCGATTCCCGCATAGCCGCCCATCAGCGCCACGCTACTTCGGAGATCGAAGCTAGCGTTTCGATTATCGGTGCCGTCGGGGTTCGCTTCATCGCGATCAGGCTTATAGGTGCCTTGCCCGACGCGAATCTCGGCGATACCGCCCCCGCCCGCATCCGTCAGCGCGTCTTGCAGAAATCGGTACGCTGTATCCCAGCTTGATCCATTCCCGCCCGGCGAGGCGTCATCGTCGACGTACCGAACACCCCCGCCGTGAGCTGCGCCTGAGACGACGAACATTGCCATCATCGCCGCACTCGCGCGGCTCGCACGATTCTTGAGTAGGCGACGATGTAGTATGGCTGGTCTCCTTCTGCCGAAGTGGCCGCACAGTGGTGCCCGCCCTCCGTCCCGATTCCATCGGGATGGCCGCCCCCGGAGACCCGCCGCGGCGGGCCCCCGTGCAGCCGAGCAAGAACAGGGTACCAGGGTACCGCGCCTGTCCAAGCACCACCACGATTTATCTCGAAAAGGGCAGGATTCCAGGGCTCTCCCGAGCGGATTGGGCCCTGAACCCCGCTTCTCGCCCAGGTATCGTACTTTCTGGAGGGTGTCCTTCCGGCAGGACAGTGGTGTACTTCGCTACCGACACGGCCCCCAATTGGCGAGTAGCAAGAGGAGGTCGGCGGCGCCCACCGTCCCGTTTCCCTGGAGATCAGGCGTCCCGAGGGGGCTAGGCGCTTCAACCGGTGGGGTAGGTGGGCGCACAGCGCAAGAGCGACGACGCATTGGTGTCTCGCGCGAGACTCCCCTGACTCGCGCCTCAAGGGGAAGGGGCAACGACCTTGGACCGCTCAGGGGCGCGAGGATACCAGGCTGCCCGTTCACCCGCCGTGTGGGATCGATCCTTCGCCACCGGAACGGCCGCGGCCGCTGTCCCGGCCACCCCGGCCTCCATTGAAATTGCGCCACCGCTCGCCGCGATCACCTCGGCGCTGCTCTTGGATCTTCGGCAGGCGCTCCGTCTGCTCAGGTGTGAGCATGGCCGCAAGCTGCTCGCGGTACCGCTCATCGAACTCACGTCGAGCCTGGAACCCCTGTCGGGTCCGGTCTTCGCGTCGCCTCATCCTGTCGCGGCCGAAGTCACGGTTCGCCATACGTTCGAGGAATCGGCGGCGCTGCTTGGGCTCCTCGGATTTGATGAGGTTCATAAGTTGCTCATTGCGCACGGCCAGCTCCACCTCGTACACCTCCTGCAAGCCCGCCACGGCGCCGGCGATTTCGGCATCGAGATCGTCGAATTTCGCCACCGCCTCGAAAGCCCGCTGCACCGTCGTCTTGCGGTACACCCGGCCATACGCCCGTTCTCGGTACGACCGCACGAATGTGTCACCGACATCCTCAGGCAGTTCCTCGGCTACGGATGATGCATAGAGCTCATTGACATCCCGAACGGCCACCCGCCGAACCATCTCCCCGTCGTACAGCGACAGGGCTCGCTTTGAGTCGCGCTGCATCATGGCCGAGAAGCTCTGCACGCGAGACTCTTCGAGATACGCATTGCGATCGCGCAGAGCGCTATCCAGCGTGACCTCGTACTCCTGGAGGACCGGCGCGACCGCATTGCTGTCGGCGGAATCGAGGCCCATCGCTCGCACGAGATCGAACAGATCGACACGCTCGCCGGACAGTTGGCCTCGCTGAATCGTCTTTTGGCGAATCAGCCTGCGCTCCAAGCTCGGCCAAGGTGATCGCTGATCATCGCGAAGCACGAGCTGTAAGTCGCTGATGAATTGGTCTCGCAGCCTCACCTTTTCCACACGGAAGATCTTGTACTTGTCGGCGGCGTCAGCCGTCAGTTGCTCCAACTCCTGCGGATCGATCTGTGGCATGAAGGTCTGGCGGGCTTGTTCGCGCATCTCCTCACCCCGACGGCGAACGATCTCCATGATCTGTTCGCGGGCCTCTTCGCTCAACGAGGGATCCCGAGCAAGCTCCATCTGCTGGCGCAAGGACTGCCAGCGCTCGCGCATCTGCTCGCGCGCCCGCTGGCGCTCACCATCGTCGCCGGAGCGGTCCGGGCGAAGCCGACGCACAATCTCATCCAGATCGGCCCGGGCGGCCTGGAACGCCTCGTCGTATTCGGCGAACAACGTCTGCACTATCATTTGCTGCATCCCGTCAAGCGACAGGTCATCGTTGAACTGCACGATATCGCGCCGGTTGAAGTCCGGTTCGAGCAGATACGCCAGTCCGCGCATCGCTCGCATACCGCCCATCCCACGCGACTGGGCCAAAGCTGGGCCCGCCAGGAATATCACCGGGCACAAAACACTGCACAGGGTAATCGTTCGTCTACAGACATTGCCGGGAAAAAGGGCGGTCATGTGAGAATCCTCCGAGTATCAACTTCAACTTTGAGATCGCGGCCCTCGATCACGACGCACAAAGGAATCACCGGTCGGATGAGGCGTGATCAGCGTTTTGTTTCATTCGTTCATGCATCGCGGCGCGCTCGTGGGGGTCGAGCTGCCCGTCGCCATTGGCGTCGAATCGCTCAAACATTTCGCGACGCCGTTGTTCGCGTTGTTTGCGGTGTTCGTTGATGTACTCTTGCGCGGCGGCGCGCTCCACATCGTTGAGTTGACCATCGCCGTCCTGATCAAACTTCAAAAGCATTGCCTGCCAACGAGCGCGCCCTCGGCGACTGTGGCCAACGCGGCGAGAGAGCTTGCGGCACTGCTCCGGCGACAGCATCCTGACAAAATCGTTGAACCGTTCGGATCGGGCGAGGCCACGCTGCTGACGCAGCTGTGCCTCACGGTCGACAAGCCTGCGCACGTCCTGCAGGTTCGGCTCCTCGCGCGATAACTCGTTGATGAGCTCTTCGTGCACGAGGGCAAGGCCGTCTTCGTATACGCGCTGGTCGACCTCCATGCTCCTGCGAAGCTCGGCAAACAGCGCCGACTGCGATTCGTCCAGATTCAACTCGGCGGCGACGAGATTGGTCACGCGATCACCGTTGGTAGTTTCACCGCGCGCCTGCCACGAACCGAGGACGAAGAAAGCGTTGAACATCAATGACAACGCCAGGATGAACCAATAGAAGCTGCGAATCATCGGGGCTTCTCCGTAAGTAAAGCGGCGATGAGCTCGATTTCGCCGACATCCTCGTCCGGCGGATCAAACACGCCGAAAGACATCTCCATCGCGAGTTGATCGAGCCGCAGATCTGTCGAAGCGGTGGAAGCCGTCCCCGTGCGGTACCCGAACACACAGATGGCGACGGACGCGGCGGCCGCTGCCAGCCAACGGGCCATACGCCACTTCAAGCCCAACGATGGTCGACCTTGGGCGCGCGCCGGCCGGTGAACGGGCATAGCGCTCACCAACGCCTGGGCTGACTCGATCACGCGCTCCGGGGCCCCCGGGCGCAATCGCGCCGCCGCGGCAACGATCAGCCGCGCGTCGGCCGCGGCCTCACGACATTCAGGGCACGCGGCAAGGTGTGCCTCGATCGACTCGACCTCGGCCGCTGAGAGACGGCCGTCGAGATACGACGCGAGCTCCAACTGGCCCGGGCACGCTGCCGATAACGCCGGCTCCGTCGGGGCAGCGCTTCGCCACAATCGTTCGTCGGTTGGGTTCTCTTTGTCGTCCACAGGCATCGCGTTCCCCGGATGGTATACGAGGCCACCGATGGCGGCATCCCCGGGAATTTCGATGCGTTTCACGGGGATTGAAAGTGGGACCGGAGGCGACTGAGCGCTTTGTGCTTGGTGCTCCTGATCGTTTGCTCATCAACGTTGAGCATCCGAGCCGCCTCGGCCACCGAACGATCTTCGTCGAACAGCAAGGTCAGGACCAGTCGTTGGCGAGCGGTCAGGAGATGAAGCGGCACGGTTTGGCCGTCCGGGCTCGGCTCGGCGGCCGGGATCTGGGACGGATCGAGGCCCGACGTCTCCAGCCGGCGTTTGCGAAGACAATCGATGGCGACGCTGCGGGCCACCAGGGTGAGCCAGGTTTCCAGCGACGCACGCTGGGGCTCGAACTTTCGCAGCAGTCGATAGTCATCCTTGACGAGGCGGACGAAGACGTCCTGAGCCACGTCCTCAGTGGTGCGGCCGGTCGAACCCGCGCCCCAAGAGCCGAACACATGCCCAACCGCGACGTAGATCACGCCTGAGTACCGCTGGACGAAAGCGTCCCAGGCCTGCTTGTCGCCTTCAAGGCAGTGGTGAAGGTTGACATCCATATACTGGTCCAACGCGTTTGCGGCCTCTGGATTACACCCTGCCGGGCCCTTTGGGTCACTGAACCTCCCGGATTTGTCGAAGAATCCGGCAACTGCGGGGGATGAACGGGCCGGCGAGATCGTACAATCCAACGATGGCGTCATGCTCGAATGGTGTAGCATGCCGCCAGTTTCGCATCAACGGTTTGATGGGCGTTGAACCCCTCACCAAGGAGAATACACATATGAGAATCCGAAAGTCGTCCCTCTTCCTGGCGGGTCTGTGCGCGATGTTGGGCGCCGCGTCCGCCTTCGGTCAGGCTCCGGACCGCCAGAGCCTCCGTCCAAGCGATCGGGCCAACATCGCCAAGGTCGGCGAGCCCGCCCCGAACTTCACGCTGAATGATGCCAGTGGCAAATCGCACACGCTCGCGGACTACCAGGGCAAGCTGGTTGTCCTGCAATGGATCAATCCTGATTGCCCGATCTGCACGCGCGTCAACCGCTCAGGCATCACGACCAAGATGGCCAAGGCAATCAGGGCCGTCGCGAAGGATTTCGTGCACCTGACGATCCACTCCACGCACTACATGGAGCCGGACAAGTCCGTCGCTTACCTCAAGCAGCACAAGGTCAAGGCGCCGGTGCTGGATGACCGCGATGGGAAGATTGGGCACTTGTATGGCGCCAAGACGACGCCGCACATGTATGTCATCGATAAGAAGGGCATCCTGCGCTACGCCGGTGCGATCGACGACGACCCCAACGGAGCCAACGGTGAAGGTGCGACGAACTACGTCATCAACGCGGTGCGTCAAATTGCGGCGGGCGAGACGGTGGCCCCGGATATGACCAAGGCCTACGGCTGCTCGATCAAGTACGACCCGAACGCGCCGAAGCGTGAACGCCCGGCGCGCGGTCAACGTGGCAATCGCCAAGGCCGAGGTGCGCGAGGCGGATTTGGTTTCGGTCAAATGCTTGAGCGCTTGGATGCCAACGGCAACGGCAAGATTGATGCTGATGAACTGTCCGAGTTGCCCCAACGCATGAAAGATCGCATTCTCGAAGCTGATACCAACGGCGATGGCGCGATTGACGAAGGCGAAATCAAGGCAATGCAGGACGCTCAGCGCAAGCGCATGCTCGAACGCTACGACAAGGACGGCGACGGCGAGCTGAGCGATGAGGAGCGCGAGGCCATGCGCCAGGACTGGCGCGGCGGTCTTGGTGGTGACGGTGGCCGTCGAGGCGGCCGTGGTGGCGATGGCGGTGCATCCTGAGCGCCGAGCACGGACTCCGTAACGTCATTTCGATACACAAACCGAGCGGGCACTTCAGTACGAGGTGCCCGCTTTATCGTGCTCCCCGAAAGTGTGACGTGTCGTATAATCACGAGAGTCGGACTCTCGAGGAGAACAACGATTGCATAGAATCCCGTCAATTGCGGCCAGTAGTGACTTCGCAACCAGGACCGCAAACGCCTGGGAGGTAGGCAAGTGAAAACGGGAAAACAACTGCTAACCTACGCGGAACTCTCGATCCTTGTCGTCTTTGGGCTGTTGGGTTGTGACCAAGAACCCCAACCCCCTACGGCAGACGATCAACCGGTGGATCAGCCTGATGTGGTGAACTCCGACGGGTCCGCGCAGCGGTCGGCACCAGCATCAATCGACTGGTCCAGCGTAGAAACGCTGACGACGACTGCGGGCATGGGGGAACTTATGCGCGCCGTGCGTCACCTAACGTACTGGCACTCGGGGTCCAAGAAGCTGATCTACCTCCGGTTCCAGCCCCCCGGCAGCGCTGTGGACGACTGGGGAAACAAAATCTCTATGTCGCCCGCGCAATGGAAGGCGATGACGCGGATGGTCAGATCTGTGCCGAAGCAGCCAGCGCCTATGCTAACACCAGCCGGCTCTCCGGAGGACTCGTTTGGCCAGCTACCCCTTTATGTCTACAGGGTTCAAGTGGTTCAGGATCGTATCCGCTTTACGTGCGCTGGTCTCTACGAGGATCTTTATCCGGAATCGCGTTGAAGAAGGGCGGTATGGGGATTCCGATTTGGCGTTCGAGACCAACTGTCTACGCCTTGCTTCTGTTCAGCGACTGATTGCGGAGGGATGTCATGTTCAGAGGCTTAGTGATACCGGCCTTTTTCGTAGCCTCTGGACTGTACTTTCTTGCTACAGGGGAAGGCTTGATCGTTAGTAGATTGCGGGGCCTAGGCGGTGTTATTCGCGTCTATGACGGAGCAGTCACGGCACTGGCGATCTCGTGGTTCGGACTTGCCGCTATCTGCCACTTCCGCTGGTTCTGGAGAGATCGACGCATCCTCTGGAGGATGGCTGAGGTCGGTCAAGTTGCCGGGTTATTGGTGTGGCTTATCTCGTGGGTCTATGTCATCTGGTCCGTTGCTCTCCGGTAGCTCGTCCGTCTAGCCGTTCGTGCGCCAGCCGGTCGTCTCGCGTTTGCCGAGGGCTTCCCAGCACGCTTCGAGCAATGCAGAAAGTCCATCGCCGGTCGCGCCGGAGGCGACCATTGGCGGTGCGTCAAACTGGCGCGCAAATCCGGCAACACGCTCCTCACGATCATCTTGCGGAACCAGATCGATCTTGTTGAGGACGACGATCTCCGGCTTATCGAGCATGGCGTGCGAGTATTCGCCCAGCTCGCGCCGAATCGCTTTGTAGTTGCCAACCGGATCTGAGCCGTCCATCGGCGCGACATCCAGAAGATGCACCAGGACTCTGGTCCGCTCGATGTGGCGAAGAAAGTCGTGACCGAGCCCAGCGCCCCCGGAAGCGCCTTCAATCAGCCCCGGAATGTCGGCGACGACCAATCGCCGTTCACCGGGCAGCTCGGCGATGCCCAGGTTCGGCGACATTGTCGTGAATGGATAGTCAGCGACTTTGGGCGTGGCCCGGCTGATCGCGCGCAGCATCGTGGATTTGCCCGCATTTGGTTTGCCGACCAACCCGACGTCGGCGATGAGTTTGAGCTCAAGCCGAAGCGTGCGTTCCTCTCCCGGTTCGCCGGGCGTGAACTGCCTCGGCGCCTGGTTGGTCGCGGATTTATAGTGCTCGTTCCCGAAGCCGCCTTTACCGCCGTGGGCGATAACGACGCGTTGACCAAGCTCACTGAGATCGTGCAGCGGCTCGACGGATTGAGCGTCGGCTTCAAACACGAGCGTCCCCAGCGGCAGGCGGACCTCGCAATCATCACCACCAGCACCGTGTTTGGACTTGCCCATCCCGTGCCGCCCGTTGCCGGCTCGAAAGTGCGGCGAGGCCGCCACACCGATCAGCGAGTCGAGCGAAGGATCGCCGACCAGCACGACGTCGCCGCCATGGCCGCCGTTGCCGCCGTCAGGTCCACCCTTGGGTACGAACTTCTCACGGCGGAAACTCATGCAACCGGCCCCGCCTTTGCCAGCTCTGATATAGATCTTGGCGCGATCGACGAGCATGGGGTAAAGACAAGGGACGGAGGGACTAGGGAATGAAGGCACGAAGGCACGAAGGCACGAAGGTGGACGATGATATGGAACGCTCCGGGTCGAGGGCGGGGGGACGCGCGCCGGCCACTTGACTTGGCGCCCTGGCCGATGCGCGCAGCGTTCAGCCCGCGTCGGCTTGGCGTTTGTGGGTTGGTCCGGCTAGCTCGTCGCGGCAGATTGACCTGCGGCGAACGCGGGTATCGACGGATCGGTGGGAACGAGATCGACAAACCGCCCACGGAAGCGCACCTGACCGGCCGCAATGGCGTACAGGGTGTCGTCACCGCCCCGGCGGACCAGGTACCCCGGCTTGAAGTGGGTTCCACGCTG
>JAZFYE010000198.1:0-3521 GCA_036475395.1 Phycisphaerales bacterium
CCATCTCGTCAAAGATATTCCGCGGCACCATCTGTCGCAGAATGTTCATCCAAGCCCCGCCGAGGCGGTCCTGGCCGCGGCCCGCCGCTTCCTCGATGTTGCCCTTGATATCCGAGGTGTCGTATTCAACCTGGGCATCGCCGCGAAGCTTGGCCCCCGCTTCCTCCGAAAGATCGCCGGGTCGGAAGGAGGTCACCAAGATCGCGCCGAGCGTCACCGCGATCAGCATGGTCACGAGGTAGTAAAGAACGGTCGACGAGCCGATCAGCCCCAACTTGGACGGATCGCCGATCGATGTCATACCGACGACGACACTGACGAAGACGAGCGGGATGATGAGCAGGAACAGCGGGCGGATGAGGATCAGATCGCCAGCCTGTTTGGTCCAGTGCGCATCTGGATCGTCGCCCATCGATCCGAACAGCACGAACTGTCCGGACACACAACCAGCCGCCAGGCCGATCAGTATCAGAACGGTGAGCAGGTTCCCGTGCTTCATGGCCGCAGAGGGTACCGCCAACGGCCGAGCTTTGCAGGGAGGGCTAGAGCGATTCGGCCCAGATGGAGAGGGTCAGCAGTGTGAACAGGCGCTGGCTGTGGTCGCGCTTGCCGCTCATGTGCTCGTCGATGAATCGATGGACGGCTTTGCGGTTCAATTCGATCGGGCCGAACGGGTCGACGGACTGTAAGTGATCCAGCAGCAAGGTCTTCATGCCGCCATAATCGCTGCGGAACCACTCGCCGATCGGGATGGCGAACCCCATTTTGGGTCGATCGACGATCTCAGTCGGGACATACTTGCGGGCGATTCGGCGGAGCAGCCCCTTGCGTTTGCCGCCGGGGATGAGTTGATCGATGGGCATGGCCAGGACGGCGTTCGCCAGATCACGATCGAGGAACGGGCAACGCACTTCCAGCCCGCACGCCATGGACGCGGTGTCGACTTTTGTGAGAAGGTCGTTGGACAGGTACCACTGCGCGTCGCACCAGCGCAGATCGGCGCGGGCGTCCGCCACGCCGCCGTCATCTTTCATGTACCGCGCCGGCTGCGAGCGGACTTGACCCATCAATTGATCGATCTGCGGCTGCGTGAAGATTGACTCCATCGCAAGGACACCAAGCGATGGGAACTCACGCGCCATTACGCCGAGCCGGCCGAGCTTGTGTAGGCGACTCTTCGGATGCGCACCGAGTAACGACGCCAAAGGCAGTAATGAGAGTAACCGATGAAAGCGAGCCAGTGAACGCGCAGCCATATAGCGTTCGTAGCCGACAAACAGTTCATCACCACCGTCTCCGGAAATTGCGACCTTCACGTGTTCGCGCGCGGCCTTACTGACCCAGTACGTGGGGAGAATTGAACTGTCTCCAAACGGTTGGCCGAGCGTCTCGATGAGCATGACGAGATCAGCCGCCGGATTTGCGTGAACTTCCAGTGTGGTGTGCTGCGTTGAAAGTTCCTTGGCGACCCGTTCGGCATGCCTCGATTCGTCGTAGCGCTCGTCAGACATCCGAACGCTGAACGTGCGCAGGTCCGGCTTGTGCTTCTTGGCAAAGTAGCTGATAAGAGACGAGTCGACACCACCGCTCAGGAAACAACCAAGCGGGACGTCTGCTTCCAGACGGCGCTGCACCGCCTGTTCGAGCAGTGACTCGATGGCGTCGGGATCGGTCGAGTGGGGTTTGGCCGGTCGGGGCGTGAGATCAAGTGTGTCATGGCCGGCTTGGTTCTTTACGCGCTCACCCGCCTGAACCGCGTGGACGCTCTGTTGCCAATACGGTGTTTCGAGTTCCCAACCGTACCCAAGCTGTAGATACCGAGTCGCGTAGTCTACGAGGGCGGGCGGGTCTTCTTCACCCCACTCGAATTCGCCAATACCTGTGACGCTTCGAGCGTCGCTGGCGAAGACGACGCAGCGGTTTACGTCGTCGTGATCGTGATAGATCGGGCCGTGGTACAACGGCTTCTCGCCGAAGAGATCTCTGGCGAGCGTGAGGGTGGCGCCGATTCGATCCCAGATGGCGAAGGCGTACATGCCTTCGAGATGGTCCGAGAGACTGTCGCGCCACTCTCGATAGCCGTGGATGAGCACTTCGGTGTCGCTGTGGTCAGTGACGAAGTGATGGCCTTTGGATTCCAACTCGTTGCGCAGCTCGCGGTGATTGTAAATGCAGCCGTTGAAGACGACGGCGACGAGGCCTTCGCTGTCGTTTCGACCGCGCTGCGAAACCATCGGCTGGGCGCCGTCTTCGTGGTCGATGATCGACAGGCGACGGACGACAAACGCGATTTCAACGATGCGCTGGCCGTCAGGCGTATCGACTTGGACGCGATCACGAAATCGGCCACGACCGTCCGGTCCTCGATAGGCGATGCGCGCATCAATCGCATCGAGCCATTCCTCGGGGATCGGCTCGCCATCGGTGCGCAGGATTCCGCCGATGCCGCACATTTACCGCAAGGGTAGCAGGGGAACTTCAACCTGCACCAGTTGGAGCCGGCGAATCGTTAGGCAACTCGATGCGTACGTGCAATTCCTCTAGCTGCTGCGGATCGACCGGCCCAGGGGCTTCGGTCATCAAGTCCTGGCCCGTCTGGGTCTTGGGGAAGGCGATGACGTCGCGGATGTTGTTCGTCCCCACCAGCAGCATGACCAGTCGATCCAGTCCGAACGCGATGCCGCCCATGGGTGGAGCCCCGTAGCGAAGTGCCCGCAACAGGAACCCGAACTTCTGCTCTGCCTCCTCATCGTTGATCCCCAGAAGACGGAACACCTTCTGCTGCATCGGAGGCTGATGAATACGGATCGACCCGCCCGCGATTTCCGAGCCGTTGCAGACGAGATCGTACGCGGCCGAGATACACCCCCCCGGATCGTCGTCGAGGTTGTCCTCTTCGCCGGGCATCGGCGCGGTGAAGGGGTGGTGCAGCGCGACCCAACGGCCTTGTTCGGCGTCGTAGTCGAACATCGGGAAGTCCACGATCCAGAGGAACTTCCATGCGGTTTGGTCGATCAGATCAAGATCACGAGCCAGTTTGTTGCGCAACTCGCCCAGCGCCCGGCAGACCACGTCATTGGTGTCGGCTCCGAAGAACACGAGGTCGCCGACCTCGAGGCCGAGCCGTTGCTTGAGTTCATCGGCGATAGGCGCGACAAACTTGGCGACGCCGGTTTCGTACCCGTTTTCGGTGTACTTGACCGTGGGCACGCCGCCGGCGCCGAAGGTCTTGACGAATTCGCTGTATCCATCCGTGATCTTGCGCGACATCTTTGTAGCGCCGCCGGGCACGCGGATGGCCTTGACGACGCCTTTGTCCTTGGCGAGCGCATCTTGGAAAACGCGAAACTCGGTCTTGGCCGCGAGGTCGGAGACGTCGTTTAGCTCCAGAGAGAAGCGCGTGTCCGGCCGGTCGATACCGAATCGATCCATCGCCTGTTGATGTGACATCACCGGGATCTCACCGATGTCGATGTCAAGCATTTGCAGCCACAAGCGCCGCGCGAAATCGCTCATTATGG
>JAZFYE010000199.1:0-9728 GCA_036475395.1 Phycisphaerales bacterium
ATCTCAACGAACAACCGGGCTCGCCTCAGCAATTCGCCGTCATCCAGCTCCTTCTCCCGAAGTTGAATGCAATCCGGTCCTGCGTCTGCAATGAGCTGAGCGACTTCATGCCAATCGCGATCACCGCACAACTTCTCGGAGAAGATCACGCAGATTTGCCATTGCCGCGCACGCCCCGAGCCGAGCGCTCGGTTGACGTGATGCTCCAAGTCGTAGCCGCGATAGCGCAGCTTCTGGATGGATGCGGCGAAACCGGCGTCGATCGTTTTCCCATATTCCTCCAGGACGCGCATCGCTTCGCCAAGGCGTTTGCCGGCCGCGATCACGACCTGTGCGGTGGAGGACCGGCTTCGTTCGGCGGGCGTACTGATCTGAGTCCCGACGTCGCCGAGCGTGTCTCGATTCAGGTCGAGGTTGTCGAACCGCCGTAGCGCCTTCGACAGATCGTGGCGAAGCTGCTTGAGAGCGGTGGTGAGGTCGGCATCGCCCAGCCGGAAGCGCGCCGCCTCCTCCATGACCCGCAGCGCCTCGCGAGCCCGGTTGGCGTTGGCGTCGAGGATTCTTGCCGTAACAGACACGCGAGAATGGTAGCGCCGTCGGCGAGGGCGGTGCCGCTTACGCCGTGGCCGCGTCGGGCACGGATTTAGCCGGGTTTTCACCGCGCTCGATGGCCAGGATCTTCCTGACCCGTCGTTCGTGCCGGCCGCCGTCGAAGGGTGTCGCAAGCCAGACATCGACGATCTCGGCCAGGTCATCATGCGCCGTGATCTCGCTGCCGAGACAGAGCACGTTGGCGTCGTTGTGTCGGCGGCTGCGCTCGGCGTTGGCTTTGTCGTAGACCAGGGCAGCCCGGATGCCGGCGATCTTGTTCGCGGCAATGGTGACGCCGATGCCGTTGCTGCAAATGAGAATGCCGCGATCGGCATCACCGTCGGCGACGGCGCGGCCAACGAGATAGGCGCTGTCCGGATAGTCGCACGACTCGCCGCCGCACTCACCAAGAATGGCCGCCTCGTGGCTTGCGGACTGTAAGTGCGCGACCAAGCTATGGACCGCGTCAACGCCACGATGATCAGTCCCCAGCGCGATCTTCATCGCCAAGCACTCCCTTGAGCCGCGGCGGGATCAACTGCATGAACCGCTCGGCCAGCGAATCATACGCACTTTGATCCGACCCGAGCGGATCCTCGATGTCAGCATCGGGATCAAGGCGCGTGATTTTGTCGTCGCCGTCGTCATCGCCATCGCCGAGCAGGCCCTGCGCGGCGGCGACATGCCCCGAGGTCATGCAGAAGACGACATCCGCCTTGCGAATCATGTCCGCGGTCAATGGTTTGGAGACACTGTCATGTTCGATCCCTCGGGCGGCCAGTGCAGCGACGGTCTCAGCGGTGGGACGGAGGCCGTTGGCGGCCGAGGTCCCGGCCGAGGCGATGAAGACGTCGGGCCGCTCGCCGAGCAGGCCGCGGTCGATCCAATGCCGCGCGATCGCCTCCGCCATGGGGCTGCGGCACGTGTTCCCGCTGCATACGAAGAGTACTGCCTGCATATAACGTGGTCTGGCTCGAGCTCCGACGGTCCGTGGGGCTTGATCCTACCGCGCCCCGGCCGAGCCTGTTGACGGCCGAAGATTCACCCCCTTCGCCGCGGAGGCTTCTGTCGCATTCGGCTGGTCTGAGGTACAGTAGTCGCCAGGCCCGAGGTCAGTCGACCAATCGGGGCCGGGAGATCGCCAGGTGGAGTTCGTCGCCTACGACGAAGTCATGGAACTGTTGCGGGAGCACGGCGTCCACGAGGTCGCCGATGGCGACGACCGGGTGTGTCTGGAGCTGAACGGGAACCAAGAGGTCGTCCATCTGCACCTGGCCAGCGAGAACAGTGAGAGTGTGCCCCGGGAGGGCGCCCGCGTTCTTCGGGTGGATACGCAGCGTCTAGCCGGGGCGGTCGAGCACATCATCCACAAGCTGCACCTGAGCCAGGTCCTGCTCATTCCTGTGGCCAAATGGCGCAACGTCTTCGATGCCGTCGCCTTCAGCCTGGCGGGGAACGAGGACTGGCAGGCGGTGGATACCGCCGCCACGGTCGAGCTGAACTCGCGCGACCCGCTGTTGTGCGAACCGGGCGACTTCCACACGATCAACGCGCTGATCGGGGCGCTGCTCAAGGATGCCGAACGTCCCGAGCAGGGCCTTCATGTCACGACCACGGCCGCGCCGGTCATGGTTCAGCTCGTGCCCGACGGGGCCATCCGCATCAGCGTGGGCAACGCGGTGCTGGCCGATGAGGTGGTCGAGACGTTCAGCACATAACGCCAACCAAGGCCGCCCGGCACGACGCTTTGGTTGCAGCAGCCAAGCCGATTGACCGATAAGCTTCCGGGAGGCGGGCGCAAGGACCGAACCGTGACCACAACTCGGCCGGCGGGTCGGGCGAAACAGCCAAGCAAGGACGGATTGATGCAAGTGTTGCTTGACGAGAACGTATGTGACGTGGTTGCCGCCACCGTCGCCGAGGCGATCGCGGCCTGTGCCACCCTCGCCCAAGCCCAAGGCCGGCTCATCGTCGACGTTCACGTGGATGGCACGCGATGGTCCGAACAGCAACTCGAATCTTCCGAGCGCCAAACTGCCACCGCCGAGATCGTCGAGCTGACGACCGCCGATCCAAGCGAGTTGGTGCTTCAGACGTTTGATGACGCCGCCGAGGCCCTGACCGACGCCGACGAACTTCAACACGAAGCGGCTGAACTACTCCAGTCCGATCAGCGCACGATCTGCATGGACAAGCTGGGCGAAGCGCTGTCGATCTGGCTCACGGTCCAGCAGGCGATCGTCAAAGGATCGCAGGTCGTCGGATTGAAGCTCGACGATATCACCGTGGACGGGACGCCGGTTGTCAGCTCCATCACTCGACTCAACGAGCAGTTGCAGATGCTGCGCACGGCCCTGGAACAGGACGATCAGATCGCCCTGGCCGACGCGCTGCTCTACGAGTTTCCCGACGTCGTCCGCGAGTGGCGTGGGATTCTCCAGCACCTGCGGACGATGGTCGAGCAAGAGAATGATTAACGATGTCTCCCGCTACAACCGCGCGGAAGATCGATGACCTGCTGAGCAAGGCCGAAAAGTCGCTCAGGCGCAAGCGGTACTTCGAAGCCGAACGGATGGCGGGCGAGGCATTGCTCATGGCCAGGCAGAAGCGTGACTACCAGCGCATGGCGACGATCATTCGGCCGCTTCAGAAAGCGAGGCAGGGGCGGTTGGCGCTGGCCGTCGAGATCGGCCGGGTGACGATCCTGAACGCACCGTTCACCGAGGGCGACGAGATCGAGCCCGGGAGCTATCTCATTCGACCGCCGATGGTCGGGGTCGATGCGCGACGATTCCGCTTGGCCGCCTTCGCCCTCGAAGTGCCGGTCGCCGTCGTGTGCCACGAGCCAATCACCCGGTTGGGACTCTGCCCCCTCGTCGCGCTCAGCGGCAACGTCGTGGTGCGCACGAAGATCGATCCGCCCGCTGATCCGGACCGCCCGGACCTACCGTGGGTTCTCGATGCGATGCAAGTCTTAGGCGACTGGGCCATAGAGAGTATGGATACGCAGTTGGCGCCTGAACGGTACATCGACGAGCTGCTGTCGCGGATTGACGCCATCCCCGAACACGACGGCCTGCACGAATGCCTTGAAGAGGCCTGCCGCCACGAAGCCGAAGCAGCAGCGGCGGCCCCGCCGGCCGGCGGCGGCCGTAAGCGCAAAGCCAAGCCGTGACACGCCGCGTGAAACGCCCCGGCCCCCAGCGCTGGCCGTGGCTTGTGGCCGGCGTCGTCCTGATCGCGATGATCATCGCCGACCGTAGCGGCTGGCTGCTGGTCCCGAAGATCGACGATATGACCGCCTACCACGGCGCTTCGGCCGAGGTTCTTCGTGTGATCGACGGCGACACCATCGAAATCGATCTGTCGGATGCGCTGCATGATCGCCCCGTGACCCGCATCAGGTTCTGGGGTGTGGACTGCCCCGAGACTGCCAAGCCCGATCGCCCCGCCGACCCGTACGCTGACGAGGCGACCGAGCTGACGCGCACGCTGGCGGCGGATCGGACGGTGACGCTGTATTTGGAGTCGCATCGGACCCGCGGCGTCTTGGGGCGGGTGCTCGCTCATGTCGAGCTACCCGACGGATCAAGCCTTAACGAGGCGCTGTTGTCCGCAGGGCTCGCCGTCGCGGATGAACGCTGGTCCCATTCACGGCTGGGCCGCTATGCACAGCTTGAGCGCGCCGCGAAGCGTCAGCGTCTTGGCCTCTGGTCGCACCAAGACGGCAGGGCTACTTCCAACAACTAGCAAATACAAACAAACCCGTTTAGCGGGTGACGCGAAGCGTCCCTCTTCCTCACCCCCCGAACCTCAAGCCTTCTTCCATTATCCCCAGTTGACGAGAAGTATCAGCAGATCAGACGCGCCGACAGAGCCGTCGCCGTCTAGGTCGGCGGGGCAATCATCACAGTCGGCGCACGGACCCCACGAAACCAGCAGAATCAGCAGATCGCTCGCGCCGACAGAGCCGTCGCCGTCAAGATCGCCGATAAGGATGGGCGGGGTAAAAGCTTGAACCCATGTACGCCAACTGTTGTTGATCGCGTACTGGTGGTGGGCCCAGAACGTGCGGCCGTTGGCTGGATCAACGTTGACCGCGCTATAGTCGCCCCAACGTGCGATGAACGTGTACGGGCCGCTGTTCGTCTGGCGAATCTCATCTGGGCGAAATGTGCCCAGCGGATCAGTCGCTAGTCGATACGCCGTGGACATGGAGATGAACTCGCTGGGGGAGCTGCGCGAAAAGGTTATCGCAGCGTTGCCGTTGTCATCAACGGTAATTGAACTGAAGAACGTGCGAATATCCGCGCCGGGATCAATCTCGCCCGATTGAACTAGGGTCGGCACATCGCCGGAATCCGGCCAGCCGTTCATGGCGATTTCATACCAGCGGGCGAGGACACGGTCGCTGTTGATGTGATGTGTCGCCCAGAGTGACCCGTTGCGGTATGCCGCACTCCAGAATCGCGCATCAAACGTATTAGGGCGGAGTCCCGTGCCCTTTTGCGGCGGATCCTCCGGTGGGCCATAGCTCGGTACCGTCACCAGAGCGTCAGTGATCTTCGGTGATCCCAGCGGATCCTGGAGTGCGATCAAGCGAACAGACGTATTGGTGGACGCCTCCTTGTGCTCAATGAGGTACAAGGCCGGTGGGTTGTCGAAGCTGACCGGCGGAATGCCGGCAGATTCCGTTCCCGTGGGGATCGTAAACAGGTTCGCTTGAGCCGGTGGATCCCCTGCCAGCAAGGATGCCTTATCTAATGTCATAACTCCATAGATCGTCGTAAAAGAGCCATGGTCTCCGGTGAGATAGACCACTTCAGCGTCCACGCCGATGTTCGGCGAGTCAAGAAAGTTAAACAGAGGGCCCGCATCGAAGCGGTATTTGTGCCACAAGCCGTTGGGATCCGAATCATCCGAAACGGCGACCAGAAAGTACGCAAAAGCGCCGTTTGTGTCCGCTGCCACGGCGAAGAATCGCCCGCTGATCTCGTCGTAGATCACCTCGGGGTCGAACACGAGATCGCCTGCACCAACGCTTCCCCAGAAGCCGAAGGAGTCTTCGATCTCATCCTGGAAGGTGAGGTTGCCGTCCTTGGTAAAGAACGCGATCGCCCCGTTGGTCATCAGCACGAGATGCGCAGGACCCACAGCCAAGTGTGGATCGGGGGGGAACCAGCCGGTGTTGATCACACCGGTAAAACCGATGTCCGCGCCTTCGCGGATCTCGCGCACACCGTCCTTTTCTCGTTGACGAGGATCGAACGACGGCGGAACGTGCGGTGATGGACCCTGCGCTACAAGCACCGGATTTCCCGCCGGTTGCATCTGCTCCGTAATTCCCTGCGATTTGTCCGCAAGCTGAAGTTCAGTATGCGACAGCATGGTCACATTCACGCTCGATGAATCGCCGAAGCCGCCATCGCCGCTCCATGCACCAACCAAACTGCCGTTCGGGGCGAACGACAAGCGTTGGGTGCCGATCACCGCACGCAGGGCTTGCTCACCTTGCTCATGCCTGTTGAGACGAAACTCATCACCAACTTGGGTTCCATCCGCAGCAAGCAACTGCCCGAAGATGCCTGAATCGTCATCATCCGTACCGTTCCAGGCGATCGCAATTCGACCATCAGCCGCAACCGCAACCGCTGCTGCGTTCTGGGTTCCCGCCGTCGTAGTGTTCACCACAAACGGCTCCGTCGTCGGGCACCCGTCACCATCAAAGCAACGGGCAACGACGCCGTAGTCTTCGCCGTCACTTTCCGTATCCAGCCACGCCACGATAAACCCATCGTTCGTCGCCGCAACTGCCGGCTCGATCTGATTCGCTTTGCTCTCGCCGCTCACGTCGACCTCTTCGCCGATGTCGTTCCCCATCGCATCGAACCGTTGCGCGTGAATCCCTACCGGGGTCATCCAATCGTCGACGACTCCGAAGGCGACGACAAAGCCACCTTGTTGATCAGTAGCAACGCTTGCCGTCGTCTGTGAATAGTCACTGCTCTTGGCAACGGCAAATTCCTCAGTCAGGAACTCGCCAGTCGGGCCAACCAATCGCGCGCGGAGTTGTGGTGAATTGGTTGCCGGGTCCAGAGCCGACCAAACGATCATTGCTGTTCCGTTGGCGGACGCAGCGACAAGCGGACTCGACTGATCTCCCTCCCACTGCTGATTCACAAGAATCTCCGACCCACCGTTGAACGATCGATCAAAGCGACGGGCGATAATCGATCCCCCATCACCATCCTGGCCGTGCGATTGCCAAACAATCCAGGTGCCGCTTTCATCCGTCGCAATGGCCGGGGCGAGCTGGTGTGAGTCGGTCCAAAGGTTGACCCTGGTCTCTGAGCCGATTGCAATTCCCTCCGGGCTGAAGCGCTGGGCATAGATGCCGTACCGGCCGCCCTGCTGTCGTCGGCTCGACCAGGTTGTGATGATCCGGCCGTCCTGATCAACCGCAATCGCCGCCTGGGATTGCCAACTGGCTACAAACGTGCTCGCTCTCCATTCGTAGCGGTGAAGTGGCTGTTCGTTGAGTGGAAGAACGTCAGCGTGCAACGGCTGGGCGCTGACGACCGCGGCAACCGTAGCTGCCGTAAGTTTGCATGCTTTGTGCATGGTCTACCTCCATATCGACATCCCGGCAGTGCCCGAAATCAGCCCTCTATGATAATAACTGGCGCCATCAGAAGTGCTACCCCCAGTTGGTAAGAAGGATCAGAAGATCGCCCGCTCCGATGGAGCAGTTGTCGTCTAGGTCGGCGGGGCAATCATCGCAGTCGGCGCACGGACCCCACGAAACCAGCAGGATCAGCAGATCGCTCGCGCCGACGATGCCATCGCCGTCGATATCGCCATCCGCTTGATTCGGCTTCGGGTGAGCGTACAAGAACTCGACGACCTGATGGCTGAAGTCGTCGACAAGGTCCGGGACGTGACCTCCGCCGACAATCGTCCAGAGTTGGCCTGACCCGCCCGGCGCGCAGTCCGTGTCGTAAATTGTAATCACCGTCTCATTGCCGGGGATCCCAGCGTCGATATCAATCGGCTTGGACGAATCATCGCCGACGATCTCGCATCCGTCGTACGCAGCCCAAGTCTCAACCGACTGTACCGCGCCAGGGTAGCACTGCACCAGACAGCCGCCACCGTAGAATATGGTCGCGTCCGCGGTGCCATGAATCTGCAGAACATGCACCGGCTCGGTGGGCGCGCAGTCCGCTGGATCAAGAAACGTAGCACCTGCGAGGCTGACGACCGCAGCCACAATGTCGCTATGATCACACGCCATCCGATAGGACATGAACCCGCCGTTGGAATGCCCAACGATATAAACCCCTCGATCGTCAACATTCAGTTGCAGGCGTATCTCTTCGATCAATGCTCGCAGATACCCCGAGTCGTCCGTGGTGCCGCTGAAGAAGTCGCAGCAGGCATCGGTTGCGTTCCAATACTGGTTACCCAACGCGTCTTCCAAACCGTCCGGGTGTAGATAGATGTATCCGAACTCGTCTGCGATCGGCGCAAACTGCATGTAGGCTTCCTGCGTTTGGCCAGTCGCGCCATAGCCATGAAGCAACATCACCAGCGGCGTCGGCGTGTCGGGATCGTACGAGGATGGCACGCGAACGAGCACCGGCCCACGCCCAAGATCGATGAACAATTCACCAATACCCCCGATCGCAGTCGGCACTGGGTACAACGACCAAAGAACAAGGACACACGCAATAGCGCGGCATCCGCTGATCCCGCGATTCAGAGTCATCCGCTATCTCCGGGACAGAGCCAACCTTGAGAACCGAGCCCTATCGTACAGCTTGTCCCGGGAGAATCTAGCCCCAATTAACGAGGAGTATCAGCAGATCAGACGCTCCGACGGAGCAGTTGTCGTCTAGGTCGGCGGGGCAATCATCGCAGTCGGCGCACGGACCCCACGAAACCAGCAGGATCAGCAGGTCAGTGGAACCGACGACCCCGTCGCCATCGATGTCGCCGGGGATTCCCACCGGTTCGCCGGCGATCACGAACGCCGCGCCGAAAAGGTTGTCATCCTCCGAGCCGATGGCTGAGACGAGGAAGTCGAGTGCGCCGTCGCCGTTGAGATCGCCGAACGGGACCGCATCGATGCCGAAAAAGAATCCGTCTGCAACTGCAGTGAACTGGCGAATGAGTGAACCGTCAGCGCCGGAATAGAGCGATGCGCGTCCTGAATCCACGCCACCGCCGTCGGTAGCAAGTCCGCCGATGATGAGATCCGCCTGGCCGTCCCCGTCGATATCGTCGATCATTCTTCCGGAGCCGAAAGAGGAGCCCTTGGGTCCGTTGATGGTCATGATCTCGGTCCCGTCGAGACCTGAGAAGATACGAACTCTATTCAGTAATCTTTCGCCCATGAAGATATCGCTGAACCCGTCACCGTTGTAGTCCTTTCCTGAATCGATGCGATCGCCGTCAAATGGAGTGCCTAGATCAACATTCTCAATTGAGTACAGCAACGTTGCGCCGTCCTTTGCGTAGCTGAAGACCTGGATGCGCCCCGGTCCGGTTTGGTCGTAGCGGGAGCCGATGGCCAGTTCGTCGCCGGGTCTGCCGTCGATGTCTCCTAGGAACGCGAGTCCCGTACCAAACCGATACTGTCGCTGAAACGGCGCCGTGATGGACTGGATCAGCGAGAAGTCATCAGCTGAGTGGATGAATACTTCTCCACCGGTCTGGACCGGCCAGCCGACACTGATGGCGCCGAAGACCAGATCCTCGACGCCGTCGCCGTTGAAGTCGCCCTGTGTGGCAACGGCGTATCCGAAGGAGCTTTCCCCAACGGCGTCGAGCAATGAATGGAGGATCTCGCCGTTAGCGCCTGAGAAGATGTATACCTGTGTGATGTCTTGGAAGGCGAACGGGGCACCCGCAACAACTTCATCTACGCCGTCGCCGTTGATGTCGTCGATGACCCCAAGCGAAAAGCCTGTAATGGCGGAGGGTTCTGTTTCGCAAAAGCTCCAGATCTCCGAGCCGTCGGCGCCAGAGTACACTGTGACCCCGCCCCTGAAGTTGCCCTTGAACGCACGCGCCACGGCGAAGTCGGTCACGCCGTCGCCGTTGGCGTCGCTGAGCGGAGTCACGTACCAGCCGAA
>JAZFYE010000200.1:0-13303 GCA_036475395.1 Phycisphaerales bacterium
TTGATGGTGCAGGTTTGGCGGCGCATGTAGGCCTTCCAGGCATCGGAGCCGGACTCGCGTCCGCCACCGGTGTCCTTTTCGCCGCCGAATGCCCCGCCGATCTCGGCGCCACTGGTGCCGATGTTGACGTTGGCGATTCCGCAATCCGAGCCGTCGATGGAGAGGAAGCGCTCGGCCGGCCGAACACTGTTCGTGAAAATGGCGGAACTGAGACCTTGGCTCACGGCATTGTGCAGTGCGATCGCATCGTCGAGGCTGATAAACTCATATACATAAAGGATGGGGGCGAACGTCTCGTCACGGGCGATCTCCGGATCGCCCCCGGCCGGGACGCGCAGGATCGTCGGCTCAACGAAGTGGCCGGGCTCGTTCGCGAATCGTTCGATGCCAGCGACACCACCGCAGAGAACGCTGCAACCTTGCCCTTCGGCTCGCAACAGCGCCGCCTGCATGCCATCCACCGCACGTTGATTGATCAGCGGTCCCATCAGGGTCTTTGGGTCGAGCGGGTCGCCAATGGTGACTTGCTTGTATGCGGCGACAAGACGATCGGTGAGCGTATCAACGATCTCGCGATGGCAGATCAATCGGCGAGTCGTCGTGCATCGCTGCCCGGCCGTCCCCACCGCGCCGAACAGCACGCCGCGGACGGTCAAGTCCAAATCCACATCAGGCATGACGATGATCGCGTTGTTGCCCCCCAACTCCAAAAGACATCGACCCAAGCGCTTGGCCACCGCCGGCCCCACCACACGCCCCATGCGACAGGAACCGGTGGCGCTAATCAACGGCAACCACCGATCGTTGATCATCGCGTCGCCCACTTCGTCGTCAGACCCAATAATCAGGCCAAAGATGTCGGATGGATCGACCCCGTTGGGCTGAAACACGTCCTGATCGCGCATGACATCATGCGCGAGTCGCGTCATGGCAACCGCGACAAGCGGGGATTGAAGGCTCGGCTTCCAGATCATCGCATCACCACAAACCGCAGCAAGCATGGCGTTCCACGCCCACACCGCAGCGGGAAAGTTGAACGTGGTGATGATGCCGATCGTTCCCAGCGGGTGCCACTGTTCGTACATGCGATGCTGCGGGCGCTCGGAGTGGATGGTAAGGCCGTACAGTTGGCGCGATAGACCCACGGCAAAGTCCGCAATGTCGATGCACTCCTGAATCTCGCCTTCGCCTTCAGCACGAATCTTGCCGGTCTCAATGCTGACCAGCTCACCGAGCGTTGCTTTCTGTTGGCGCATGGCGTTGCCGATGAGACGGACGACCTCACCGCGCCGCGGGGCCGGCAGGCGGCGCCAGTACGATTGGGCCGCGACCGCAGACTGCACCAAGTCATCGTACTCGGCTGTGGATTGCAGCTTGACGCCCGCGATGGGTTGCGCCGAGGCTGGGTTTTGCGAAAGGATGCACGATTCGTCAGCAGCCGTGGGATCGACGATGCGCGGATCAGCACCGAAACCGAGCTCAGCCATGAGTTTCGCTGTCATGCCGATAGCATAATCGAACCAACCAGGTAGGTCCTGAGTCGTCGATAAGCGCCCACCGATTCGAATCGATGAGCGTCCAAGTCCGCGAGCGTCATCGGGCGTCTATTCCCAACGAACCCTCCCGTCAAAAGGAAGAATCCGCCTCGCCGCTATCCGGGGGTATGTACTGAGATGACGGTCGTTCGACCAGTTCGCGCATGTTTGAAGGTCACGGCGAGCGCATCGCCATCGATCGCCGCAATGATCCAGCTCGTCTCGCCGAGCGAATCGCCCACGCGGTACCGCTTGCCGTCGATAAGGGCGACGCTTCCGGCAGCCGATGCCATGATCATCTGCACGCGGACCGTAGGCAAATCAGGCTGGGAAACAACCGGAGTTTGGTCGGGCGTGATCGGCGCCGCAGGGCGGTACAGCGGCGACGGGCCGAACGGCTGATCCTTGAGGAACTCGATATGGTCGGCGGCGGCCCGCTGTTGTTCAGTCCATGGCTCCTGCGGACCACCGGATCCGGACGGATCAATCACGAGCACGGGTTGGATTGTGGCCTGCACCGATGATGGCCCGCCGAACAGCGCGATAGTCATCTTCAGCAGCAGCAGCAGCGGCAGGATTGCGAAGGCAGCCGTGCCGGTCAGACTGTGTTTCATCTCACGAGTCACTATGTGCTGCCCCCTGCAGGTGTGCGATCTCTGCGGGTAAGGTGAAGCTGAGGGCATCGCATCCCAACCGCGCTGTGACAGCAGGCTCACCGCCGCCCTGCGCAGGTGCGATCAGCAGCGTCGACGGCCGAAGGAATCCGCCGAACGCATACAGCGCCTCGATAAAGGCGGCGACCTGTTCGTATCCGCCCCGGATGGTGAGATCGACACGGGAGACCACGACTCCGGTTTCCCCGCTCGGCGTCGGTGCGGTCGACGGCTGGAGACTCTGCACCAGAACATCGTGCTCCTTGGCCAGACTCGTGATTCTGGCGTAGAGCACAGCAGAGTCGCGGCCGATGGTGTTCTTGCGGTCGATCTGGGCAACCTGGTCCCTCAGCAAGCTGGCCCGTTGAGCGAGTTGGGCGCTGGCCGCCGTTCCCAACGACGACGAACGCGCGCGGTATTCAGCAATGGCCGTCTCGAGCTGCCGAAGCTCGTCAAGTCTGGGTTGAACGAAGAACAGCCAGCCGCCGACGGTGAGCGCCAGCCCGATCAGGAACTGAACGATCATGGTGCGATCGAGGTTCGCGATCATCATTGGGAATCCCCCGTGACGGCGGGCGTCGCTTCCAGATCGGAACTCAACGGTATCGCAATAGCCTGGAATCCGGCTTCGAATCGCTCACCCGTCGTCCGACCGACGGAGGCTACCTGCACGTGCACGAGCTCCACGTTGTCGATGATCGGGCTGAGCTTCAGCGCTTCGATAAAGGCCTCGAGCTCGGTTTGGCCGTCCGCGTCTTGGCTGGCCGCCGCATATCCGTCGGCGGTTCCGTTCATCTGATCTCCGTTGCGCCGGAAAAACAGGGTCGTGAGCTGGATGGATTGCGGCGTGAGTCTGCTCAGCTCGTGGAACACAGCGCGGAAGTCGACGTGGGCTCCGACTTGCTGCGCGATCGTTCCTCGCACGTCGTCCATGGCCTGGACGGCCGCGGCCAGACGCGCCTGCGTGTGATGGAGGGTTTCGAGCCCAGCGGTCTCGTGCGCGAGCGCGCCTTCCTGCCCGCGCAGCTCGCCAAGGCGCACCTGGAGCCAAAGCGTATCCAGGGCGATGATTATCAGCGCCGCGGCGACACCGGTCCACAGCCAGCGTCGAAGCCGCCTTGTGTCCCGGCGCTGGGTGATCTCTTGCGGCTGGAGATTCATTTGTATGAGGTACCGCCGATTCGCCACGGCCAGGTTGCCTTCACTGCCTGCCGATGCAGGCGAGTCGTACTCGTACGCCGCATAGCGCGAATCGAGCGAAACCGGCAACGCCAACTCTCGCCCCAGAAGAGCGGCGAAACCGGGAACGGCGCTGCCCGGTCCGGTCACGACCAACATCACCGAGTCGCGCTCAGTGTCCGGCACGCCGAAGCGAATTGACTGACGCAGCTCAACCACAAATCGTTGCAGCACCGGCTGCACGAGCGGAGCAAGCTGACTCATCGTCAATGGCGCGTGGCCATGGATGACTTCATCCGCCCCGGCAATACCTTGGCGGTAAAGGATGTCGCGCGCCTCCCGGACGTCCAGCTCGATCGGCTCGGCGGTTCCGGAACTCCGGATCGGACGCGTCAAGCTTTCAACGAGCGTTTCCAGTCCGATCGTGATGGCCCGGCCGAATCTCAGGATCCCGCCACCCCCCACGACAAAGAAAGAGCCGTGATCACCGACGTAGAGCCAGCCGCGCTCGGTGGGCAGATAGCGCAAGGCTCGGCCGGCGAGCCGGGCGATGATGGTGGCGGCGATCGGAGTTGCGGACTGGAAATCCAATCCCGCGGCTTCGGTCATCTCAACGATCGCACCCGTGACGTCCTGCCGATCTGCGGCAACGACGACGTGGATCTGGGCATTGTCTTCGGCGCGGTCTCGCCCGACGACCACCGCCTCGACCACAGCAGCGTCAAATGGGTAGGGGATCGTTTCCATACAACCGAGAATCGCCGCCGCCCTTGCTTGTGAAGCCGAATCCAGCTTGAGGCTGACCAGATCAACCGCTTGGGTGGGGCTGGTATACACGACCGCCGTCGGCGCCCGCTCGACGCCCAACTCGACCACAACGTCGCGCAGATCATCGGAGGCCTCGCGGACGCTCTTGGCCCAGGTGTTCGGATCGGTGCCGAGCGTTATCGGAATCCGCCGGGCGGCGACGACCGTGTTACGTTTGCGCACAACGACATCGATCCGGTCAGGCAACAGCGCGACCGCGACCGACCTCGGTTTGAGACCGAAGTCTGGCGTAGCTAGACGGATCCCTGGACTCACATGGGAATCTTCGGGTATTGCCAGTGAAGCCTTTATAGCGCACTGGCGAAGCCGGTGAAGTCCGTCACGTTGTTATCGGGCACCCACTCGGCAATAGGGCAAGAACGACCAAAAGCAACAGCCGGGGCGTGGCGACCCCGGCCGTATCGTTCGATGGAAGGACGTTGCGTCCGAAAACGAGACGCAGCGATGGTATCAATCAAAGCCCGCGTTGACGGACTCCGCCTCGGTGCCAATCAGCGGGACATTCGTGCGAACGCGGAAAATCGCCTGCGTTGGATTGCGATGAGCATAGAAGAACTGCATCGCATAAGACTCTCCATCGACCAACCCAAGGCGATCCAGATCGACGTGCTGATCCGTGCTCGGGATGATCCCGCCAAGGTCAATCGCCAAACTCTGATCGATGAACAACCAGGCATCATCAGAGCCCATGAACTCAAAAAACTGGTCGTCACATGCTTCATAGATGAAGTATGCCGTGAATGTGAACGTGAAATAGTTGTTGTGTGTATCGCCCTCGTTGCCAAAGAGCTGCCCGTCGATCGGGTAGAAATCATTGGATGCGAATTCATAGAAGGTGCCGTTCCACACAAGATCGATTGTATGGGGGATCGAAAGGTTCGTGCCCAGCACGTCGCGATACCACTCATCGTATGTGGCCGCTGAGGAGACTCCGCCCGTGCTAGGGATACCCGCAGCACCCATGGTGTCATTCAGTTGAACGCCGCACTCGTCAAACGGCATAGCGCCGTCGAGGTGGAACCCACCCTGGTTCTTCACATGGAGCGACTGCCCGGTGAAGGTACCGTAAAAGTCAGAGCCATCCTGAACGAGCATCTGGGCGTTTGGAGAGACGACCGTTGCGTAGCCCTCAACCTGATTCTGGAGAATGACCGGTTCAGTTCCGAGGTTGTAAATCACGAAGCGGCTCGGATCGGCAGTATTCATATTCATATCGACCTGATCCTGAATAGTCAGCACACCTTTGGTATAAAGCGTCAACGTAGCGCCAGGAAGGAGTTCCAGGTGCGCATGGTTTTGAAACTTGAATTCCTGCTCGCAAAGAATCGTGACATTGCCGTCGATCAGAATCGTGTGATGATTGGAGACAAGGAATTTATTGCAATGGATATCGTTTGCGATGGTCGTCGTGCCGTGGTTGGCGTCATAAACCAACTGATCGACGAGTGGAGGTAAACCGGTAGGCTCGTCAACGGTTGGCATTTCCGCACCGACATAGAACGTGGGTGCTGGCCCCGCAGTGTCGGGGTCGTATGGGCCTTCCGACGAATCGAAGGTGTCAACGACCGGCTGATTCTCGAAAGTCGGAGTGTTCGCGACCCTGACGAGGCCAACGCCGCCGCCATACAGGTGCGGTGCGATCGGATTGCTGACGGTGTCGCGCCACTGCGTATCGACCCTGAAACCAGTGCCGCGGAACGTCGGGCGATCTTCAACACCCAGGTCAAACGCGACGTTCATCGCGTAGTGTCCGTACCCGCCTGAAGGAACCACGTTGAAGTCGACGTGCGTCTTCTCGAAGTCCCGGATGGTTCCTGTGAGGTGAACGACCTCCGGCGAGGGCGGATGCATCATTCCCGATGCCCGCGGCTGGGACAGAACACAGGCAACTACGCCCAGTACAGCCATTCCAGACCACGTCACTATGCCGCGAATAACCTGACCGCGCGTTCCGTAGTTGTCGGCTGCACGATAGCGCATAATCAACCCTCCCCGCGAGAGACCAAGGCCTCGCGTACCTGCGTATGACTAACCGTACGATTCGTGGCTGAGCGTCCAAACCCGATATGCCCAGATCCTGGGCTGAGGTGGGGTTGCGCCGTCTGGTGAAGCAATCTCAGCGGGGCAGTTTGTCGCGACGGACCGTCCCCATCGATGGCTCAGCGGATGTGTGTGCAGCGGTTCGCTCGGCGCACGAGCAGCTTACCTGCTCGGGCAAGGGAGTGGCACGAACCCACACAAAGTGGCCCGGCCTGGGCTCTCCCTGAGCCCAGGCCGGCAACGTAGGTACGCAGTAACAAGAGTTGTCAGGGCAAGAGGTATCGCCATATCGGCGACAATTATAGGACCGCCCGTTCAACAGTCTCGCATCGCTTTCGTCGAACATCGCGGTGACCGACGGGAAGCTGTAGGTCTGTTAGTCATAGAACCCGGTTATTGACGGTAATGCTCCCGTGGTCAGCAGGATGTTGGTTCTCATGTTGAAGAGCGAGTCGAACGCGTCGCGGCGATGGGCGAAGAAGAAGTCCAATGTATAGACCTGTCCGTGCACCAGCCCCAGCCGATCCAAGTTCACATACTGCCTTTCCGGCGTCGCCGTGCCCCCGATATCAACGACCAGGTTGTCGTTAATGAACACCCATGCATCATCGTTACTGGCAAACTCGAAGAACTGTGATGTGCATTCGTCATACGTAAACGATGCCGAAAACGTGTAGGTGAAGAAGTTGTTGTTAGCATCGCCTTCGTTGCCCATCAGCCGGTCATCGATGGGGTAGAAATCATTGGTCAGATACTCGTAGACACCAAATGCATCGCGCTGTAGCGAGATGGTGTGACTCGTTGACTGATTCGTGCCGAGTTCGTCGCGGAACCATTGACTGAATGATCCCGCATCGGTGATGCCGGCGCTGCCCGCACTGCCAAAGGTGCCGGCGGAGTCGTTGATCGCCACGCCGCAGGCGTCTACCCCTCCCGGAGGTGGAGGCGGAGGATCACCACCACCATCGTTGAAGTGGTTATAGACGGCGAGTTCGTACACCATCTCATCAGTGACGACATCATACATGCGAAGGTAAAACGAATCATCTCGGTCAACGGCGTCTGACTGCGACGTACCAGGGTCCGTGGGCCGCAGAAACGCCAGCGCCACAAAGTCGACTCTCAGCTCGGTAAGTAAGGCGGGATCGAACGTTGTGGTAAACCCATTCACAGTCCAGCCGTTTAGTACTGGACCACCGGCCCGAAACCTGTATCTCCCTCCGCCGCCGTTATGAACATTGAAGAACTCAACACGCAGGTTGTTCGGATAGCCGGCGCCGACCACACCGTCGAAATCGAACCCTCCGAGCAGCGGATTGTTGACGACTTCAACGTAGGTGATGTTGTTCTTGTCGTCGTATTGGTGCTCATGGAACAGTTCATTGGTCGAGGGCTCAACATCGTAGACATCCACATCAAAGTGACCGCCGGGCAATCCCGGGCCGGTATACGGCGCGATCGGATTCCCATCCTTGTCGTACCACTGGCTGGTCACCTGTTGACCGCTAGCAGTGAACATTGGTTGCCCGCCAATGCCGAGCGTGGGCGCGACATTCCCGACGTAGTGCCCCATAACGGCGGGATCGGTGATGTCAAAGTCCGGATGAGTGGAAGCAAAATCGTGAATCACACCCGAAAGGTTCAGCACATCCGGAGGAGGAGGAGCTTGAACCATACCGACGGAACTGGGCACAAGTAATCTCGGCAGCGAGAACGAGAAGATGCCGGCCAGCGAAAGGATGCCGTACGTCAAAACCGTTGTGATTCGCGGTGATCGCATATCTTCTTCCTTATCCGTGGGCAGCGGTCAGACACAACGTGTCATTTCCACCAATACTTCAACGTACGATTCGTCGGCGTGGCTCCAAATCCCCTGCAATCTGAATCGATCTCTTGGTAGCAGCTGGTTGATCTCGGCTGATCGCGTGCGACTTTGCGGGTATTATCGGGGGTGCCGGGGGCGCCGGTTGTGCCGTCTGTGCAACCGATCTCCTCTCTCTACGTCTCGTCACGGCGCGAGATGCTGATGCGCGTGTACGGGCGCCCCAGACGTCCCGGACATCGCTATTAGGGCTCGACTTCCTGCCAGGAAATGAGTTTCATGCCCCAACTAACGAACTCGTCTGTCATCGAGAGGTACTGGGCGGCGATCCAGTCGGGGGAGCGGGCTATGTTGGAGATGCGGGGTTCGTCGATCAGGCCGTCGAAATATTCTTGATTTGTGCCAGGAGTATCATCGAATCTCCCCATCATCAGGAATTGGCCTGTGGTTTCCCATGTTCCTGTTGTCAGGTCAGCCTCGCTCGTATCTAAGACGCCGTTTATATAAATATTCTCGGTGTCAGCCCCAACATCTCTTGTGGCAACCACATAGTACCAGGTATTAGCACTGACGGCCGCAATGGAACTGATAGTAGAAAGGCCAGAATCCGGACCATACCCAAAATCGAGAATGCCGGTGGGGTTTACTCTGAAGAAATACAGAGTCCTGCCAGAGCAGACATTGACGCCATCTGCGTTGTCACAATCGTCGTACCTAAATATATTGTGGGTAGGCGCAAGAGTCCTTGTGTTTACCCAGGCGGCAAACGTCATGGATTTAGTCTCAGTCATATGGACAACGGGCTTATCTCCAGCATTCACATAATCATCTGTACCATCGAAATCCAAGCTCCCGTCAATCTGGCCGGCCACCTGGTCCAGGGAAGCCATTGAACCGGCCGAGCTCCCGTGGTTGTTGTTGACCGTGCTGTCGGCCAGCACCCCGCTGGCGGGTTTCAGCTTCTCGCTATCGACGTTGTGGAATACGCCCGGGTTGCTCTGGTTGTTGTACCCGGTCAGGATCCACCCGGCGGAGCGCCCGACGCTGGACAGACGTACCTCGTCGATGATCCCGTCGAAGAACGTACCTCCGCCGCCGATGTCCAGGACGTTGGCGTTGCTCAGGAAATCGGCGGCGACGGTCTGCCGGCGCTGCTCGACACCGTCCACGTAGTAGATCATCGTCGTCCCATCGTGGGTGACGGCAAGGTGGGCGAGCGTAGACGCCGCGACGCTGCCGAAGCTCTTGGGCGAGCCGGCCCAGTCGAAGACGAACCCGCCGCCCGTCTGGATCAGCTCGTAGGCGTCGGCTTTGAAGACCACGGGGTGCGAGGTCACCGTGGACGACGCAAGGTAAAATGATTCCGTCGCACCGTTGTGGAGAAAGGCCGTGTAGTAGAGGGTCTTGCCATCCGTCGTGACGGAGGAAACGGCGCTCTCACTACCGCCGCCGCCGTCCGGCGCCGCCCGCACCGTCCAGCCGCTGAAGCCGGTGCCGTCGAGCTTGGCGTTGGCCGTCTGGAACGTCTCCGTGGTGTTGATGAGCATCAGCGCCGAGAAGTACATCCGATCACCGACGAGCGTCATGTCGATGAACGACGCCTCCGCGTCGCCGGCCCCGGCGGGCGGCGTCTGGGTCGTCCACGCGCTGAAACCCGTGCCGTCGAGGTTGGAGCTGGCCGTGTAGAAGACCTCGGTCATGTTGTTATGGGCGAAGGCGGCGTAGTAGAGCTTGCTGCCGTCGGAGTCGATCCCCACGCTCGTGGTGTCCTTCCCCCCGGCCCCGTTGGGAGCGGTCTGGTTCGTCCAGCTCAGCGCCCCTCCGCCCAGCGGCATGTTGGCGGTGCGGAACCACTCCGTCCCGCCGCTATGCAAGAAGGCGGCATAGTAGATCGAGCCGCCGACGATCGTCATGTCGATGCCGGAGCGATCATCCCTGTCCGCGCCGTTCGGAGCAGCACGCGACGTCCAGCCGCTGAAGCCCGTCCCGTCGAGGTTGGAGCTGGCCGTGTGGAAGCTCTCGTTGTCGCGGTCGTGGAGGAACGCGGCGTAGTAGAGTTTGTCGCCGTCGGAGTCGATCGCAACGCTGACCGTGTCGTCCCCGTCCACCCCGCTCGGCGCCGACTGGGAGGTCCAGACCGTAAACCCCGTCCCGTCGAGGTTGGAGTTGGCCGTGCGGAAGGTCTCGGTTGGTCCGTTGTGGAGAAGGGCGGCGTAGTAGATCTTCTGCCCGACGACGGTGAGGTCGACGCCGTCGTTGCCGGCGTTTTGGCCCGCCCCGGGGGGGGCCGTCTTGCTCGTCCAGCCGCTGAAGGCGGACTCGGCCGAGCTGACATCATCGGTGCTGATCCAGACCTCGATCGTGCCGGTGTTCGTGAGATCGAGGCCGGCGACGTCGGAGGCGGTCGCCACGTCGTTGGTGCCGTCGAAGTCCTGGGCGCCGTCGATGCGACCGCCGGTGCTTGCCGCCGGTTCCGCCGCCGCCAGCTTGATCGCGTCGCTGGTGGTCGTCGAGTCCGCGAGCGTCGTGCCGGACGTCTCGTCCATGTGCCACACGCCGGCGTAATTGTTGGTCCAGACACCGCTGGCGTTTTGCTGGTCGGCGGCGCTGGAGTGGCCGTAGTAGACGTAGATGTCCTTGTCCACGGTGTCCGGCAGGCTGGGGATCTTGACCCAGACGATCAGTTCGCCGGTGATGTCGTCCCACCTCTCGATCTCGTGGTCGAGCTTTGTGGTCTCGTCGTCGTCTGTAAAGAGGATGTCAAAGCCGTCGGCACGGGCCGCCGCCTTGATTTGGGCATCGGTAAAGGAGATCAGGACGGGGAAGTTGGCCAGCGTGGCCGTCACCTTGGTGTTGTCGATCGTGATCTTCTTGCGGTAGGCCCAAAGCGAGTCGTACCACGTTCCGGCTGAAGGAGTCGGGTCCTCCTTGAGGTGCCAGACTCCGGCGTAGCCGTTCGTCCAGACGTTGGGGCGGTCCTGGTTGTCGGAGACGGCGATGTTGTCGTAGTACAGCCAGACGTGGTCGCTCGACGATGCGCCGTTGATCTGCGGGACCTTGACCCACACGAGCGACGTCCCGGTCTCGTCCCATTTCTCAATCTCGTATTTGAGCTCCGTGGTGCCGTCGGCATCGATGAAGCGAATGTCCTCGCCCGCGTCCTGCGTCTTAGTGTAGTCGATCCGGGAGCTGTCGAGGACGACCAGGACAGGGAAATTCGCTAGATCCGTCGCCTGCGCGCCGTTCTGGAAGGTCAGTTTCTTGCGCTGGTTCCAGCTGAGGTCCCACCACGCTTGGGCCTGGGCAGCGGAGGCAAAGATAAGACAGCTAATCAGCCACGCCAGGGCTGGCGCGAGGCGGCGAAACCGCTGCCCCGGAACGATTCGAACGATTGCGTGGTTCCAACTCATTATGTTCCCCCTACTCCAGTACCGCCTCAACATTGCGTCGCGCTTCGCCTGCGCGACCCTGGCTCGTCAACGTCGTCTGAGGTCCGGCCACGGCAGAGGTAACCAGAACCTGAGCCTGCCCGAACGTCGGATCGTTGGCGGGGGTGGCATCGTCGGAGATCGTGCCAATGGCGCCGTCACCATCCTCATCGGTACTGTTCATCATCTCGCGGATAGCCATGTTCATTCCAGCTTCGGCGGCATAAAAGGCCTCAATGGTCTCGACGCGCTTGAGCGTCAGATCGTGATCGCGCGCGCCGCTGATCACGATGCTGATGATGATGAGATCAACCACCACCAGGGCGATGACCATCGAGATGATGACCGTTGCGCGGCGATGTCGTGTTCTTCGCATGCGTATCATGTCCCGCCTCCACTCATCGTCGATCGAACGAACAATTTGGTGCGCAACGACGCGCTGACGCCGCTGCGCTGTAAAGTGAGATCAAGCTCGATGCGTCGAATGGGATCACACGCGGTGCCGGTAAGGGTTGCCGCCAGCGCTGCGTTATCCTCATCGTAGGTTTGTATAGAAAAGGCACTGACGTCGTCCAAGATATCTCCCAACGGCGGCCCGCTCGTCGTGAGCTGTAGTTTGTTTCCGGTGAGCGACAGTTCACCGTTCGCCCCCCAGGTGATGGAAGTTGGTGTGACATCATTGATGTCAGGCGCGACTCCGGCTGCTCCGCTGTCGAGCGGGACTTTGCGAAGCTCGCGCAGGATGCGATCCATGGCCGTGGACGCTTCGATATGGAGCTGGGCCGTCGTCGCCGCATCGGCATAGCCGTCCACCGCGGTGAGGATGATCAACGACGCGATCGAGCCGATAATCGCCAGAACGACGATGGTGGCGATCGCTTCGATGAGCGTGAAGCCTCGGCGCATGTTTCGTGCTGGGAAGTGAGCGCGGATCACGGCGTGTACTCCGTGAGGACGGTCGATATGGACATCGTCTGCGCCGTACCCTGGCCGTCCGTCCATCCGACCTGGACGGTGACGTTCATGTAGCCGCTGCCAGCTGTGACCAGGTCAGCCAGCGTCTCGTTGAACGAGACGGAGCGTGTGAAGGCCGTGTAACCTGCCACGGGGTTTTCCGCCGGGTAATTTCCAGTGACGAGGTAGGCGTAGCCGCGGGTCGTGCTATGGCGATCCGCGATAACGTCCTCGAGCTTCTCGACGGCCAGCCATCTCCCGGTCGAGGTGAGCATGGGGTTGACCCGCTGGACGTGAGCTTCGCGCACAGTCCACAGCATTGCGGGGAGGGCGACGGACAGGATGATGATCGCTGCGATCGTCTCGATCAGCGAAAAGCCGCGCGGTTGTGTTCTCGATGACGCCATGGTGTGAACGATCCGTGCGATTAGGGCGGTACGTAGGTCACATATCCGGTGTCTATCGCCACGTTGACGACGCGGGTGCCGGTCAACGTGACCGAGCCCGTGGCCGCCAGTGGCGTCTCGGTTGCGTTCAGCGGCTGGCCGAGCCAGTCAAACCCGATCTCGACGTCGCCGTCAAAGCCGACGGCCTGAAGCTGCACGCCGATGAACTGATTGACATCGAGCCGCTGGATGAAGTCTTGGCCGGTGGCGGGATCGACGATCACGGCCGCGTTGAGGCGACCGGGAATGGCGGGGTCCTCGGCCAGGACAGACCAGGTCTGAGCGCCCGTATCAAAGACGACCCAGGTGCGCGTGCCGGAGGCGACGGCTCGTTGGCGCGCGAAGCTGAGATCGCGCAACAGTTGCTGGGCCGCGATCGATGCTCGATCGGCGCCGAGCGAGGCGATCGAAGGAATCG
>JAZFYE010000201.1:0-3522 GCA_036475395.1 Phycisphaerales bacterium
ACAATCGCCGAGTCCCCCGTAGATATAGGCGGCCCCGGCTTCGATATCACCGTTGACCGTCGTGGCATTCGCGCCGACGATCGCGTGCTCACCGTCGGTGGAGACCGAGATGCCGAAGGTGTGCACGCCCTCGGTCTCTTCATACCGCAGCTTGGCGGTTTCGCTCCATTCGCTGCCGTCGAACGTGTAGATGTAGGCGGAGCCGGAGGCGTTGGCGTAGTCATCATCCAGCGGCGCACCAATCAGCGCCATATCAGCCTTCAACGAGACGGACCAGCCGAAGAAGTCGCCGCCCCGGCCGTCGGAGGCAGTGAGCTTTTGCTGCTGGATCCATTGATTCCCGTCAAAGCGAAACACGTAGGCGGCGCCGCTGTTGAATACGGGTGGCGCGTCGCCCTGGTAGGCCCCGATGAGGGCGGTGTCTCCATCCAGAGCGGCGTGCCACCAACCGAAGGCGTTCCCGGCCGCGCCGTCGGAGGCGAGCAACTTTTGCTGCTGGAGCCAAGTCTGTGTCTTGGGATCGTAGCCAAAGATATACGCCGCCCCCGCCCCGAAGCCTTGCTCGGAATCGGTGGACGCTCCGATCAGCACCACATCGCCTTGAAGGGATAGCGAACTGCCGAATCCCCCATGGAACTGCGGGTCGGAGGGGATGAGCTTTTGCTTCTGGATCCAAGTCCGGCTATCCGCATCATATCCAAAGACGTAGACCGAGCCTGTATCCTGCTCGGGGTCTTCATCCAGCCTCGCGCCGATCATGGCCACGTCGCCCCAGATGGCGACCGACCAGCCGAAGCGATCCAGCTCGTCGCCATCCCACGCCGTGAGTGTTTGCTCCTGAGCCCACAATTGGGAATCGGGGTTGTAACGGAAGACGTAGGCGGAGCCGGAGTTGAATCCATTGTCGTCGTCGAGATACGCCCCGACAACGATCACGTTTGGATCAACGGGATTGATGGCCACCGAAATGCCGAAGTCGGCCTCTGCCTCGTCGTCGTCCGGAACGAGCCGTTGCTCTTCAATCCATTCTAACCCAGGTGCACGCCGCCGGAAAACGTAGGCCGCCCCTGAGTTTTGCAGGTCCCCGCCCTTGTTGGCCCCCACCACGAGTAGATCGCCCAAGATTCGGACCGAGGTTCCGAGGTGATCACCGAGGCTCGCATCCGATGCGGTGAGCTTTTGGATTTCGTTGGCGAGACATTGGGCCGAGGCGGATGCCGCCCCAACGCCAAGTAGTCCCCCCATGATCGCTATCACCCCCAGTGTTGACACGAATCGTCCGCTCATTGTTCGTTCCTCCCGCGACCAACGGTCGCGGCTTTATACGTCATCTCTCAGTGCCTTCTTCTTCCCCTCGATGCCATGATGCCTTGATGCCATCCCTACCCTCCTCTATACGCCGTTTTTGGCCATTTCTTGCGCCATTTGGGAAATTTTTTTCACGCTCCGCCCCCTTCGCCTCGGCCTGATCGAAATCTCCAAAGGCGCCCGGCGGCCTTGGCCGGGCGCCGTGTGAATTCCAAGCACCCTGGCCCTACGGCGTCATGTCACACTCCGGATCAACCAAGCAGATGCAATGTTCAAACGCCGGCAGATCCTCTTCCTCGCAGCAGAATCTCTCGACACAGTCCAGGACGTCCTGGGGCGGCCCGCTGGCGATGGGCGACGCGCACCCGCCCCAGTTGGTCAGAAGGATGAGCAGGTCACTCGCCCCCACCGAGCCGTTACAGTCCAGGTCCGCATCACAAGCCGCCGGCGGCGCCGGGCACGGGCCCCAAGCCACCAGAAGGGCCAGCAGATCACTTGCGCCAACGGTACCGTTGCCGTCGATGTCACCCAGGCACTGCGGCACCGGCGGGCAGGTCGCCAGCGGGGCCAGAAGAACCGCGCGTAGTCCCGAAGACACGCCCACGCCGATAATCCAGCCATTGTCGTTGACGTCGTGAGCCTGGCGGATGGTCCACACATCCGTACAGAGGTCGAGGGTGTCGTTGAGGTCCGTGGCGGACCAATTGGCCAGCAGATCGCAGCCGCTGTCACATTCCCACAATAAGGCACGGTCCGGCGAGGCGAGCTTCCAACCCACCGCCTGTAACGTCTGTGGGGACTGATTGTTGTTGATGCGCACGGCCACCGTCTGATCGCCGGCAACCAGGTCACCGGCCAAGCCGAGGTCCACAGGAGGATCCGCGGTGTCCGTATGCCAGTACACCGCGTGCTGCTTGCAGGGAGTACTGCCGGCGGTATAGGCGGAGCCGACCATCGCCCCGGTATCGCTCACGCCCCGGGCCTGGGTGCCGCCGGGGTCCTCGTCATGAGTGGGGAAAAGAGGGGCCAAGGCGTCACCCTCATTGCTCTCCGCCGTCGGGTCTTCCCACACCGTGGCATTCTCCGTAGCGCCGCAGCCTTCCGGCGCGTGACAGACGACGGTGCCGAAGGCGGAGTACCCGGCCGCTGTCCGCTTGATCCCGTTCGTGTTGACATCGCGGGCCTTGGTATTCTGGTCGCAGCCCACGATCCCCTCCGGCGCCTGGACCAGTTGGACGGCAGTCGGCAAGTCGTTCGGGGGAGTGGTCAAGGGCAGCCAGAAGGCGCGGACGATGTCGAGGTTCCCCGAATCGCAGGTACAATCGTCTTTATTCTCACCGTCGCCGACGATGATGGGAACTATGTCGTTGTTGATCGCCCAGGCCTCGGACCAAACGCCATTGGCGAACGTGCCGAGGTCGATGAACTTGAACGGGTCGCTATCAAGCCGCCAGACGAAGGCGTGCTTTTGGCCTCCGATCTTGCCCCAACCCACGGCAATGCCGGCTGAGTTGATATCGTGAGCGACGCTCTCGTCACCGGGGATAGCCGCTCCGGCAAGATCATGCAGATCATGCACGCCCGCCGTGAGGCCGAAGGCATCGACCGGTAGGTACAGCATGGCGTGCTTCTTGCCGCTAACCTCGGCCGTAAAGACCGCCTGGTTGGCGTTGTTGATGCCGAAAATATCCTCGATGGTCGGCGTAAATCCGAGTGTGCCAAGGTCGACGACGCGGTAGCAGGTCTCCTGGGCCGCGGCGGACCAGACGACGGCCCAGCTCAGGCAGCTGGCGACGGCAAGGACGCTCGCCGGGCGGCGCCAGAACTTTCGCCGAAGGTGTGGAAGATTCATTTCATTGTATGGCATGAGTCATTCTCCTAGAATTGGTCAGCAGTTCTTTCGGCGCGTCAGAGGTCTGGCGCGCTCTGTATGGGTCCATGCCCCACGAGGGCCTGGGCCCTTTTCCTCCGCGAGGGATCGACCGAGCCTCGTACTGCGTTTGTACCTTGCCGGGGCACCTCCTTTTCTGGGCGCTCCCCGGCGCCCCACAGCCAGGCGGCGCGTTCGCTGTCCTGTGCCTTTGCGTCAAGCGTTCTCGTAAATCACGGCGTCCACACCTCCCTTGCCATGCGGGCGCACGTCGGCGGATCGGTTATTCATCCGTGAATTGGCTTGCCTGGGCCTTTCCCTGGCCGGCGATCTCCGTCATGTCA
>JAZFYE010000202.1:0-5076 GCA_036475395.1 Phycisphaerales bacterium
GGCGGTGGGGGGACAATCGTAGCATCGCTCGGGCGATGGAGGCGTCACGGCTGCTCTCGGCGGGCCAGTTCGGTGGACCGATCGACGATCAGGTCCACCTCGTCATTGTTCAGCCAGGGCAGTGATCGCAGCTTGGCCACGAGCCGCGGCGGCACGGGCCGGCCGAGACGCTCATGCCGAGGTCGGCTCTTCCAGCGTCGGTGCACCCACAGGTATTGCTCGGGGGCGGATCGGATCATCTGCTCCATCGCGTGATTGAAGCGAGCGGTGATGTAGAAAAGGGGGTCGTCTCGATTCGCCCAATCGTCGGGGGTGATGAAATCGGCACAGGAAAGCTCGTATCGAAATCGACCGTCCAGGCGGCGGGCGAACCCCGCCACGATCGGGATGTTGTATCGCATGGCGAGCAGACCGATCGACTTGTAGCTCGAAGCGAGGGAGCCGAAGAAGGGAACGAACAGGCCTTGATCGCCGGCGTTCTGATCGGCGATGAACGCGACCCAGTCGCCGGCGCTCAGAATCTCCTGAAGGATCGGCATGGCGCCCCACTTGGTGATGATGCGCATGCCGCGGTCCTCACGAATACCCATGACCCAGCGGTTCAGGAGCGGGTTGTCCAGCGGCCGGGCCAGCGCGTGGAGCGGGTAGCCGATCACCGCGAGGCTGTAGCCAAGCAGCTCCCAGTTTCCGCAATGTCCGGTGATGAAGATCGCGGGTTGGCCTCTCACGAGCCGCTCCAATGCCCGGGGAAGCTCGCCGATGCGCACGTATTTCGGCCAGGAGGACTCGGTGATGCAGCGAGGCGTTATTAACGCATCAACCATGAACAGCTGGAACATGTGTTGCATCGAGCGCTCGGCAACCGCCGCCACGCGCGTCGTCGGCCAATCGGGAAAGCTCTGGGCGATGTTGTGCTGTGCGCGCCGGCGGTGTCGGCGACTGAGTTTGTTAAAGAGCGACCCCACGCCGGCCGCGGTCTGGAGGTTCTGGTCGATGTCGAAACAGTGCATGAACCCTGCGAAGGCGCGCAGGCCCAGGTACTGACTCCAGTTGACCAGCGCTGACTGGTTTGCCGCCACGGCGGGGGTTCCTCAAGACCAGGGGAGGGCGATCATATCCGCCGGGGGCAGGGCGGTTGTAACGGACAGAAAAGGAAAAAGCCCCGCCATGTGGTGCGAGGCTCTGTGAGGTTGCGTCGATCGTCTTCGGACCGCCGGCGATTACCGAATGGTGTGTCCGATCAGAATGAAGAAGCGGTTGGCGTTGAGCACGGGAATCTGCGCGTCCATCGCCTGCTTCATCAGCTCTTGGTATTTCTCGTAGGCGTTGCGCTTGTCGACCCAGATTTCGATCTGTCGCTCGGTGGCGCCGGCGGGCAGCGGTCCGGGGATCGGTGGCTGGGCACCGAGCACCAGGAAATCCAAGTCGCCCGGCAGCTCGTCGCCGGTGACGATGGTTCCGCCCCACCGGATCACGCGGCTGCGAAGATGTTGGGCCTCGGCGGCGGAAGGTCGGCCGTCTCCGTCTACGTCAAACTTCCCATGGATCAGGAACTTGAACACATAGTTCGGGTCGTAAACCGCGTTGGCGATGACGTCGTCTCGCACCACAGGTCGGCCTGGTACGGCCCGGATAATCTTGCACGTCGAAGTTGTCTGGGCGACGTTCGTCACCTGCAGGCTCGCCTTGCCGCGCGAGAGCCGGCCAGTGATCGAATCCGCCTGGATCGCTGACGCGCTGTCGTAGACCTCGAAGGTCATGCCAAGCACGATGTGCTGCTGCTTGCCGCGGTCGATGAAGACCGCGTCGTTGCTTCCTGCTTGATCGATGATGTGGCCGTCAACGAGCAGCGAAGGATCGCCCCCGGTCGGACGACTGCGAGCAATGATCTCCTGCAACTCACCGACCCGGTCTTTGAGGCGAACGCTCTCCTCGTTGAACCGGTCGTTTTGGTTCTGAAGATCGGCGATCTCGCCTTGGTAGCGGTCATCAAGACGATCGATGGCGGCGTCGTACTCACGCTCCGCCTCGTCAAGACGATCGCGATTGCGCAGAGCTTCCGTGCGATACCCGTTGACCTCAGCATTGATGCCGTCAACCTCGGCGCGGTGGTCCTCCTCAAGCTGGCGCATGGAAGCCTTGAGGTCGTCGATCTCGTCTTGGCGGTCGGCGAGTTTGGCCTCCAGACCGGCGATCTCCTGCTGCTTGGTTCGCTGGTCCCGAGAGAGATCCCGAAGGACGTCGCGAACGGTCTCGCCTTCGCCAACACCGGAGTTCACCAAGCTGTCCCTGGCCGTATCGAGCGAGTCGGTCCCGTTGCCGGTCAGGTACTGCATGATCTGGTGCTTGTCGTCCTGGATCATTCGGACCACCGACTGGCCGGCCGCGGGATTGGCGCGACCCTCCAGGGCTTTGATCTCGTCACGGTTGCGCTGCTCGCGCGTCACATACTTGGCCAGGGTCTGTTCCGCTTCCGCTGCGGCTTGGACCTCCTTGCTCTGGCGGGCGTAGAAGACGATCGTCAGCACCAGCAGAAAGATCGTCGAGAGCACAAAGACGACCAGGGACACCACGACGCCGGTGCCAGCTTCTGTTCGTGCAGCCATAGGTGTTCACCTCCCAACCACGGTTTCATGTAAAAATCCCGGCCCGCGGGCATTGGGCCCGCGGGCCCGTGAAGGGCAAATGGGCTCAAAGGGGCCGAGAACAGCCAGTGTCCCGTCCGCAACGCGCCGCGTCAAGGACGAAGCGCTCGCCTCGCCAATACGCACGCCGGTCGCAAGTGGTTCCCGCGACACGGCTTGTCCGGGGCAGTCCGCAGGTGATTCTCAGGCCTGGGTTGCGCGGAGGGCCTCGGGGATGGTGGTGATGCTGGCTCTGACCTTCCCGAAGCCGGCCTCGCGGAGCAGCGTCAGATCACCCGCGGCCGCCGCTACCTTGGCAATCTCGCGGGCATTGGCCTTGGTCATGACCATCTCCCGCGTCTGCTCGTTCATCACCAGCAGCTCATAGAGGCCGACCCGGCCTCGGAAACCGGTCTGGCGGCATTCTCGGCACCCGGTCCCGTGGTAGAGCTGAAGGCCTCTTGGCCGCTTGAAGTCGGGCGGGAACTCGCTTGCCTCGGGCCTGTACGGCTCCTTGCAGGTGCTACAGATCCGCCGCACCAGCCGCTGGGCCATCACCCCTTCCAGTGAGCTGGCTACCAGGAACGGCTCGACGCCCATGTCCAGCAGTCGAGTCAAGGCCCCGGGCGCGTCGTTGGTATGCAGGGTCGAAAAGACCAGGTGCCCCGTCAGCGACGCCTGCACCGCCGCTTCGGCCGTCTCCAGATCGCGGATCTCCCCAATCATGATCAGGTCCGGGTCGTGCCGAAGAATCGACCGCAAGCCGGCGGCGAAGGTCAGTCCCACCTGGGGCTTGATCTGGACCTGGTTCACCCCGTCGACGTGATACTCGACCGGGTCCTCGATCGTGATCGCTTTGACTTTGTCGCTGACGATGCGCGTTAGCGATGCGTACAGCGTCGTCGACTTCCCGCAGCCGGTGGGGCCGGTCACGAGCAGAATCCCATGTGGGCGGATGATCAGCTCGTCCCAGCGGCGCAGATTCTCGTCTTCCATGCCCAGCTCTTCAAGTTGGAACATGGCCGCGGTCTTGTTGAGGATTCGCAACACCACCCCTTCGCCGAAGATCATCGGAATCACGCTGATGCGCAGGTCGTATTCCCGCCCCTTATGGCGCAGCGTGATTCGCCCGTCCTGCGGCTTGCGCTTCTCGGCGATGTTGAGATTCGCCATGATCTTGATTCGGCTGATGATCGCATTGCGGAAGCGATTGACCGTCGTGGGCACGCCGGCGTGGCTCAGCACCCCGTCGATGCGATAGCGGATCTCCAGGCGATCTTCATAGGGTTCGATGTGCACGTCCGTGGCCCGCTCGCGGATCGCCTCCAGCAACAGATCGTTGACGAGCTTGATGACGCTGGCGGCCTGGGCCTGCTCCAGCTCCTGCGCTTCGGCCCCCACAACCTCGGTCTCGGCGACCTCGATCTCCGCGGACAGCTCGTCGAGCGTGTCGCCCGCCACGCCGTAGTGTGTGCGGATGAACTTGCGGATGTCCTGCTCGTCCGCCAGGACGAGCTCGATGGCCATGCCGGTCAATAAGCGCAGCTCGTCGAAGGCAGTCAACTCAAAGGGATCGCACGTGGCGACCTGCAACGCGCCGTTGTTGCGCCCGATGGGAACGCACTGTTGCTTGAAAACGAGCTTTGGCGGCAGCGTGCCCAGAACGTCCTCGGCCACCTCCAGGCCGTTGAGGTCTACGATCGGCATGGCGAACTGCTGACCGATCGCCGCCAGCACCTCGCCGGAGCTGACGAACCCCAGGCGGACCAGCGCATGGTCCAGCCGCTCGCCGGTGCGGTTCTGCTCAGCGATCGCCTGGTCGAGCTGCTCTTCCTTGATCAGCCCCCGCTCAAGAAGAATGCTTCCAATACCCACGGCATCTTCATTGTACCGCTGCGGTTCGCCTTGGATTCGATCAATCGCCAGCGTCGTCATCGCCGGGTGATATCGGCCGGGCGATATGGATCGCCGTAATGGATAACCATTGTGGGCCTTGTGGTAGACCTTGCGGCGGCTTCGCGCGACCCGGCAGCCTCGAGACCTAGGTCGAACCCCGCGCGCGAAACAGCGCCAGTACTGCCGTGTGGCCGTGGAGAAATGATTGACTACCGATCGGGCCGATCTCGCCGGCCGCGAAGAACCCGGCCAACGGCACCTCGCCCAGGCGATCCTGAATCACGCCGACATCATGGTTGTCAGTCTCGAACAACTGCTTGCCCCGACCGTTGCACGTGAACAGCAACGCGCCGAACGGCGACTCCTTCAGTTGCTGTCCATCGAGCAACAGCTGCAAATCCTCGTCGGCGGTGTCCGCGTCGCGGACGTGAAACTGCATCGTCTGCCCCACGCGGAGGATCTCGCCTAAGGCGATTGCCCCATGCTTCTTGTCGTACCCCAGCATGTTGCGGACGATGAAGTCGCCGCGCCCGAACCGCTCCTTGTATTCGTCGAT
>JAZFYE010000203.1:0-2370 GCA_036475395.1 Phycisphaerales bacterium
CACCGGTTCGGGTGTACGATTCGCCTCGGCTTATCGCGAACGCCATGACACTCGTCAGCTCCCTGGTCGCCGTGAGTTTGTTCGTTTCGCTGGTGTCAGCGCCGTGCGCCCGAGCGGACTGGATCAATCTGAGCGGGGCCGAGACTTCACCGAATATCGCTGAGATCTATATCGAGGACGGTCGCGTCCGACTGGTTCTAGAGATATTTGTCGGCGATCGTGACGCGTTCGTGGACCTTGTTCCGGACGACTGGCTGAACAAGTCCGGCGTCGAGCGATCGACCGTAACCGAGCGCTTGCGTCGGTTATCGTCCAATGTCTTTCGCATCACCACCGACCTCGGCGATCAACTCCAGGCCAAGCTCGAGCGGATCGAGCCGCGGCTCCGTAAGGACCGCCAATCGGCATTCGCAGGGATGATCAACCCCTATACCCGCCGGCGCGTGCCCGACGCGCCAGCCGACAAACGCGTGATCTACGCAGAGCTCAGCTACCCGTTCGAGACGAAGCCCCAGACACTCACCATCAGCCCACCGCTCGACGACAAGGGCCGGGCCCAGGTGACGATCGGATTTATCGTCTATCACAAGTCAGTGCCGGTGATCGATTTCCGCTATCTGAGCGCGCCGGCGAAGCTGGCGCTCGACTGGCATGACCCATGGTACTCCAAATTCAAAAATCCGAACCTGAAGCGGCACCACAAGGACGCGTTGATGTCGTTCCTTTACATTGAACCGCGCGAGGTGCGCCACGAAGTGCTCGTCCGTGTACGCGATCTGCAAGACTGGACGGATCTGGGGCTCAAAGGCGGCGCCATGATCGGCACGGGCGAGCGGGCGACGTTGAAGGAACGTGCTCTGGCGTTTTTCGAAACGCACAATCCGCTGCTGGTCGAAAGCACTCCATTGAAGGCGGCCTCGTCGCGGGCCGAGTTTCTCAATATCTCGCTCAGCGGCCTGCAGGTGATCGAGGAGGACAAACCGCTCGATCTATCGACAGCCATCTTGGGTGTGATCCTATCCTATCCCGTGCGCCGGCTGCCTCGGAACGTGACCGTCGAGTGGGAACTGTTCAACGAGCGAATCGGACAAATCCCGACCACCGCGATCGACCCGGCCGGTCCGTTCAAAAGCTTCATCGACCGCGAAAATTCGACGATCACGTGGCAGAATTTCCTGCGCAAATACGTCGAGCCCACAGTTGCACCGGTTGAGATCGACACCGGCCGTGCGGTCGGGATTCCTGTTGCATCGTTAATCCTGGTGCTGGTCGGCTTTATTGCCGCTGGGCTGGCCTTTCGACCGCGATATGTGCCGCGGTACGCCTGGGCCGGAGCGTCGCTATCCTGTGTGGTCGGTGCGGTCTTGCTCACGGGTGCGACTGTCGTAGAGGTCCGCAATCCGTTCGCCGGCCCGCCAGACGAGGCGGCCGCGGCAAAGATCATCACGGCCGTCCTGGATAATGTGCACATCGCATATCTGGAGCGGACCGAGTCGGAACGGTCGCAGGCGCTCGGCGTCGTCGTTGCAGATGGTGGTTTCACCGATGTAAAGGCCGAATTGGGCCGCGCGCTGGCGATTAAAGTCGCGGGCGGTGGCATAGCCCGCGTGAACGCGATCGAGGGTCTCATGGTCAAAGACCTTGGCCCGATTGGCGACCGGTCCGGGTTTCGCTCCGTAGTGGAATGGACGGCTTTGGCGAGCGCCAGTCATTGGGGTCACGCACACCGGCGCCGCATCCGGTTCCGCGCATTGATGGAACTGGAAGAGATCGAAGGCGCATGGAAGCTCACCGGGCTGACCGTCGTCGACGCCCGGCGAGAAAGTTGAACCCGGTCGGGGCTATGGACGGGCGGAGGGCGATATGGGCGCGCGCACTACGGACGGCTTTTATACTCACCCCCTGTCTCCTGATGTGCTTGGTGGCAGTGCCGGTCGGCGCGCACTTCCTCCTTAACCTCAATGTCCGCATTCTCCACGTCGAGCATCTTGCGGATGGTCTCAGGGTCTATCTGCGCACGGCAATGCCCTATTTAGTGGCCGATCGCATCGGTCCCGTTGATGCCAACGGCTTGCCCGAACCCGCCCCCTATACCACCAACCGGCTGGAGGACGGCAAGCCGGTCCACTATATCGATCCGGATGCGCTGAGACGCAACCCGAACGGTCTCGGCCGCTTTGCCGCAGAAGGATTCCGGCTCACCGCAGGTGGTAAACGTCTTGCAGCGATCGTCGAGCGGGTCCGTGCGCACCCAATCGGCTCGCAGCCGTCCTTCGCGACACTCGACGAAGCCAGGGCGGCGTTCGCAAGCCGGGTGGCCTATTCGGCAGACGCGGCCCCCGCCTATGTCGGCGATGTCGTGGTGGACAT
>JAZFYE010000204.1:0-8991 GCA_036475395.1 Phycisphaerales bacterium
GAAGCGCATCACGCAGCGCGGCCTGGGTTCCGGTCAACGGCAGCAGTGGTCCGCGATAGGTTTCGCCCGGCATTCGGATCATGGTGAAGTACGCCCAGACCAGGAACGCGAACAGAAGAACGAACAATACCGCCAGACGCTTCACGGCGCTGCGAATGCTGCACCGCATCGGTTGCCTACGTCGTTCGACCACACCAGTCCTCCCGCCTCGGTTCCACGGATTCATTTGACGTCCGCGGCCGCCGGTTGTCGATTATGACGCTACGGTAGGCCGACCGCCAATGACTGAACGCCCGAACTCGATCTTGTCACCTGCCGGGCGCGTCGTCCTTCTCGGCGCGAGCAACCTCAGGCGCGGTATTTCCACCGTGGTCGGGACCGTGCAGTCGCTGCTCGGCTCGCCGCTGGAGTTCTTCATCGCCATGGGGCATGGACGGTCGTACGGCCGAGCCAGTCGTGTACTTGGCCGAACCCTGCCCGGCATTGACGAATGTGGACTGTGGGATGCGCTTGGCGACGCCGGTGCAACGCAAACGTATGCGCTCATCACCGATATTGGCAACGACATCGTCTACGGCTACGACGTGGAGATGATCGCAGCCTGGATCGAACAATGTCTGAAGCGTTTGCAAGCACTCGGCGCTCGGACGATCATCACTCGACTTCCGGTTGAGAGCATTGAATCACTTTCGACGTTGCGGTATCGCGTGGCGAAGGCAATCTTGTTTCCCGGCCGTCGCCTGTCATTGGACGAAGCGAAACAACGCATTGGCCATCTCGATACGACAATGCGTGATCTCGCACCGCAGTATGGCGCGACCCTGGTGGACTTGCCCGGCCAGTGGTACGGGATGGATCCGGTACACATCAAGCGGTCACAGTATTCGACGGCTTTTGCTCAGATCATGGCCGGTTGGGCGCCCGGCGACAAAGAAAGTACTCGAGCAACCGGCTCAGTGGGTCGGTGGCTGAAGCTGCATCTGGCCTGGCCGCAGCGGTGGTCGTTCTTGGGCATCCCACTGGGCTGGGCCCAGCCGGTGACACGCCTGGCTGACGGTTCCACCGTCGCCGTATTCTGACCTGGTGGACAGTTCAGGTTGACAATCCGGCGATAGGCGGCTTGACGAGGGTCGGATGGGGGATATCATTCATCTGTTCATCCGGATAGATGGATGAAAACGTCCGGGCTTGGCTGATCCGCCTGAAGCCGCCCGGTGGCCCTGCCGATACGCAAGCAGCGGGACAAGCCAAGACTGCTCATCACGCACCAACGATTGGAGATCAATTGTGACCACGCTCGCCTCTGCTGAAGGGTCGGCCACGACGTTTATAGATACAGGATTGCCTTTATTCTCGGACCTTCCCTACAAGGTCGCCGATCTGTCGCCAAAGACCGTCGCATTTGGCCGCAAGGAAATCGAGCTGGCGGAGCACGAGATGCCTGGCCTGATGACGATTCGCGACCGGTATCGCGATCAGAAGCCGCTGGCGGGCGCGAGGATCACCGGTTCGTTGCACATGACGATCCAAACCGCGGTGCTGATCGAGACGCTCATCGATCTCGGCGCGCAGGTTCGCTGGGCAAGCTGCAATATCTTCTCCACCCAAGATCACGCCGCCGCCGCCGTCGTGGTGGGCCCGGCGTCACTTGGCGGTTCGCCCGACAACCCCAAGGGCCCGCCCGTCTTCGCATGGAAGGGCGAAACATCAGGCGAGTATTGGTGGTGCACGTTCCAAGCGTTGCACTGGGGCGATGGCAAGGGTCCGACCATACTCCTTGATGACGGCGGCGATGCGACGTTGCTGGTTCACAAGGGGGTCGAGTTCAACAAGGCGGGCGCCGTTCCCGCGCCTCAGCGTGCCGACAACGAAGAGTTCGGCCTCATCCTGTTACTGCTGGCAGATCTACAAGCGAACACCGGCAAGTTCTGGGAGTCGATCGCGACCCAGATCAACGGGGTCAGCGAAGAGACCACCACCGGCGTGCATCGCCTCTACCAGATGCAGGAGCGCAACGAATTGCTGTTCGCGGCGATCGACGTCAATAACTCCGTCACCAAGAGCAAGTTCGACAACATCTACGGCTGCCGACACTCGCTCGTGGACGGCCTGATGCGGGCCACGGACGTGATGTTGGCCGGTAAGACCGCGTTGGTTTGCGGGTATGGCGACGTGGGGAAAGGCTGCGCTCAGTCGCTGGCTGGTCAAAAGTGCCGCGTGCTGGTCACCGAGATCGATCCCATCTGCGCGTTGCAAGCGGCGATGGATGGTTACGAGGTCGTCCGGCTCGATGATGTGGTTGGAGATATTGACATCTTCATCACCGCAACAGGTAACTACAACATCCTCACCGCTGCTCATATGCAGCAGATGAAGGACAAGGCCATCGTCGGGAACATCGGTCACTTCGATAATGAGATTGATATCGCCGGATTGACCAAGCTCGACGGCATCAAGAAAGTCAACATCAAACCACAAGTTGACGAATGGCTCTTTGGCGACGGCCATTCGATCATCGTGCTGGCCGAAGGTCGCCTGCTCAATCTCGGCTGCGCGACCGGGCACCCAAGTTTCGTGATGAGCAACAGCTTCACGAATCAGGTCCTGGCACAGCTCGAGTTGCATTGTAACCATGGGGCCTACGAGAAGAAGGTGTATACGCTCCCGAAGAAGTTGGATGAAGAGGTCGCACGATTGCATCTTGACAAGCTTGGGGTGAAGCTGACGAAGCTGACCAAGGAGCAGGCTGCTTACATCGGCGTGCCGGTGGAAGGCCCGTATAAGCCCGAGCACTATCGGTATTAGCAGAAGGCACGTAGGCACGAAGGGATTGAGGCACGAAGTGCCGCGCACCGCGAAGGGACGCTTCGCGTCGCCCACTAAACAGGCACGAGCCAAGGGGTGGTTACTGACTGTGGCCGGCCAGTAGCCGATAGGGATTGTTATGTTCATTGCAATCAATCGGATTCGTGTGACGCGCGGCGAGGGTGGGGAGTTGGAAGAGCGCTTTGGCAAGTCCAGCGGGATTGAGGAACTCCCGGGCTTCATTGCGTTTCGGCTACTCAAAAAAACGTGGGGCCATGGCGACGACGAGGCGGATGAGTATCTGTCGATGACGCAGTGGGCGTCGAAGAAGGATTTCGTCGCGTGGACCAAGAGCGAGGCGTTTCGCAAGGCGCATTCCGGGCCGAGGGCGAAAGGCGTGATCGGAGCGCAACCGGCGGGGTATGAGGTGGTGGTGGAACGGGGGTAAGTGAACGGAGGAGTATGCCACGGATTGGTATGCCACGGATTGGGATCCGTGGGCGTTGGGGAATGAAGAAGGGATGGCGCGACGGAGCGCGCGGTGCGAGCGGCCGCAGGCGATCGGTTTGTAACAGCGGCGAGACCGTTGCGGGTTGTATCGGTTGGGTAACCTCGATAATCAGAGGTGGGCTCAGGGCATAAAGCCACGTCGCCGATCCGATCAGATCGGGACCGACTGGGCGTCCACAGTGGATCAAGTTCCAACAGGAGCGGGATATGTCACAATCGAAGCGAACGAGCCTCAAGATTGCGTGTTGCCTTGGCGTGGTGCTGGGCCTAGCCGGGTGCAGCGGAACGATGACCACCGTGCGTTGGGAGTCCGACGGCACGCCGCAGCACACCCATCCGAACCAGCCGTGGTGGCGGTACCAGTTCGTGTACTACCCCGAGGTGCAGGTGTATTTCAACCCGTTCACGAACGATTACTACTGGTACACGGGCGAGCAATGGGTCCAGAGCCAACATCTGCCGGAGTGGATCTCGCTCGACAAGAACCTCGCACGGGTTGTAAAGGTGTATTCCAAGCCGCCGCACCTACAGCATCGGACGATGACGGCGGCGGTGGCCGGCCCGTCGCATGGCGTGTTTCCTTCCTCGGCCAACGAGATGGGTGGGCAGTTCGCGGTGACAACGGCAGCACCTAAGGGAGAATGAGCCCAACGGGGCGCACCGCTCGCGCGGCAAACAACGCCCGGTGCTCTCGCCGTACCCATCGACGAGCGACAATCCCAAACGACTTCGCCCGCGGATCTGCACCGCGGGTTTTTCGTTGCGCTTGGTGTGAGAACTCGATCAGCGCCGCACACACAAATCCGATGGAGTGTGCGTGTGGGGTGATGGACCCCGAGGGCACGATCATCATTACCGAGTTCAACACGGTGGGAATCGGCTTTCTCGTGGACGAGGTGGAGCGGTCGCATCGGCTGAGTTGGACGGAGCTGTTGCCGATCCCGACCCTGAAAATCGCCGACGCCGACGGCGCCAAAATCGGATGCACGACGGGAGCGCTGGATATTGACGGCCGGCTGATCCTGATGGTTGACTTCGAATCGGTCGCCAAGGCAGTCCTGATGCAGGATAAACTGAAGATACGGTCGGTTGAGAATCAACTCGGCGTGGACCGCCTCATCAGCGGCGAGGCGCTGGATCAGCCGAACATGGGCGAGGTCGCGCTGCAGTCGGCCTAAGGAAGGCCGAAACTGAGGCGCGCGAGAACGAGCCTATGACGTTCCGTCGCTGTCGGCGGCGGTCTTTTTCTCAGCGTCGATGCGCTCCTGAGCGTCGTCCTCGGATAGGCGCGAGACCTTTTGAATGACGACCGGCTCGGTTGGGACGTCGCGGGAGCGCCCCTTTGTCGTCGTCGGAACGACTCGGATTGAATCAACAACATCCATGCCTGCGACAACTTTCCCAAAAACAGCGTAGGCGGCGCCGCCTCGGGGTTGATCAAGCGTCGTGTTGTCCACCACGTTGATGAAGAACTGAGCGGTAGCGGAGTCAGGCTGGGGCGTGCGAGCCATGGCAATGCTGCCCCGCACGTTCTTCAAGCCGTTCTTCCATTCGTTTTGAATTGGCGGGTCGGTGGGCTTCTTTTGCATGTCTTCGGTGAAGCCGCCGCCTTGGATCATGAAGGTGCTGATCACCCGATGGAAGATCGTTCCGTCGTAAAACTCCTTATCTGTATATGACAGGAAGTTCTTCACACTGATCGGCGCCTTTTCGCGATTGAGCTCCAGGACGATCTCACCCAAGCTGGTCTTCATGAGCACATACACGAGCGGTGCGGTGTCGTCGTCCGGCTGCGTTTGCGCAGGCTTGGTGGTCGGTGGCTCGGCGGGTTTCGTATCCTGAGCGGCGAAGCACGATCCGCTGGCCAGAACCGAAGCGCATAACACGAGCGCACCGTAGGGTGAGCAAGACGAGCCGGGCGGTACTACACAAGTCATTGGGGATTCTCCTGGGCGGACCGAGTTGTGTTGCCAACGGCGCTGGCGAAGGCCGGCCCATCATATGCGGCATGCGGATCGTGTGCATCCTCATCTGCACGTTGCGATCCGATACCGGCAGAACGCTACAATCCCTGCCCGTTGAGGTCGAGACTCTATGACGCCGGATGAATTCGTTTCGTTTTTCGGCCAAGTCAAGGCATCCGCGATCCTGCGCACGCCGAGCGTTGAGGCGGCTGCGCCCGCAATGGAAGCGGCGCTGCGCGGCGGGTTCAAAGTCATCGAGTTCACGCTGACGATACCCAGCGCCTTTGAGCTCATTCAGGAGTTTTCACAACGACCGGGGGTGGTCGTTGGTGCGGGAACTGTCCTGACCACGCAAGATGCGGAAGCGGCGGTCAAGGCCGGGGCGACATGCCTCGTTTCGCCCGTCGTAGATGAAGCGGTCATCGACGCGGCCAAGTCACTGAATGTGGCGATGATGCCGGGGACGCACACGCCGACGGAGATGTTGCGGGCCCACCGCGCCGGCGGGCAGCTTCAAAAGCTCTTCCCTGCGCCTGGCTTGGGCGCACGATACGTGAAGGCGTGTCTGGGGCCGATGCCGTTCCTCAAAATCGTGCCGACCAACGGCGTCGATGCGAACAATGCTGCGGAGTATCTGGCCGCCGGCGCGTTCGCGATTGGATTTGTAGCGCCGTTATTCGATGCGGCAGAGATGGCGGCGGGTGAATTCGGTCGTATTGAAGAACGGGCAAGCGGATTGATCGCTGCCGTTGGCCACGCGCGGTGAGCACGGACGCGTCATCCTCACCACGTGCCGTGGCGCGCATCATCGCGTCGGATATCAAGCTCGCCCACAGTGTGTTTGCGATGCCGTTTGCGATTTTGGCGGCGTTCATGGCGGCGCGGCCGGGTGAGGCGACGATCGACTGGCGTGAATTTGTCGGGCAACTTGCGCTCATCGTCGCGGCGATGGTGCTGGCCCGGACCGTGGCCATGCTGGCCAACCGGCTTCTTGACCGAAGGATCGACCAGGCGAATCCGCGCACCGCACAGCGAGCCATACCAAGCGGGCGACTGTCCGCGGGCATAGCGTTTGCCGTGCTGGCGGCGTGCACGGGTGGGTTCGTGCTCGTCTGCGCCGGCTTCGGCGTGTTGTACGGAAACTGGTGGCCCGCAATCTTGGCGCTGCCCGCCCTCGGCTGGGTCAGCGCGTATCCGCTGCTGAAGCGTTTCACCTGGCTGTCGCATCTCTATTTGGGCTCGTCGCTGGCGGTCAGTCCCGTGGCGGCGGCAATCGCGATCGAACCGCTTGCATTGACCACCCAGCCGGCGCTCTGGCTGCTGGCGGGGATGGTGCTGTGCTGGGTGGCGGGGTTTGACATCATCTACGCGCTGCAGGATGTGGACGTCGATCAACAACAGGGATTGTCGAGTATCCCGGCCAGGTTCGGCCGGAGCAGCTCGCTGCGGATCAGTAGAGCGCTTCACGTTCTTTGCGTCGCGTGTCTTGTGGCGGCGATGGCGATGGACTCCCGGCTTCGCGTCATCTTTGCCGCGGGCGTGATGATGGTGGCGATACTGCTCCTGTATGAACACTTGACCGTCGCTCGCTGGGGAACGAGCAAAGTCGCACTGGCGTTCTTCACCCTCAACGGTGTGATAAGCTGCGTGCTCGGCGCGCTGGGTATTGTCGACATCCTCACCGCCTAGGCCCCGAAGCACGATGGCATGAATCTCGGGAGGTTGCCATGAAAAAGCTCATCAAACTGGTTGCGGTTCTCTTGATTCTACTTGTGCTCGCGACGGTCGCAGTTGCGCTTTACGTTGACACGATCGCCAAGACCGCGATCGAGCGCGGCGCAACGTATGCGCTTGGCGTGGAGACGACCCTGGGCAGCGCCGATGTCGGCCTCCTGAGCGGGACGTTCTCCATGGGGGATCTGACGGTCGCCAATCCGGCTGGATTCGACAGCCCCCATTTTACACATCTGCAGGAAGGCCGTGTTGAGGTCGCGCTCGGGTCGCTGCGCAAGGAGACAGTCGCGCTGCCGACGCTCACACTCTCCGGCCTGGACATCCATTTGGACAAGCGCGAAGGCGAAGCGAACTACGACGTGATTCTCGAGAATCTCAGTCGTTTTGAGTCGGGCGACGATACCGAGAAAGAAGCCGACGGCAAGAAGTTCGTTATCAACGAGATTCTGATCCAGCGAATCGTTGTTCACGTTCATTTACTTCCGATCGGCGGCGATCTGACCAAACTCGACGTGCCGATCGACGAGGTTCGACTGCGCAACGTCGGTTCGGATACCGACGGCGGCGTGCTGATGTCCGAACTGACCAGCGTGATAATCAAGGCGGTGCTGGCCGCGATCGTGCAAAAAGGCGGCGGCCTTATTCCGAGCGATATCTTGGGCGATCTCGGCCAGGGTTTGGGCTCGCTGGCGGAGATGGGTCTTGATGCTGCGACCGGAGTTGGTGATCGAATCAAGGACGCAGGCGGAGGACTTGACGATATCACCGAAGGCATCGGCGACGAGATCAAGAATATCGGCGACGGGCTCGGCGGGATGCTCGGGGGCGACGAGAAGAAGGACGATCAGGACGGCTGAAGTTCCTCGTAGAGCAGGGACGCTTCGCGTCACCCGCTAAACGAGGCGGTTGGTTGTTGGTGCGACTATCGGGCAAGTGAACCCATCGGATCCCACGGCGGCAGGACGATCGGCTCCAGCTCCAGCGCTTCCTGCAATTCCGGGGGCAGATAGCTCTTGCGAGCGGCGATCTCGAACATGTACTCGCCGAACCACGAATCGTTCATAACGAAGAAGCCCTTCTTGCCGTTCTCGTCACCCCAACTGTTCTCGACGCGCCATCGCCGCGGCCGTCCATCCACCACGTCCACGCCGGTGAACAGCATCGCGTGGGTCATCACCGTTTGGTGATACAGCAGCCGATCCGACTTGGTCAGATCAAAGGGCGTGTCGTAAAGATTCTCATAATCGAAAAGCTCGGCGTCCCAGATCCCCAGGTCGCGGCGCATCATTTTGCCCACGTCGCAGCCGAACCACACCGGCTCGCCATCGGTGATGGTGCGCATGGCGATCTCTTTCATAACCTCCATCTCGACGTTGAGGTACTTGACGATCTGGCCGCCGACTACGTTGCCGAGACGTTGGACGGTGAACGTCTTGCCAAACGGGCTCGTCTCGCGCGGATCGTTCACCATGCACACGTACTCATCGATGGGCAGCGTGACGTAGTTTTCGGCGAATTGCTGCGGCGTGAGCTTCCCGTCGCGATTGAACTTCTTGTCTTTGTCGTTCCATTGCCAATCGAAGGACGTTGGCGGCGTACCGAGATGCACGGACAAAATGCGATAGATGACCTTCAAGACGTCTTGCTTGGCGGCGCGGGCGGCCTCCATCGGAGCCCCGCTTGCGCGTAAGTCCCGAAGCTGCATCGCCCCTTCACGCAGCTTCGCGATCAAGATGCTGTTCATGCGCGCGGTGTTCGAGGAACTCTCGGTCTCGGGCATGAACGCTTGGGGCACCAGCCCGTGCTTCTTGACGACGTTGACGAACATGTTCCATTGCCCGCCGTCATCGACCGGATGCCCCAGCAGAAAGGCGACGGTGCGGTCGTCAATGGGCTGATCGGCGGTCTCGATGATCGCTTCGAGGAAGTAGTTGGCCCGTTCGAGCTTGTCCCAGAACAGCGTGTAGTTCTGGCTGAA
>JAZFYE010000205.1:0-8950 GCA_036475395.1 Phycisphaerales bacterium
CGTACAGGACGTCGGCGAAACCAGTGGGCCGTTTCGAGACTATTACTATGAGGACGCTGCATTCATGCGCGAGATCGCGAAGATTCCCGGCGCCTATACGCTTCGCGACGGCCGATACTACGAGCGGTTGATCGTTTTTCGGGCAACGCTGGATGCGTCACAGGCCCAGCGTTGAGGCGATCCAGATGCAAACGGTCCGTCAAGCGTCCCTTAGAATCGTGGAATAGCGAGTCGGGGCGTTGAGTTAGGCCGATGTCGGCGAGTCGCGGAATCAATCACGGCCGGCATCCACCCTGCCAGGAGCGCTGCCATGTCCCAGGACTCTGACCACGCCGGTGATGACACGTATCGATGGACGCCCGTGCGCGTGCTGCTGGCTGTCGTGATAGTCCTGACGGCGGCCACGGTCGTGACGGTCGTAGCTCGATCAACCCTCGGCGACCGTGGATTGGCCGGGCCGTTCGACCGGAGCCTTCGCGCGGACCGGCCGGTGACGTCTCGGCCGCCCGTCGGCGGGGGATTCAATTACGACAACCTGCTCGTTCCCCGTCAGGAGATACAGCGCGGCGGACCGCCGAAGGACGGCATCCCTGCCCTGATGACCCCGGCCACCGTGCCTGTCGCCGACGCGGACTTCCTCAAGCCCGATGATCGTGTCGTCGGCGTCATCGTCGACGATCAAGCGCGGGCCTACCCCCTCGCGATCCTGAACTGGCACGAAGCGGTGAACGACAAACTGGCAGGAGCGCCTCTGCTCGTCGTCTACTGTCCGCTGTGTGACTCCGTCAGTGTGCTTGATCGTCGACTCGACGGCGAGACGCACGAGTTCGGTATCTCGGGGTTGTTGTACAACTCCAATGTCCTGCTGTTCGACCGCACCGACGATTCGCTGTGGTCACAGCTCGGGTTTGCCGCAATAAGCGGGCCCAACGCGGGCAAGTCGCTCCGGCACCTTGGCTGGGAGCTCACGACCTTTGCGAGTTGGTCAAAGCGCCATCCTGATTCCACCGTCGTGAGCTTCGAGACCGGGTTCAGCCGGGATTACAAAAGAAATCCCTACGGTGACTACTTCGAGACTGATCGCTTGAGGTTCCCGGTCGACCACGAGGACACTCGGCTCAAGCCAAAGGACCGGATCGTTGCGGTGAAGCTCGGCGAGGCAGTCAAGGCCTATCCGATCAGTGAGATACGAAATGCTCCGGGCGGCGTCGTTCGCGACACAATTGACGGGCAGACGATTGTTTTGGAGTCCGAGGGACAGGCCGGCTCGGTTCGCGTCGCCGAGGCGCCGGACGAAGCTCTCGTCGTCCACACGTTCTGGTTCGCTTGGGTCGCATTCCAGCCGCAGACCGAGGTCTACCGAAACGAGTGACGACGGCGCTGCCCCCGGCCAGATCGTCAATCATCCTTTGGCGTGCGGATCGCCGGGCAACGCTCCGCCCGGCGGGATCGTTTGAGCCGATTACGGGCCGTGGACTTGCCTTCGCCTTGCTCGGCCGGTATTGAAGATCAGAGCGAGTGTGGAATGAGGAGAATCACACGGTGGCCATGCGTGTTCAGCTTGTCTCGCAGTACCTGGAGAACATCTCAAGAGAAGCGCTCGAGACATACCAGAATCTTATTCGCCAATACATTCGCCGTCGCCAAGGCGTCTATGCGCTCTACCGAACGGGGAACCTCTGGTATGTGGACCTGGCCGGAAACCTCTCCCGCCGGTTGAAGGAACACCTTCGGGATCGCCACAAGGAGTCATGGGATCGGTTCAGCGTCTATTTGACAATGGGCACCACCAACATGAAGGAGATGGAATCGCTGCTCTTGCGCGTGGTCGTGCCGCCCGGCAACAAGACCAAGGGACGCTTCTTGAGAGCGGACAACCTTCGCCAGCGTTTCGCAGCGGACATCCGGCGTCGGCAGCGCGAACGGCTCGATTCATTGATCGGCCGACCAAAACGCGCTCGGACCAAGACCATCGTCCGCCAAACAAAACCGAAGGCGAAATCCTCTGCACCCATGGCGCCCTACGTCATGGGGCCCATGCCGATTCGCGCTCGGCACAAGGGACGCCGCATCCGTGCACACATCAGGCGTGACGGAAGCATCCTCTACAATCACAGCTTATACAACTCACCCTCCGCCGCGGCCAAGGCGGTCAGGCGAAGGCGAACCAACGGATGGGCGTTCTGGGAGTACCAACGCGCACCCGGCGACTGGGTCAAACTCACCTTCCTTCGGCTTTCGCGCTAATACACGGCCGCCGCGAACCGCTCGCTTCGGCACCATTGCTGGTAACTCGCCGACGCCGTCTCCGTACAATAGATGGAGTACCCCTCCGCCAGTTAGGTCATGGACGGCGGGGGGGTCCCTCACGGCCCTATCCTTACGGCGAAGACCGACCATGATGACCCCAATTCAATCCTCTACCGGGCATCGAATCCGAACCGCAGTCCTCGCGGTCACCGCCTCTTTGCTATTCCTATTTCCTTCGGCCGTCCTCGCCCAGGGGCTGCCGATGTTTCCCGATCCGATCAACACCAAGACTCTCATCCAGTACGCCGATCGCCTCGAACTCTCGGTCGATCAGCGCCTCGCGCTCGAGCCGCTGCACGATGCGTATCTCGACCGCTTCCGCCGGTTGCGCGACAAAGACATGCAGGCCTTCCAGGACCACATGCTCGACATCGCCATCAACTTCATGCGCAGCCGCTTTGCCATCCCTCAGCGGACCGAACTGGAGCAGTTGATCCAAGAGTTCGAGCATGTTCAGTCGAAGATCGCCGGTGTCGATCGATCCCTTTTCAATGAGATCGAGTCCATCCTCGACGACCAGCAGCACCTGAAGCTCCAGCGCGTTCGCAAGCAACGGCGAATCCAGGCGCTGCGAACTGTGATTCTGAACATCGGCCGAGAGTTCAATCCCGGTGCTCGTGCCGATCTCGTCGAGCTCGTCGAAGGGCTTGAGCTCTCAGCCGACGAGGCCGCGCTGGTCGACCCCATACTTGTCGGCTATGAAAGCGCGCTGCTCAGTCGGGCCAAGGCGCTGCATCGCGTTCTGAGGGCGGCGACGACCGATATGCTCGACACAATTGACGAGCTTGGACTGCGCGACATGACGCCCGAGCAGATGATGCAACTTGGTGAGAACCAAGAGATCCTGGAAGCGCTTCGGACAAAGTTCGATGAAACCAGCGTTCCGTTCCAAAAGGCCGTCTATGACATCAGTAAACTGAATCTCAAGACCGTACGCGAGCTTATGAGAGTGGTCGGCGAGGAAAATACCGCCGAGCTGCGCGATCGGTATTACAAGAGCGTCTATCAGCCGATATACCTGAGTGCCGGCTCGTATCGGCGCCGGTACGCCGAAGCAGTCAAACTCGACGACATCGCCGCCGACTTGATTGAGCAGATTCAGCTTCAGCGTGACGAGTTCGTGCGACAAGATGACAAAATCATCGATGAACTCGTCGATCTGGTGGAAAAATCGCGCGAGTATCGCACGATGGCAGTTCTCAATGAAGAGAACCCCCAAACCCTCTACGCAAAGCTAGGTGATCTTCCGACTCGCCGTGTTGCGCTGCTTAAACGAGCTGACGCGACGCTCGAAGCACTCGTTGGCCCCGAACTGTTCGCTGAAACCGCAAAGCAAATCCTAGCCGCGAAGCAAAACGTACAGGGAGAAGAATTCGGCGCTGTGCAAGAGCCGGACCAACCACCGCGCGTGGCCCGAGATGGCGAACTCGCCTCCGACGTTGCCTCCCATGCCAATCAACGAGCCAAGGATCCGCGCCTGCCCAATCCCATCAGCGCCGGCGAATTCCAGCGCTTCGTCAGGCGCTCTAACATCAGTGAAGGTAGTACCGCTGTTGTGGATCTGTTATATCAAGACTACCGAGAGAAGTTCGATGAGATTCTCTACACCCCGCTGACACCAGAGGATCAGACCCAGGCGGACGAAACTAAGGCTGATGACGACGGATTGCTCCAACAACGGCTTGCGGCATTGCAAGGTGCCGACGAACGGTTCTTTGATGACGTTGCCATCATGGCTGTTGACGATCGGCAATCAAAACACGTCCAACGGCTGCGCCTCCTGCGACGACGCGCCGTCCATCACGAAGTTACAAATGCCTACGGCCCATTCTGGGGCGACCGCGGACGTGTCACAGACCTTGTCCAACTCGTCTATGAAGCCGAGCTAGACCAGTCCACACTGCAAACAATTGGTCCAGTGCTCGATTCATATGAATCCGAAACGTCCCCGGTCTACAAAGAACGTCTTGCCATGGCTAAGTCAGCAAAGCGTCGTCTTGACGCCGCGCGACGTGCTGGTGCCAGCGACGCCGCCCCTGGGGTTGGCGAAGCCATTATGGAAAAGTGGCGCCAACAGCAGCAGCAACTCACCGAAAATCGTCGCCGGATATCCAACATTACTGAAGAGCATCTCGCGCAGATCCTAGAACAACTTCCACCGGCAAACGCTCAGGACCTCCGCTTCGCCTACAACCGCAAGGCGTTCCCCGATATCTACCGCGATTCAATCGAGGTCGAGAAGTCCATCGCCTCCATCCTCAGATTTCCCAACCTCGCCGAGGCCCAGCGCAATCAGATCGATGCGATAGCCCAGAACTTCCGCTCGCGCTTCATGGAGATATCCGATAAGGGTATCGCCCTCCTGCGCGAGCAGGAGCGCGAGATGGGCAACACATCGTTCAACATGCCGACGCGCCGCACGATTGAACGCGAAGTGCAGCGGGAGCGCCTCGAGTTCGACCGCGACGAAGTCTGCGCCCGGGCCATGATGCGCTTGCGCCTCGCGCTCTCCGAGACACAGCGGCAGTTCCTTCCGCAACTCGACAAGTGAAGAAGCCGCACCGCTCTGCGGCCCGAATCCCGCCCCCGACCAATCCGACGCGTCCATTGGCGAAACCTCACTCGCTCTCTCCCAACCCATCAATCTGCCCCTGCACCTCCTCCGCGAGATGAGGCATCTGAGCCCGCGTGTACAGATCTCGCTCCTTGATCCAGTTTTCCCGCGCGCCGTGCGCATCACCCCGGTCCTTGCAAACCAAACCGAGGTTGCCGTACTGCTTGGCCATGCCTTCGAGCCCGCCGAGTGTCTCGTAGATCTCCATCGCCTTTCTTAGCATGGTTTCGGCTTCATCCAGCTCGCCGTGTCTCCGGTGGATCACCCCGAGGTTGCCGTACTGCCCGGCCATGCCGTCGAGCTGACCAAGCTTCTCAAAAATCTCCAGCGAGTGTTTCAGCATGGCTTTAGATTCATCCAGCCTGCCGCGTACCAGGTGGATCAGCCCCAGGTTGCCGTACTGCGTGGCCATGCTTTCCAACTGACCAAGCTTCTCAAAAATCTCCAGCGAGTTTTTCACCATGGCTTCGGCTTCATCCAGCTCGCCGCGTCGCAGGTGGATCGCTCCGAGATTGCCATAGCTGCTGGCCATCTCTTTGAGGCGGCCGAGTTTCTCGTTGATCTTGAGCGCCTGTCTGTCCATGGCTTCGGCTTCATCCAGCTCGCCGCGTATCTGATGGGTCTGCCCGAGGTTGACTCTGACTGCAGCTTCCCAGGTCAGGTCCAACTCAGGTAGATCGAGAATGCGAAGCGACTCGCTGATAAATGTGTCGAGAAGCCCAAGTGTGATCAGAGCTTGACCGCATTCATTCACGAATGTATCTGCGAACGCCTCATCCCCATCCACATGCCGAACGTGCACCGCCAACCGTCGCGCCGCCAGCGCATCCGGCGCGGTCTGCCCCTCCCGACTTACGCGCAGCGACTCACGAAACAGAACGATCGCCCGCCGGTGATACGCTTCCGCGCCGTTCTCTGCCGCAAGCCCTTCCCGTACGTAATCCGCCAGAATGACGTGATAGATCCGCCAGCCGTCGCCCTCTTCACGTACCAGCGACTTCAAGAACCGATCCGAAAGCAACTCCGTGCGTCGAACCCGCTCCACCGCCGCCACCACATCCACCGTCTCCAGTGGCGCTGGCTCCTGAAGCACCGCCATCGCCTCAAATACCTTAATCGCATCCTCGCCGTGCTTCGTGCACACTTGGTCCCACTGTGTCGCCGCGATCTGCTCCTCCGTCGGATCAACCGGCAACTCATCCAGCGGTCGTCCATCCGCAATCAAACCCAGCGCCGCGCCCACCGCGTACGGATGACCGTCGTACCGCGCCACCGCCTCTCGCACGGCATCGATCGGCGACCCGATCTGGGGTGCAGCGAACTCGACCATCTCTTCCACCGACGGTTCATCGAGCGTGTACAGCCCGCCCGCCGCCTCCGGAACCCGATGCACGTTCGGAAGCGCCAGAAACGGGTTATCTGAAATCAGCGCATCCTGCGGCCGCTGCGCGAACACGAACAACACCTTCGGCGGCAGGCCCTTCACAACGATCCGCCAGGAATCCGCGCTCTCGGGGTGCATCAGCTTCTCGGGATCGATCACAAAGATCGCCCGCGCATTGACCGGCATCCGCTTCGATAGCGCGCGAAGCACATCAAGGAACTTGTTCCGCAAATGGCCCTTGGCCTCGCTACCAAGTACTCCAATCAGCTCGGACAGCTTGTCGCCCTTGGGGACCAGCCCCATCAGCGCCTTGAGCTTCTTCCGTCCTCGATCCGTAACTTCGAAGAAGCCCGCAGCGCTCTCCGCCGCGTCTTTCGCGTGCGACAGAATCAGCTCGAGCGTTGACGTCACCGAGTCATCCGGCGTTACCTCAAACCGAGTCGTCCGACACGTAAGCTCCGCATGCGACTCGGCGATCGACGCCAACCGGTTCACCAACCACGTCTTGCCCATCCCCGCCTGCCCGGACACCACGATCGCCTGCCCGGACGGATCCTCGAGGATCTCCAGAAACCGCGCGATCTCATCCACACGGCCGACAAACGGCAGCGTTCCCGACCCACCAGGCTGTCCTACATCGGCCCCAGGCATCCCGCGATTCTACAAGCGAATGCCGGACCTGACGACCCACGCCGGTGGCGCTGGATGCGGATGCGATGGGCGTCGTCACGGGTCAGCCCAACGACGATGGTACGCACACGGTGATCTTCAAGAAGCAGGGCAGCCCCGCCCAGCAGGTAAACATCGCCAGCTACGACGAACTGCTCTCGGCGGATGTATTGCGCGACCTGATCTACCTCGGCCAAGACCCCGACACCGGCGAGCACCTGTACTTGGCGTTCATTGAATGGTGATGGAAGAAGGTTCCGTCACTCATCCACAATTCTTCCCCACTCCGTAGAGCGATAACATTATTGGTACGCTCCGCCGGTGGCGCTGATACTTCGCGAACACACCGCCAAACTCGGAGCATGGATTGACGATGTTCAGCAGACGTGGCTCGGTTGGTACTTGCCGCCGGCGGAAAGAGCGATCGCCGAGGCGAACTGGCGACGCGATGATCTGGCCGCGTATTGTCGCCGCTGCGGTTCGAGCGTTGGCGTCGGTGAAGCCACCAAGTCCGGTTGCGGTTCGTGTCGTGCCAAAGCAATGGCGGTCGCTGGAGTAGTGCGCCTCGGTCCATACATCGATCCTCTGCGGCAATGGATACGCTCGATCAAGTACCAGCGTTGGTCGGACATGGCTGAACTGCTGGGGGGGCAGTTGGGCGTGGCCTTGATCGAATCACAGCTCCTGGACGTGTCGCGTTGTGTCGTGGTGCCGATGCCCATGCCCTGGCAACGGCGGATCTATCGAGGTATCGACCATGCCCTGGCGATCGCCGGCGCGACCGCCGCCGAGCTTCGCGCGCCGCTGCTGCGGGTGCTGGCGACGGCGAACGGGTCACCCCAGGTCGGGCTCTCGCCGACCGACCGGCGGCGGCGCGGGGGGCGGGGTATTCGTCTTCGCAGACGCCCCGGCGGATGGGACCTTCGCGACCTTCAAATCGTGCTGGTCGATGATGTGCGGACGACCGGGGCCTCGATGCAGCGGGCGGCGAGGCGCCTGCGGCGATCTCGCCCGGCGAGCGTTATCGCGGCGGTCCTGGCCGTTTCCGACGAGCGGGCCCGGCGGGAGCGAGCCGACGCCGCTAGGCAATCGCAGCCACATTCGGGTCTCGCTGGCCGGGCGTCGAGCCCTTCGGATGCCCTAGATTGACAGGGGCGAACAGGTTGCTAAAATCCCGGCACCGGATCGCGAGAGCGATTACGGCTATGGTGCGGGGATTTCCTGCTCCATGATCTGGATCGTGCGCTCATTGGAAAGTAAACAGTTGGGTACGCCGCGAGGATGTGCCCGGAACTACGGTGCGTTCACAACGTGCCGTTGGACCGGGATCCCGCAAGCGCTGGGTAATACACAGCACCTGGTGCTTTCGGACATCCTTGTGATGCCAGATCGGTTGGCTCCAGCCAGACCGATCGTTTACCGTCGTCGTAGATGGTGACGGTAGTGATGTTCGTAAACAACCAGCAGATTTGCCGTCTGCTGGCGTTGGTAGTTGGAACCAGCGAGACCGTCCGGCTTCGAGTGATCGGAACCGGTTGGCCAGGGTAGACATGTGTAAACGATCGTGACCCGTTTGGGTCGCGTTTGATAGCACACTCAATTGAAGAGTTTGATCCTGGCTCAGATTGAACGCTGGCGGCATGGTTAAGACATGCAAGTCGAGCGCGAAAGCCCCTTCGGGGGTGAGTAGAGCGGCGCAAGGGCGAGGAATACGTTCCTACGTACCCCGAGGTCAGGGATAGCCCAGGGAAACCTGGATTAATACCTGATGTGGTCCTTCGGGATCAAAGGCTTGCTGCCTCGGGAGCGGGGAACGTCCTATCAGGTTGTTGGTGGGGTAACGGCTCACCAAGCCGAAGACGGGTAGCGGGTGTGAGAGCATGACCCGCCGCATCGGGACTGAGACACTGCCCGGACTCCTACGGGAGGCTGCAGTAACGAATCTTCCGCAATGCGCGAAAGCGTGACGGAGC
>JAZFYE010000206.1:0-7948 GCA_036475395.1 Phycisphaerales bacterium
GATGTGTGAGAAGAAGCGGCCGGTGCACTCGACCGGAGGCGTGGAGTTCGGGAAGCACTTGTTCCAAGTGGGTCGGACAATCGCGGACCCTCGTAGATAGTGTTTGCTTCCCGAACTCCTCACCTCCGGCCGGCAGTCGCTATCGGCTCGGCGGCGACGTGATGTGGAATCAGACCACGCTATTTCAAGGATTGGCAGTTATCGGTACGTGCTTCGGTGGCCCGCCGGAACCTATCCACCGTCATCAGGGAGAATCGCGAGACTCTCGATGCTCAGACCGGGTCCGAAGGCCAGCATCAGCCCGGGCAGCCGGTAGCCGTCCGCAAGAACCTGATCGAGTACGAACAGCACGGTGCACGAGGACATGTTTCCGAAGCGTCGCAAAACGGTGCGGGCGGAATCGAGACCGGAACTTCCTTGCAGACTCAACCCACTGTCAACCGCGTCAAGGATTCCGGCTCCGCCAGGGTGAACGATATAGCAGTTGGGGCGCTGCGGCGCGACACCGGCAACATACGATGCGATCTGCTTGCGCAATATGACCGGAACCTGGCGCGTCAATGTCATGGCGAACCCTTCGTCGCCGATCCGCCAGGTCATCCAATCCCGGCCCTCGGGGATGAGCCGGCTGTGGCCAATCGTCAAGCGCCCGATGCCGGCGCGCCCGTGATCGATCGCGATGCGCTCGCCGACAACGATCGCTACGGCCGCACCGTCAGCGAACAGTGCCGAGGCCACTTGGTTCTGCGCGCTTACATCACGACGAAAATGCAGTGAACACAGTTCCACGCAGACGACGACAACCACCGCGTCTGGATCAGCCAGACATGCACGCACTGCGCTGCGCATACCGTTGATCGCACCGAAACACCCCATGAATCCAATGATCGTGCGTTTGACGGTCAGCGGCATACCAAACCGCTGGATCAGCGCTATATCGAGTCCGGGCGCCGAAAAACCCGTGCAGGAAACGATGATCAGATCCGTGACGTCCTCGGCGTTGATACCGGCGTTCGTGAGTGCGCAGTGGACTGCGTCCTCGGCTAACGGCGGCGCGTGGTGCTCGTACGATTCCATTCGTTGTTTGGTCGAAAGCCCCATGACTTCTTCGACAGGCACCACGCTGTGACGCCGATCGATGTTGCTCCCATCCACGATTCGTTGCCAGCGGTCGGCCTCCTGCCCAGTCAATCCCCACAAGTCGGCGAGGCGTTGCGCGATCACCGCTTGCGAGAAGCACGGCTTGGGCGTGGCGAGGCCCAAGCCCACTAGTCGAGCCTGGGCGGTGGTCGCACGGCCCGAAGATGTCGGGTGAACCTGCGAGCTAGACAGCGGTTCTACGAGCTGACTCACGGCATCACGACTTTCCCAAGGAGACCTCGCGTGAGCGGTCCCGGTCGAGCCACGGCGCCGGCAAGGACGCCAAGAATGAGTGGACGCTGCAACGACCAGGCGACGGCCCGACACAACCACTGCCGACGACCGATGCGATCTCGCCACGCCCTTCGGTACCGCCTGGCCGCGGCCGGCGTCCAGTCGCCCGGCGCTTGATCAGCAACGACCTCGGCCAGAACCTCCGCGCTGGTCAGCGCCCAGCTCATCCCTTCGCCGGTGAACGGCTCGACATAGCCCGCCGCATCACCGACGAGCGCCACCCGCCCTGCCGCCACCGCCCGCGGTCGACACGGAATCGGACCGGCACCGAGCACTTTCGCCACCTGCGCTGCCGCTGCGTTGGCTAACCCGACCCGGCGCAGCAGGTCGAATCGTCGAGCAATCGTGGCCACGAAAGACACGGGTCTGGAGGCATCGGCGTCGGGCGGCGACACGAGCCCGGCCAGATGCAACAGGCCTCGACCCTGATTGACCACGCCCAGGTACCCGCCCGGCACGACGAACATCTCGATTGTATCCGGCGCGAGCAAGTCGGCGCGCGGGCATCGCACATCGAGTGCGAAGCCGAACTTTCGTCCGATCCGCTTCGTCGCCGCCAGACCTGCGGCCCGTGCCACACCGCTGCGGAGTCCGTCGGCGCCGATGACAAGGCGACAATGAAGGCGGCGAGCTTGGCGCGGCGGCGACCTCACCTCGACCACGGCGCCGTGCTCATCCGTTGACCGCAGACACGCGCAGGCCGATTGGACCACCGTCGCCCCAGCTCGCGCAGCTCGATCACGCAGGAGCTGATCGAACTCACGCCGTGGCACGAGCAGATAGCCGCCGGCGCGATGACCGTCGCCCAGTGCGATGGTGGCCGGTTCTCGTTTCGGAAGATGCACACGCAACCGTTGCGATCTGCCGACCGAGCGTGCGCGCACGTCGTCTAGCAGACCCTCGCGCTGCAACAATGGATGCACGGCCAGGTTCAAACAATGCCCGCAGGCCTTGTCTCGAAACCGCCCGCCCCGCTCGATCAGAGCGACACGCCACCGGCGCTTGGCAAGCAGCAGCGCGCTCATACTCCCCGCCGGGCCGCCGCCGATCACGACCGCGTCGAATTCATCCGTCATCAACGCACCGAGGCATCAGGATGTGAAGTGTAACGACCGGTCGGCGAGCCGCGCTGAGGAATCTTGCCGCCAGGACATGGGTCGTGTCCGGCCGCGTCGGCAGGACGGCCGTGCCATCCGAACTCGAGCGTTTTCAGGCCGTACCGAAGACGCATGGCCATTGATCAAGCGTACAGCAGTCGTACCTGTTCCGGCGATCGAATCGGGAGTATTGCCCCAGACCACAGAGTTGCTTGCTGCCGTCGAGCTGCCCGCTCAGCTTGTGGCGAGGCATCTCCCGTGTGGAATCATCCCCTACTGGCCGATCACGAAGCCGCTTTGCACAACTGGGTGGATTTCTCCCTCGGAACCATAGACGAACCCGGCCATCAATCCCCCTGCAAACACGTGCTCCGATTCGACAGCGTCCACCACATAAGGCTCCGAGACAAACACAACAGTCGGGTTGTCGGCCATCTGCACCATTCGGATGTGTCCGGCGTGCCCTGGAAGCTCTCGGTCATGAACCAAAGTCCCGACGAAGAGGACCGGCTTCCCGATTCTAGGCTTCACGTCTGAAAAGTCCCTGAGCGCTTGATCGCTCAAGAGTGCGGCGAGCGTCAGTGGATCTATACGCACGACCTCTTGCAAAACATCCCGAGTTACGGAGTGTGCCTGGTCGGCGAGTCTATCATTGGGATTCATTGAGGCGAGCCGCTTCGCCAAGCTCTGGCCGACACGAAGTATTCGGTTCGCGTGGTTGTATTTGCCGCCTCGGCACATTCGACATGTCTCGACCCGAAAGGAATACGTCGGCTTCCTCATGCTCCCTGTCACGTATTTCCAGCCAGTTTGGTACTTCACTCTGACACTACCGTCTCCGGCACATTTTCGGCATCTGATCACAGCTCGAAGAGCTCTCGCAGAGGAAAGGACCTGACGACCAGATGTCAATTTCGCTACCGTGATTCTGGGAAAGCTTGTGTGTGGGACCTTGATCGTGCCAAACTGCTTCTTAGCCCGCTGGAAACCTATCGGCTGGCCACTCCCCCCAGCCAACAGCTGACGAGCGTGTGTCGAACTTAGAGCGAAGAACAGGTTCGCTCTTTCCCCCCATGTCCACGTGTTGATACCGACGACGCGACCAGTTGAATCTACGAGGGGACCGCCAGAGTTGCCCGAGTTGATCGTGCAGTCCGTTTGAATCCACCGGGATGAGGCGTCGTACTTGGCCGACGCTTGAGTTCCTGGTGGTAGTTCGCCGAATCTTCGGACACCACCGACAACGCCTTTCGTGACGGTATAGCCCAGCCCCAGCGCATAACCAAACGCCCACACTTCGCTACCGGCGGCGGGTTCCGTATCAATCAGTTCAAGCCAAGATCGTGTATGCGACGCCTCTGGACCCGTGATATCGAGTTTGATCAACGCAAGATCAAGACCAGGTTGGACCGCATAGAGTTCGATCATGAACTCATCCGCCGAATCAGCGAAGCGAGCCTTTGCTCCCGAAGCACCCTGAATGACATGGAAATTGGTGATGGCAAAGCCATCCCGGGATACGAGAAATCCCGTTCCGTGTGTGAAGACGGTCTGGGTGAGCCCTTCGACTTTCAGTTCAAAAACTGCGCCATTTGCTTTCTCAAAAAACTCGTTCCTGGTTTGGTATGCCTGGGTGCTGCCGAGTCCGCCGATCGGCTGACCAAGAAGTGACAGGGCAGCTAGTGCTATCAATCGATTCCTTGCGTGAGGCGAATGCATCGAAGCTTCCTTCCAGCGTGAGGCCGCACTGTGGTGTCTGACGGCAAGTCCCTGGCCGCAGGAGCCCGCATGCGACCGAGGAAGATACAGAGTACCAGAGTACCGCGCCTGTCCAAGCACCACCATGGTTTATCACGACAAGGACAGGATTCCGGGGCGCTCCCGAGCGGCTGGGGCCCTGAACCCCGCTTCTCGCCCTGGTATCGTACTTTGCCGAGGGTGTCCTACCGGCGGGGCACGGCATGCTTCACCCCGACGGGTCGGGGATGAAGTATGGCACCCAGTCAAAGGCCAAGTGCCTTCTTGTTCCCCACGATCCCATGATCCCTCGATGCCTCGATGCCTTGATGCCATGATGCCATCTTCAAGGACACGGCCCCCAGTTCACGAGGAGGGCGAGGAGGTCGGATGCGCCGACGGTGCCGTTGTCGTCGAAGTCGGCGGGGCAGCCTTTGCACGGGCCCCAACTTACGAGCAGTGACAGCAGATCTGACGCACCAACGCTGCCGTTGTCATCGAGGTCCCAGGGGCAGTTTCCGGGGGTCACGAACTGGAAGTTCGGGCCGTAGCGATCGGCGCTCGTTGAATTGGACGGAATGATCAGGCCGTCCGCGTCGCCCCAACGGCCGGAGATCCAGTTGACCTCAGGTGCGAACACCTCGTCAGTGGCGTTGGTCACGACAAAGTCGCTGCTGTTGCTGCTGGTGTAGTACGACAACACGTAGTTCTCGGTGGTCACAAGCGGAACGTCCGCCACATCGATGTAGCGGAAGTTATCGATCAGCGGGTCGCCCGTGCCAGTACTCATGGTGCCGGATGTAAGCAAGGCGCCGTCGCTCAGACGAAAGAGCCCGATATCGTAGTCGAGAATAAAACCATCCAGATCGAGGTCGTAGAGTCCGAGATGTGTGAGGATGATGTTGGTGTTAACCGTGAACTCCCACCCATGCACGGAGTTGGCAGCGGGCTCTCCGCCGCCGCCGCCGGTGATGCTGACAGCGATGTCACCGTGCGCTCGTGCGACCATCATGAATGCAATGGCCGTGCTTATTACAAGCTTTTTCATAGGTACGCCTCCTGTTCCAATGTGACTGATTGACAAAATCCTATCTGGGTCTCCTTCAATCCGAGATGCCGAACAGTGGTTCATCCATTATCCCCATGGCCGCCCCCGGAGATCCCGACTCCATCGGGACCCCCGTGCGACCGAGCAAGAACAGAGTACCAGAGTACCTCGCCTGTCCGGCACCACCAGGATTTATCACGAAAAGGGCGGGATTCCGCAGTTCTCCCGAGCGGCTGGGGCCCTGAACCCCGCGTGAGCCGGCCCGTGTCGGGCCGGTAGACGCGGCGTATAGATGGCGCGCGGATGAACAGCGAGTTCGGGCGTCCACCGGGTTGACACAACCCGGCTCGCCCGAGAATCATTTGGGATTCGTATACGACGCTTAGCTGACGAGTGCGGGCGGCGCGGAGGCGGGCTTGCGTGTTGTCGGCCGATCGGCGTGGTACACACGCGGCAGCTGCGAGCTGAGACCCGCCAACAGGACGTGCGGGACGATGCCGGCGGCGAGGGCGAGCGTGGGCAGGTGATTTGGCGCACTGGGGTCGGTGCTGATCAACTCCACGGCGGTTCCGACCGGGATTCGCCCCGGCACGCCGGGGTCGGCCGGCGGGTCGATGTCCGTCAGATCGATCGTGATCTGGTCCATGTTCACCGCTCCGATGACGGGCACATAATGCCGCGGGTTAGTGGAGGTCGAAGGCTCATCAACGACAACCCCCACACACGCCGGGCCGGGCTTCGTGTCTGTTGTTCCTAGGGCCGTTGGATACCCATCGGCGTGGCCCACGGGCACCAAGCCGATACGGCTGCGGCGTTTGGCGGTCCACGTGCAGCGATATCCCACGGGCGTACCCGGCTCGATTGTCTTGACGTGAACAATGCGGCTCGTCCAGGACACGGCCGGTCGCAGTTGCCGGCCCATCCGCAGGAACTCGCCCTCGTCCAGTCCATCAACCCCGTACCCCGCCCATGCCTGGCCGACGCGCACCATCGATTTGTGGAACCGCTTGGCGCGGAGCGTGGCGACGGAATTGGCGGCATGGATGAGACAATCGAGCGGCAAGACGTCCTTGACTTGATCCACCACCGCCTCGAACCGCGCCGCCTGGCGGTTCATGTACACTGGATTGGCGGCCTTGATATCGGCGAAATGGGTGAACAGACCGGCCAGGCGAAGCCGCCTCGCCATCGAGGGATCGGTGATTCGGTGAACGATGGCCGGGGCCTCGTCAATGCTGCACCCGCCTCGGCTCATCCCGGTGTCCACCTCCAGATGGACGGGCAGGACGAGGCCGAGCCGGGCGGCGAGCTCTGCCAGCGACACCATCTGCGATGGAGCATGGACGGTCAGGTGAAGCCGTCCGGCCGCGAGCAGGGCTTCCAGAGCCTCGGTCGTCTCGAAGTCGGCCACGGGCATCAGCACCATAATCGGGATGGTCAGGGATTCACGGGCCAGCTCTTGGGCCTGTTGGAGCGTGTAGACCGCCAGCAGGTCCGCCCCAGCACGCGCGAGGGTGACGGCCAATGGGCGAGCCCCCAGGCCGTACCCGTCCGCCTTCAGGATCGCGCACAACGCGCAGCGCCGACCCACCACGCGGCGGAGCACCCGCATGTTGTCGTGGACGGCACCAAGGTCGATGTGGATCAAGCTGGTTGGGGACACACGTCGATCCGCCAGGCGATCCCGACTCGTCGGGACTGGTTGTATCGTCAATCACACGACCGTAACATCACCGGGTTCGTGTCCTGCCATGGGGGCGTTGCGCTTCGCCGTTGCGCGCAGATTGGCCGGCGCTATCATCAAAGGCGAGGATTGCCGGTGATGATGACAGCGCCTTCGGTCCTGGGCGTTCGTGAAATCTCCCGAAGCGACCGCCGCCAAATGGACGCCGCCCAGAACCGGCGTAGGGTGTGGGACTCGCCGACCGGAACCGGCTGGGTGATTCACCGAATTGGTGCTCGTCGATGGAAGAATACTTCAACACGCAGATGACGTTCGCCGACATGGGGCTTTCCCCAAAGCTCTTGGACGGCATCACCAAGCTGGGCTTCGCGCACCCCACCAAGGTCCAAGCCCAGCTGATCCCCCCTGCCCTGGCGGGCAAAGACGTCATCGCGCAGTCCAAGACGGGTACGGGCAAGACGGCGGCGTTCGGACTTCCGCTGCTCCACCAGCTCGATCGCCAGAAGCCGGTGGAAGCGCTGATCCTCGTGCCGACACGAGAGCTGGCGATGCAGGTGACCGAAGAGCTGCGCGAACTCGCTCGGTTCACACCGATTCGCGTCCTCGCCATCTACGGCGGCCAGCGCATCCGCATCCAGACGGAGCGATTGAAGAGAAACCCGAACATGGTTGTCGGCACACCGGGTCGCGTGATGGACATGCACGGCCGCGGTCTCCTGCCGTATGACAACATTCGCTTCGCGGTCCTTGATGAAGTGGATGAGATGCTCGACATCGGGTTCCGCGACGACATCCGCCGGATTCTCGGGGCCGTCACTCACGACCGCCAGACGATATTCGTCTCCGCCACGATCTCCGCGGAGATCGAACGGCTGGCCCGGCAGTACATGCGCGAACCGCTCAAGCTCCTGATCTCGGAGGGCAGAAGCCTGACGGTCGCCCAGGTTC
>JAZFYE010000207.1:0-5616 GCA_036475395.1 Phycisphaerales bacterium
AGCGCCCACGGAGCAATCGCCATCGATATCGGCGATGCAATCATCGCAATCAGCGCACGGCCCCCACGATACGAGCAGGATCAGCAGATCAGCCGCGCCAACGACGCCGTCGCCGTTGAGGTCGCCGTCGTTTGGAAAGACGATCACGTTTGTATAAATATTCGGATCACCACCGGTAGTATCAATGTACATCGGATAGACGCGATTGCCCGCGACGGCCATGCCCAGGTAGTCGCCGAGGAATTGGAGGTTGAACGGGTAGTCGAAGGCGTCATCGGCGCTGTTCCACGAGTTGGGCGTCAGACGGAACTCGTTCCAGGTGGTGCCGTCGTCGTCGCTGTAGGTGTAGTACACGTCGAACATGCCGTTGATCACGTCGTCATTCTGCACCGTGTGGCGAGAGTCGAGGAAGACAACGTGGATGCGGTCGGCTTCGTCGAGTTCGATCCACGGGAAGAACTGATCGCCCGGCGGATCGTTATCGCCGTTGATAACGACCGGCGTGGTCCAGGTCGTTCCCTGATCGGTTGACTTGGTGAAATACAGATCGACGTTCCGTTGACCGTTAACGATATTCGTCGTATCCATGTACATCGCATAGAGGTTCCCGGTTTGCTGGCTCACATCGAAATACCAAAGCTGTGGCACACGGAACCTGCCGGGGAAGCGACTGCCGTCTGCTAGATTCCATTCGTCCATCGGAACGGCGATGGTGTGCGTGGTGAACGACTGGCCATTGTTCAGGCTGCGACGCAGCTTGGTGTTATGTACAACGTACATCTCGCCGTTTGGGCCGACGCGCGGCAGGAAACCTACACCGTTGCCGAGCGGGTGGAAACCTGTCCATGTGTCGCCCATGTCGTCGGACCACTGAATTCCGTACGACAGCGTGAGGTAGACTCGGGTGGAGTCCGGCTCTCCCATGCGCGGACCCGCCGCCATCCATCCCTTGTCCACACCATTTTGTTGGAAGGTGATTACGGGTATCTCAAACTCCGTCTCACCAGGATCGAGACGTGCGACAAACACGACATCGGAGAAGGCAATCGCCCCCACCCAGAGCGTTCCCGTTCGATCGTCATAGGCAGTCATGGGATCGCCTTCAACATCTCTCTGAAATCCGTTGGGCGGACGAACAAGCAAGTCTTCCCACGTCTGGCCGCCGTCGAAGCTGCGTGCAACACCCATTCTGACAATGTCACCCTCCTTCGGCGCAGCGTCGCGCCAGTCGTTCCAGGCGGCCACAATGACGTTGGGGTCCATTTCGCTCGCCGATGCGGTCGTCTCGTTCGCTGCGAACGTACCCCCGCCCACGTCAATGCGAACTTGCGGACCGATGACGGGAACTTGTGCTGTCACAACCGACGCTGTGAGTAAGGCCAACGCCACCGCGGCAGGCTGCATGCGACGACGCGACACCGTTGCACGACCTAGATTCGCCAGCATGGCCGATCTCCTTCGTCTGATCCTTGTCAGAGCCAGGGTTCTCGTGCCCATCGAACCTCCAAAATAACACTCGGGGCCGCTTGAGTTTACCAAAAAACAGGCCAATTCACTCACTGGGTGCCGCGAACAAGGGCATTTTCCCCGTATTTCGGCCCTTTTCTCAATGGCCGGTGGTAGTATGGTCTTGCCATCACCTGGCCCGATGGGTTCGCTTACGGAGACCTACGATGACTACCACACGAACTCACGCGACAACGCTTGCCTTGGCCGCGATTGCCATGTTCAGTGGCAGTTGCGAAACCGCTCCGGTCTTTTCCGCGGCCCAGAACCCACAATACCCCACGACATCCCAAGCCTCGGCGGCCATGCCCGTCTCGTCGCGCGATCGAAGAGAGCAAGAGAAGTTCCAAGAGGCGATTCGCGGGTTGAACTTTAGCGCAGGGCTTGTGGAAGTGGAGGCTTTCACTGTGCGCAATGCCGAACGCGCGCTGCAGCGGGCAACACAAGGCGCTGAGCTTCTCGAAGTCAATCGGCGCACTGAAGCGATCAAAGCTTATGCCGACGCCGTCCGCAACGCGCCGGACCTCGCTGAGTTGTATCACGGGCTCGGCGACGCGTTGATCTCCGATGCCAAAGACGTCTACGCCCTTGCCGCCTTTCGCAGTGCGGTCGAAATCGACCCTGACTTCGTCGAAGCGCGATTCAGCCTGGCAATCACACTGTCAATGATCAACGAACTGGACAGCGCGATCGAGCATATGCAGCGGGTTGTCCAGCTCGATCCTGAACATGGGTTGGCACACGAACGTCTGGCCGTCTGGCACTACTATGCCCAAGACTACGCCAAAGCGTGGCAAGAGACGCATTCCGCGCAAGACCTTGGGCATGCGATGCCGCCGCAGTTCCTTGCGCTGCTAGAGGCACATGCACCTGAGCCTAAACACTGAACGTGAACTGACGTCCTGATGACAACGGAATAGTGCCCGGTATAGGTCCAAATCTCAGCCGGGCACATCAAGCGCCGTTCAGTGGAAGTAGTTCACCAGTCCGCCCATCCGCTCGCGCCGCTCGTGGTCTTCTCACGACATAATGCCCCTTATGGGACTCGTAGCCGCCTGTTCGTTCGCCTCTAAGCATCAAGCTAGCCGCCAATAACTATCGTCGCCCCATTCCTACGGACACGGCCCCCAGTTGACGAGGAGGGCGAGGAGGTCAGATGCGCCGACGTTGCCGGCTGATCGCGGCCAGCTACTCGTTCGGACACGGCCCTGCCGTTGACGATTCCATCGCCGTTCACATCCCACGGGCAATTGTCCGGATCGTCGCACGGTCCCAAGTGGTGAACCACCTCAACGATATCGTGGTGGTCGACGACGCCATCGCCGTTCAGATCGCCGTCATTGTCCTTGAAGGCGTAGAGGAATTTGTCCCTGCACACGACGTACAGCGTGCCCGGCGCGAGCATGGGGAAGCCCTTGTATCATCCGGCATCAGTCTTGACCAAAGTTCCGTGCCATCCGGCCGGATCTCGACCGCGTGCCCGGGCATGCTCAATCAGGATTCGCCGCATCGCCTCCGCAGCGGCCATGAAGAAATGTCCCAGGCTGTCCCAGTTCAATTCCTGGTTGCCGACGAGTCGAACGTACGCCTCGTGAACAAGAGCTGTGGCTTGGAGGGTGTGGCCGACCCGTTCGCCGGCAATCCGTTGCTGGGCAATGGCGCGCAGACGGTCGTAAACCAGCGGCAGGAGTTGCCGAGCCCGTGCATCTCCATCGAGCGATTCATCGGCGAGAAGTCGAGATGCCGCCGATCTCGCTGTGCTCCTCGGCGCCTGGGGCGACAACCCATCACACCCCGCCGACCTCAACGGCGATGACCTTGTCAACGCCGCCGACCTTGCGCTCCTCCTGGGTGCGTGGGGGTAACAAGCACAACGCCCGCCACGTACGCCGGATCTGACGAGCATCGCGAAACCGCCACATGTCGCACGCGCACCAGCAAAGCGACGTCACGTCCCCGTTTCCTCCGCCGGCCCCGTGCCGCTCTTGGTCCGCAGCCAGCCGAGGGTCTCCTCGACGGCACGCTGGATGCCGAGCTGGCCGCCGTCGAACACGGCCTGATCCCAGGCCGCATCGGAGCCCGTGGCGTCGCGGAGTGCAGCTTGCGCCGCTGGAAGGTTCGCCTCAACCGCGCGCTTGACGTAGATGTATCGCCCGCCGCCCGTCTCTTCGTACAGCGCTTCCGCGGCGCCGAGCAGGCGGGCCGCCTGTTCGTGCTCGCCAAGCTGCGCGGCCAGAACCGCGGTCTCGTCCAGCGACTCCGCAGTATGGTGGTCCATGCCCAGCGCCGAGCCTCGCGCGATCGCTTCACAGAGCGCCGCGCTGGCGCCGGCATGGTCGCCAAGGTCCCGAAGCACGGGCGCGATGTTCAACCAGGCAACGGCAAGTGACCTGTCGTACCCACGCTCCTGGCCGATACGAATACATTCTTCCTGAAACGTCCGCGCTTCGTCGAAGCTGCCCTGGTCCCGTGCCACCAGTCCAAGGTTGCCGAGGTTCGCCACCACACCTCGCCAGTCCTCGACGCGCCGGTTGATGGCCAGTCCCTGTTCCAGGAGATCACGGGCGCCTTCGTAGTCGTCTTCGAGATGCGCGATGATGCCCAGCGTGGTCAGACACCTGGCGATGGGGCCTTCGTCGCCGAGTTCGCGATGGATCACCAGCGCCTCATCCGCGTGGACACGGGCCTGGCGCAGGTCACCCTGGCGCATCGCCAGATCGGCCGCGGCGCGCAGCGCATTGCCGCGGACATCGGCGCTGGCATGGGATCCGGCTTTGATCACCGCATCCAGCGCCGCGCGCGTCGCAACGTAGTGGCCGCTGGTTGACCAGTACCAGCCCGCACGACCGCCGATCCCCAGCGCCTGGTTGATCGGCGACGGCTCACTCCCATCCCCGGTGCCTCGAGTGACGCCCCACATCATGGCATGGAGCAGATTCTGCAATTCCGCGCGCACGCGGCGCATCCAGATACCTTGCGACTCGAACGCCATCGCCTCGTCGGCCTGCTGCATCATCTCATGGAAGAATGCCAGGTGCCGATCGCGCGCCGCCACCATTTCTTCTGCGCGATCAAGCTCCTCCTCGGCGTATTGACGCACGGTTTCCAGCAGGCGGTAGCGAGCCTCGTCGTCGTCCTCGTTCACGAGCAACAACGACTTGTCACTCAAGTGCGTGAGAAGATCGAGCACTTCGAACTCGTCCGCGTCACGGCCGCCGATCACGAACCGCGCCGCATCCAGGGTGCATCGCTCCGGGAAGACACTCAACTGCCGGAGCGCGTGCTTCTCTTCATCCGTGAGCATCCGATACGACCAGTCCACGGTCGCCCGCAGGGTCTGATGCCGTTCCGCCTTGCCGCGTCCCGCCCGGAGCAGCTTGAAGCGATCATCCAGACGCTGTTCGATCTGGTCGGGCGACAGCATCTTGGCCCGCGCCGCCGCAAGCTCGATCGCAAGAGGGATTCCGTCGAGCCGGCGGCAGATGCTCGCGATGGCCGTTGCGTTCGCTTCCGTGAGCTCGAAGTTGGGGCGCACCTCGCGAGCACGATCAACGAAGAGCGCGACTGACTCGCACGCCATCAACGACGAGACATGCTCCGCGACCGTCGGCGCCGGCGTGTGCGGAGTGAGTCGCGGCATGGTCCCGGGCGCGGGCGTGCGTGTCCCGCCGCCGCCCGATGACGGCGGCAGCTCCAGGCTCGGCACGCGCCACGCGTGCTCGCCTCGAACCCCCAGCGCCTCCCGGCTCGTGGCCACGATGCGCAGCTCCTTACAGTCGTCGAGCAGCGCACCGCTTAGATCACTCGTCGCCTCCAGGACGTGCTCGCAGTTGTCGAGAATCAGCAGCGTCTTGCTCTCCGTCAGACGGTCACGGATGGACTCCTCCACTCGCTTGTTCGGCTGCTCCCGCACGCCCACCGCCTCGGCGACCACCGACGCGATCCGCGTCGGGTCATCGGCCGGCGCCAGTTCGGCCAGCCATACGCCGCCCGGAAAGCGGTCCATCACGCGGCGCGCCAACTCCCGCGCCAAACGCGTCTTGCCGCAACCGCCGGATCCGGTCAGCGTAAGCAGGCGCGCATCCTCCAGCAGCGACGTCAGCTCGGCGA
>JAZFYE010000208.1:0-5461 GCA_036475395.1 Phycisphaerales bacterium
GCGATCGATCAGCTCGACGACCGTCAACGATTGGCCATTCACCTGTACTACCTCGAATCCGACCCGATCCAAGCGGCCCAGTCGGCCTTGGGCCTTTCCCGCAGCGGCTACTACAAGTTGCTCGCCAAGGCCCGCGAACGTCTTGGCGAACTCATGCGTGAAGCGAATCCATCATGACCAAAACGCCCGACAATCTGAACACGCCCGATGATACCGGCCCTCCGCCGCGCGACGATCTGGATGCGATGCTGCGGACCTGGCACCAGACAAACGCCCATCGCGCCGCCGCCGGTCGCGATCGACTCGTTCGCGCTCTGGCTGAGCAGGCGCAGGACGAAGAGCACGTGCTGCGCTTCAAGGATCATCCGGCCGCGCGCGAACCGCAGATCGCCGGGCGTGTCGCTGCGCGCCCCTCGCCGTTTGTGTTGCTTAGGAGTCTTGCCGTGAATCCGTACTCTCGTCTTGCTGCATCATTGATGATTCTGGTCGCGCTCGTCACGCTGCTCATCCCCACGCCGGGCAATCGCGCGCTGGCCCAGGACGGATTCATCATGGTGCCCGAGGGCGGCCGGCTTGACGCACTGGACGACGCGGGCAACCTCATCGGCCCCTGCCCGCTCAAACACACCGATGTCAACGTCGCAATCTCCGGGTTCTTCAGCCGCGTCACCCTCAAGCAAACCTACCACAATCCCTACCAGGCCAAGATCGAAGCCGTCTACACCTTCCCCATGAGTCATCGCGCTGCGGTCGATCGCATGACGATGACGGTCGGTGATCGAGTCGTTGTCGGTGAAGTCAAAGAGCGAGAGCGAGCGAGGCAAATCTACGAAGCGGCCCGCGCGCAAGGCTACGTCGCCAGCCTGCTTGAGCAACAGCGGCCGAACATCTTTACGCAATCGGTGGCGAACATCGAGCCGGAAGCGCAAGTCATCGTCGAGATCAGTTACGTCGAGGTGCTCCAATCAAAGGACGGCCAATACACGTTCGATTTCCCGATGGTGGTCGGCCCGCGGTATATCCCCGGCGCATCGATGACGAGTCCCGCCATCGTTCCCGCTGAATTGAAGGCGCGTCACGGCGTCATTCTGCTGGGGCCGGCCAGACTGACCGTCGGCGCGGCTGGCGAAGTCACTGAACTGGGTTCACTCCAGACAGGCAAGCTCAATGCGCTACTGGCATCCGCTCAGCCGATCAAATACCCCGGTGATACATGGTGGGGCGAAGGTGATCCAACCGGCGGCGCGGGCCAACCTACCGTGTGGTACCGCTTTGAAGCTGAGTACGGCGACGCGTCCAAAGAGTTCGGCGAACTGTACACAGACGACACCGGGCGGATCAACGGCCGATGGTTCTTTACCGACCCCGCCAAGATCAACGAGATGGGGACGGGTTTCTCGCAAGACACCAACCAGGTCCCCGATGCCAGTCGCATCACACCCGAGCCGGTCAAGCCCGGCGAACGTGCCGGACACGACATCTCCATCAGTGTGACCATCGACACCGGCGGGCCGGGGATTGTCGATCTCAAGTCGGCGCTGCACGAGATCAAGGGCGACAACTTTCTCGATGACGACGAAGCGCCGAGCAAGGTCACCGTTGCGCTGGCTGACGCCAAGGAGATCCCCAACCGCGACTTCGTGTTGAGTTGGCGAACATCCGCGGAAACGATCGCCGAAGCCAAGCTCACCCATGCCGGCGACAACGGCGGGTTCTTCACGCTGATCCTTCAGCCGCCTGATCGTGTGGAAGTAGCCGACGTTCCGCCGCGCGAATTGGTATTCGTGATGGATATCTCCGGCTCGATGAGCGGGTATCCCATTGAGAAGTCCAAAGAGGTGATGACCAAGGCGATCGCAGCGATGCGACCGCGCGATACGTTCAACGTGATTACCTTCGCCGGCCGCACCGACGTTCTTTGGAGCGATCCTAAGCCTGCCACCCCGGACAATCGCAAGGTAGCGCAAGCGTTCATCAATTCTCAAAGCGGCGGCGGCGGCACGGAAATGATGAAAGCGATCAACGCGGCGCTGGTGCAGGGGCCGATCGACGAGCCGGGACCGTTGACCGCCGCGCAGCTTGTGGACCTTCCTGCGGATGGGCGCGATGTCGAGATCATTGTCGAGTATCCGAACATTCACGTCACGGGCGAATCGGATGTCTATACGGTTCCGGTGCGCGATAATCTGAAGCTGCGGCTTGAAATGCGCACCGATCTGCCGACCGTGTTCCAACCGCAAGGTGTGACCGTCGGGATAACCGGCACATGGAGTACGAGCAACGGCAAGCGCGTGCTCATCGTTAACCGCGCATGGTTGGTGGGAATGCAAAAAGCGCCGGCTAAACCCATGCGCATTGTGCTGTTCCTCACCGACGGCTACGTGGGGAACGACATGGCGATCATCGGGGCGATCAAGAACAATGCACACACCACGCGCGTGTTCAGCTTCGGCATCGGCAGTTCCGTCAACCGCTACCTGTTGCAGGGGATGGCCAATGCCGGACGCGGCGAGGCTGAGTTCGTCCTGCTGGAAAGTGATTCCGATGCGGCGGTCGAGCGCCTTACGAAACGTGTCGAGACGCCGGTGCTGACGGATATCACGCTCACGTTCAGTGACGGACTGGAAGTGACGGATGTGATTCCGCCGTTGGATGCGGTGCCTGATTTATTTGATGTGCAGCCGTTGGTGATTCACGGGCGGTATTCCCAGGCCGGGAAAGGGACGCTGACGGTTGCGGGCAATACCGGGGCCGGGCCGTATGAGCGCGTGCTTGATCTTGAGTTTGCCGAAGACCAGCCTGAGCATGATGTGATCGCAACGCTATGGGCCCGGGCCAAGGTCGAGCAGATCATGAATCAGGACCTAGCCGCAGCGCAGGCGAACGCTTTCCCCGCCGATTTGAAACAGCAAGTGGTTGCGCTGGGTGAAGCGTTTCAGATCATGACCCAGTACACCAGCTTCGTCGCGGTCGAGAAGTCGCGCTTGACGATCGATGGGAACCCGGTGCTCGTCGCCGTTCCCATCGAGATGCCATCTGGTGTGTCGTATGAAGGCATCTTCGGCGGGTTGATCGAGGACGCGGTAGGTCAAGAGATCTACCTCGCCGCGAAGTTGAGCATGACGCTCGGAAGAGATACGCTCGGTTCTGCCGAAGGCGACGCGATCGATGACGACGAGCGTCTGCGGTCGATAGTCAACGTTTTGTCCGAGAGAGTCCCGTCCAGGGGGCTGGTAGATATCAGCTCCGGCGAAAAGGGCGTTCCGCTTGATGGCTACGTCACGACAGATGGCCGAAGGATCGATCGCTCACGACGCGAGACGGGACTCGAGGGTTTCGATATTGGCGGCGTAACACGGACGCCACCGCCCGGACCGCTTCCTGCCAGCGCGACCGAGCAGGAACTCGGGAATTGGGTGGATCAGCGCCATCGCGCCGCAGGCGAGACGCCGAAATCTAACCAGCTGAGCCGCCTCAGACCCTTTACGAATGTCAACGGAGCGGACCAAGCGGACCGCGCATACTCGCGCCTGGAAGCCAGGTACCAGAACGCCCCGGAACTCGATCCGAATAGTGCGTTGGGTCAGCCTCGCAAAGCCGGCCGCGGTGTTGCCCCAGCGCCCGGCGCAGGTGGTGGCGGTGGTGGTTCCGCCAAGTTCACACCCGGGTATGTTGGCGCCACTTTCGGTGATCCGGGCGATGAGAAGGTACGCATGCTCGAAGAAGCACGGCGCTCCGCACGATTCTATGGACGCGCAACCGAGTACGAACTGAACAAGGCCCGCCCCCTGCTGGAGGTGGTGAACGGTAGGGTGGTTCGGAAGAACAATACCGAAGGCACGATCACTTTCACCTGGCAACAAACCAGACCTGTCAATGGCAGTGGTACCGTCGATATGGATCGCAATGGGTCGGAGAACACCCGAACCAAATTCATCCTCTCGGGCGAGGTGCCGCAGGTCAGTGAAATTCCGCTGCTCGGCGATTTGTTCCGATACAAGGCCGACGACGACCAGGTGCTCTCGTCCTCCGCAGAGCTTGCCGGGGGCGACGAAGCAGACAAAGACAGCGTTGACCACCGCGCCGCCGTGGCTGGTAAGGCGAGTCTCTTCCATGAGTTGAAGAAACTCGTCGAGGCGAACAAGAATGACGATCCGCCTGCCGATGCCGGTGCGCCCGCACCTGCGACAGAAACCGCTGAGGAAGTCGCCGCAATCGAGATGAAGGACGCCGAAGCCGAGGCTCCCCGGTTGGAAACTTCCGACGCGGACGTTGCGTTACCGTTGTTGACGCACCTGTTCAGGCGGGCCGGTCGACCGCTCCTCACCAACGAAATTGCGATCCTTATCGGCCAACTCGTCGAGGCCGACCAGATTGAGGTGGCGAACCAACTCACGAACGAACTGGTCATTTATCTGCCGGACTATGAAGTCGGCATGAAAATGCGCGATGCGTTCGCCAACACTGAACACGACGATGAAACGCGCAACAAAGCTGTGATTGAGCTTGTCCTGAAGGCGCAGGCTGAACTCGAGGCGGTCATGTTCAGAGCGTGGGCCGAGGCGCGATTGCGCAATGTGTTGGAGGAAAGTCTGTACGAAATGTTAGTTGATGCGAGTAGGGACGACACCCGCCCTGAGGACAGGGCGGCTCGCCAAGAGGATGCGCTGTTAGTGAGTGTGCTGGCAACGAGTGTGGATGATGATGTTCTGAGCGCTTTGCAACAAGCGGGGCTGATCGTCAAGGCGAAGCCGACAAGCGGCTCGTTTGTGGTCGGTGAAACTTCCACGGATAGACTTATTGATCTGGCACTTTTGCAAGCGGTGCGTCGCATCGAGCCAGCGCGACTTTCTCCGACACCCAACTGACCGACGTGGTGCGACACTGTTTCGATATCGCTGCACAACACCCACAGAAGCCCACGGACTTGAGCCCGTGGGCTTCTATCACGTTCAAGTGCGCTGCCGGGGGCTCGACGCCGTTCGAAGAATCCTCAGTGTTGCGCGCGTTCGTCCGCGAGGCGCTGTTCCCAGCGGGTGTCGAGATCGTGCGGCACGTTCACGAGATCGAGCAATTTCCCGGCCATGAAATCCACCAGATCATCCACCGTTTTGGGAAGCAGATAAAAACCAGGCGAGAGCGGGGCGATGATCGCTCCGGCTTCGCTCAGCCGCTTCATGTTGCAGATATCAATGTGACTAGCCGGTGATTCGCGAACGGCGAGGATCAAACGCCGGCGCTCCTTGAGCGTCACCGCGGCGGCGCGTTTGAGCAGGTTGTCGCCGATCCCCGCTGCGATCGCGCCGAGCGTATTGCTCGAACACGGCACGACGATCATTCCATCATGTAAGAACGAACCGGAGGCGATGGCAGCGCCGACGTCGTTGTCGTTATAGACCGTAACAAGTTCGCCGCGCCCGGACGTCAGCGCATCGGGGTCGAGGCGTTTGAGGCCCAGCTC
>JAZFYE010000209.1:0-4045 GCA_036475395.1 Phycisphaerales bacterium
CTGAAGGAGTACCTCGTTCGCGGCGAGGACGGATCGACCCGGGCTCAAAGCCGCGGCGGCAAGGGGCGAATCGACATCCGCACCACGGCTCGCAACGGCCGCGTCGTCGCGATTCGCTGCCTTCGCAACACCGACAGCGTCATGTTCATCTCCGAGCGCGGAATGATCGTCCGCGTCCCCGCAAACACGATCTCCCGCATCGGCCGAAATACCCAAGGCGTTCGCCTGGTCAATCTCAAGTCCGGGGACCGGTTGATCGCCGCCGCCAGAGTCGTCGACGGCGACAACGGCGATGCGGTCGCCGAGTCGTCCCCAGAGCCGGGCTGATTGCGGCGGCGGGGTCTGTTTCTGTCGCCCAGCTCCCGCCCCGCGGAGCCGGCCCTGGTATGCTTCGCTTCCGTCACCCAGCCACATTGGGGGAGGCGCCATCATGCCCTTGCAACAATGGTCTGACAGCATCCTCATTGCCGAGCTCAACGACGAACCGATGTTCTCCGAGGAGTTCGAGTCGCTGATGCGCCGGCTCGAGGACAAAGATAACGCGACGCCGGACGTCATCGTCGATCTCAAAGGCGTGACCTACCTCAACTCCTCGAATATCGCCCAACTGCTCAAATTGCGCAAGAAACTGGAAATCGCCGAACGGCGGCTTCGCGTCTGCTCCATCGGAGACACGGTATGGTCGGTGATGCTCGTCACCGGGCTCGATAAGCTCTTTGAGTTCATGGACGATGTCAGCACGTCCCTGGCATCGTTGCAAATTGGCCAGGAGGATGAATAGGCGCCCATTGCCCACTGCCTCATGCCTCATGGCTCATGGCTCATGCCTTCTTCTTCCATGCTCACCCTACGCCGTACAGAGAATGAGCCGCGCATCGAGATCATGCCGATGATCGACGTGATCTTTTTGCTGTTGACATTTTTCATCTACGCGATGGTGCTGATGGTCCGGGCGGAGCTGTTGCCGCTGCAGCTTCCGGAGTTCGCCTCCGGAGAACCAGCCACCATTCCGCCCGCCGTGACCATCAGCATCGATCACCAGGGAAGGCTCTTTCTGGATCGCGAGCCGATCACGGTGGACGAGGTCGTCGGGCGGCTCCGTAAGATCAAAGACCAGGACCCCCAGACGGTGATCTTCCTCGCCGCCGAGGAGCGAGGGACGGTTGATCGGCTGCCCATGTTCCTGGAGCTGTACGACGAGCTGGCCTTCGCCGGGCTGGAAATCAAGCTGGTCGGGCGACCGTCGGAGATTGGTCCGTGAAGGCTGCCCCGGCGCGCCGGGGTTCGCGCACCGTCATAGAATGACGCCGTGACGAACCACCGCTCGATCGTCCCGCTTGTTTTCGGCTTCGTCGCCTCGGTGCTGGCGCACCTGGCGGTCATTGTGCCGTTGCTCGTGGCGATCATGACGGCCTCCGGCTGGCAAAGTGTTCGTCTTGAAGCTGCGTTCGATCCGGAAGATTTCAAGGCACGTGACCAAGACGACGAAGTTCGTCTTGGAATCGACGCGCGCACCCCATCATCGTTCACTTGGATTGGGTATGAAGAGTATCAGGAACACCTCGCGGTGCTGGCCGAGATAGAACAAGCGGCGAACTCCCCCATGCCGCTGGGGCAGATGTCGCCGCGTGACTTGGCCGATGCACTCGATCAGAGGGAATCTCAACTCGACGAGCGACCACCGGCGGACGCGGATCAGCAAGAGTCGCCGGTCGACGCGGCGGCGGCGCGCCTTGCCAAGCTCTTGGAACTGTTTGAGTACCCGGCATCACCGGCGAAGACGACGGACGACCAGCCCGACACGGCCGTCACCGATCGGACGGCACTACAACGCGCGCTCGCATTACTCGATGAGCTGTTGAAAAAGGCGCTGCAACAGGCACACCAAGCGCCGCCAACGAATGCCGAGGAACCGACCGCGCCGCGCCAGTCTGGGGAAGTTGAGGTCGCCAACGCACCACAGCCAAAGCCCAGCCGCCCGACGACGCCGACGTCAGGCAACGCTTCGGAGATGGAGTCCGATCCGACTTCCAAGCTCGAAGTACCCCTGGCGGATATCGAGCTGGGCAAGCCGATTGCCGGGCACGGCTTGCAGATCAAGCCCCGCCGGCCGAGCTTCACCACGTTGACGATGCTCACCGCCGCCCCGGGAAACCCCTTGGTCGAAATCCGCTTTCCGCGCAGCGGCCGACCGGTGCTGGCGAGAATCCTGGAAAGCTCCGGCGACCGGCGCGTGGACGAGGCGATTCTCAACAGCCTCTATCGGTGGCGGGCGCAGGGTAAGCAACTCGAAGCGCTGGGCGAAGGCGAGTCGATCCCCATTCGCCTCCGGATAGTGCTCGTCAAGCCGCGCAGCTCATGACGTGAGAAGAAGGCACTAGGCAAGCCGGACCTGACGATCCCGATTCCATCGGGAGAGGAAGGTCCGGGTACTCCTTTTTTCCAAGTTCCCGTCACCATCTCCCAATTACCTCGTGCCTAGTGCCTCTGTTCCAATCGTTCCGTCCAGGTTTGAAGCCGAGCGTAATCTGTGAGCACATAGGTCAGCGGCGTCACCGTCACGCAGCGCTCCAGCAGCGCCTCGACATCCGTGTCCGGCGCGGTGTGGGTGAACGCCATCCCGTCGGTCGCCACCCAGTAGTAGACCTGCCCCGCGGGGCTGACCCGCCGCTCGTATTCCTCGGTGCCCGGCGCTGCGTTCATCTCCACCACGCGAATCGACGGCATCGGCGCATCATCGCTCTCCGTGCGCGGGATGTTGATGTTCACCACACTGTGCGCGTCCAGCTTCTGCTCCAACACCCGATCAATGACGGAACGTGCGATCTGGGCCGCCCGTCTGTAGTGAATCCTGCCGCGATCACCGATGTGGAGGCTCAGGGCGATGGCGGGCACGCCGAGGAACGCCGACTCAATCGCCGCTGCCACCGTACCCGAGTAAAGAATATTGATCCCCACATTCGCGCCGATGTTCATCCCGCTGATGGTCAGGTCCGGGGCTGCGTCGGCGCCGAACCGGTCCGGCCAGATAGTGCGCAAGGCAAGTTTCACGCAATCCGCCGGCCGACCGTCCACGGCGATCCCCTTCATTCGTTCGTTTATGACGACATGTTCGATCATCAACGGCTCGTTGAACGTGATACCGTGGCCGGTGGCGGATTGAACGGTCAGCGGCGCGACCGGAAAAATCTCGCCGAGCCCGTGTAATGCGTCATACAGCGCCGCAATACCCGGCGAATCAATCCCGTCGTCATTGGTCAGCAGAATCCGCATGCGTCGCACCACCTCCGGTCATTCTTGCCCTGGGCCTCAGCGCCATGATCGCCGATCCAGAGCCGAAGTGTACTCGACACCGCCTGCGGCATCGGTCGCCCGCTAAACTAGCCGACGATGAGCCAAATCGAGTACATCCTCGATCGCGAATCGGTGCGCGCCGTCGATCGAGCTGCGGTCGAAGAATACGGGATCTCGGGGATCGTGCTGATGGAGAACGCCGCCCGCGGTTTGGCGGACCAGGCGTTGCGCATGCTCCGCAATGCGCAGGATTCACCGCCCACCGCGCTGATCGTCTGCGGCTCGGGGAACAACGGCGGCGACGGCTACGCGCTGGGTCGGCACCTGCACAACGCCTCCGTCAAGACAGTATTCGTCAGACTGGGCGAGTCACGCTCGGGCACCGACGCTGCGATCAACCGTGAAATCTGCCTGAAGATGGGATTGCCCGAAGTCCCGCTCGACGACATCGCATCACACGCCGATGCCGATCTGATCGTCGATGCAATCTTCGGAACGGGCCTCGATCGGTCGGTGAGGGGACCGGCAGCGCAGGCGATCGAATGGATGAACAGTGCGTCGGCGCCGGTGCTGGCGGTGGATGTTCCATCGGGGCTGGATTGCGATACCGGCGAACCGCTGGGGACGATTGTACGAGCCGACTGCACCGTCACCTTCGTCGCCAAGAAGCCCGGATTGATCACCGCCGCGGCAAAGGAATATGTGGGCAAGGTTGTCGTGGCCGACATCGGTGCGCCGATCGAACTTGTGC
>JAZFYE010000210.1:0-2274 GCA_036475395.1 Phycisphaerales bacterium
TGCTGCGGTGCGAGAACTCTGGTGATATCTCAGAGAGAACCGCCGCCAGCGCATGTGTATATCCAAGGCGAGCCGTCGTACTCCAATCAGGCTCGTACACCCGATGCTTGACGACCGGCTGGTGGAAATCGCCGTACGGGAAACCGTTGAACGTAAACGGGATCAATCCATGATTATCAAGCCACGGCCCAAGTTGAGGCAAGCCCTTGGTTCCTTGGCTGAACAGTTCGTTCACACATTGACGCGAAAGCCAGAGCCCGATTCCCATCGGTTGGTCGGGGGAGACGATGCGTTTCACTGCGAGCGCGTATTCCTCGAGGTTCGCCTTCATGCGCTCCAACGTCGCCCCGGCATGCACGTTCGTGCAATAGCCGATCATGCGATCTGCGGGCGATTCAGTGTCCATCGATACTGAACTTCGGACACTGGCCGAGAAATGTCTTTGGATTATCAAAGGAGATTTGCGAAATGGTCGCCTCGGTGTGCCCTCGACGCCGCATCTCGATCTGCGCTTTGGGTACGGCCAGCGGATCGCTCGGGCCCCAATCTCCAGCCGAGTTCATCCACAATCGCTCGGTCCCGTGCATCTCCACGATGTCCGCCGCTCGCTGCGGTGTGCACTTCGTCTCAGGGTAAAGCGTCATGCCGGCCCAGAAACCCCGGTCCAATACGATCTGGACGGTGTGCTCCTCGACATGATCAATCAGCACACGGCCGGGATCGATGCGCCGGTTGTTCTTGACCGCATCCATAATGAGCTTCGTGCCTTTGAGCTTATCTTCCAGATGTGGGGTGTGAACGAGAATGAGCTGATTGTGATCTGCGGCGAGGGCCAAGTGCTCTTCGAAGATCTCCAGCTCGTTCCTACTGTTTTTGTTCAGACCAATCTCGCCGATGCCGAGCACGTTGGGTTGTTCGAGGAATTCGGGAATGATCGACATCACTTCGCGGGCAAATCCGGGATCCTCCGCTTCCTTGGGGTTGATACATAACCACGTGAAATGCTTGATGCCGTACTGCGCAGCTCGGCTCGGTTCGACTTGCGTGAGTTGGCGGAAATAATCGTAGAACCCCTGGGCGCTGCTTCGATCGAACCCGGCCCAGAACGCAGGCTCGGTGATGGCGATGCAACCCGCCTGTGCCATGCGCTGGTAATCGTCCGTGGTCCGCGAGATCATGTGGATGTGGGGGTCGATGTAGGTCATGCGCCGGCCTCGCGATCTGATGACGGTGAACCGGGGTACGTCCCGAATGCACCCTTCATCCCCGCCGCCGAGGCGAGCGGTTCCGTCGAGTGATCGCTGAACAGATCCAGAATGCGGCTAGCGCGGTGCGCTTGGTCGTCGCTTACGATGGCCAGTGCCTGGCGGAAGGCCTCGATACGAAAGTCGTCCTCAGTGGTGTCGTTACCGGCGCGGTCCAACCGATCGAGAAACGCGGCGATATCGATCAGCTTGGCGCGGTGTTCCATGAAGTACAGATCGACGATCTTCGATCGCGAAGCCGGACAGGTCGGTTGAGTCGCGCTCATGCGATGCTCCGGTCGGTGATTCAGCGGCGCTTCGGTGTATGGTAGCTCAGGACAGCGGCCGTGCGGCAACGGTCGCCAGATGGGCGATCGCGTCGGACATCCGGGCCAGGTCGATCTCGTCGATATCGAATGGCCGGCCAATCCCGTCGAGCAGCGTGATCGTCAACTGACCGCCTAGGTGCTCGCGGAACTCTTCGAGGCCTTCGAAGAGCGCAGGATCGTTCAGGGCCGCGTGATAGAGGCTGAACCCCAATGTTTCGAGCAGCCGTACGACGCGCTCAGCCTCTGAGCCGGGCAGCCTACCCATCGTTGCTGAGTACAACACATCGATGGCCAAACCAATGGCGACGGCCTCTCCGTGCTTGACGGAGAAATTGGTCATCTGCTCCAGCTTGTGGGCTGACCAGTGGCCGAAGTCCAACGGCCGGGCGCCGCGCACCTCGAACGGGTCCCCGCAGGTCACGATATGTTGCAGGTGCAGTTCAGCGGATCGTCGCACAATGGACCGCATTGCGGTCTGATCGCGATCGTTCAGTCGCAGCGCACCCGACTCAATAAGGTCGAAGAAGCTCGCATCCTTTAATAGGGCAACCTTCACCGCCTCGCTCAATCCACAGCGCCAATCACGATCGGTAAGCGTGGTCAGGAACTTCTCGTCGTTGATGACCGCCCAGGGCACGGCGAAGCAGCCCAGGAAGTTCTTCTTCCCGAACGCGTTGATGCCGTTCTTCACGCCGATGCCC
>JAZFYE010000211.1:0-10063 GCA_036475395.1 Phycisphaerales bacterium
TTGAGAAAATGGTTCGGGCAGGGATTCCCGTGGTTGGCCATATCGGTTCCCGACCCCAGCAATCGAAAGTTCGAGGCGGGTATCGCTCCGTCGGGCGCACCGCCGCTCAAGCGGGTCCACTGGTTGATGATGCGGTGGCCCTGGAGAAGGCCGGGGCGACCATGCTTCTGATCGAAGCCTGCCCCGACGAAGTTTCCCAGCGCATCGTCCAAGAGACCTCGGATCCGGTCATCGCCTGCGGGGCTGGGCCGTCCTGTCACGGCCAGATCGTCGTCCTGCAAGATCTTCTCGGACTCACCGACTGGCAGCCCTCGTTCGCCCGGCCCATCACCGCCTTGGGTGACGAGATCATCGCCGCCGCCCAGCGATGGATCGAGATGGTTCGAGCATCCGAACTAGGCGAACATCCGTACACCATGAACGAAGGAGAGCTTGACAAGTTCGTCCAGCAGAGGCCCTAGGCAGCCGCCGCCGGCCGGAACAGGTGAAACGTGGCCCCCACAACGCCCAATGTGAATGTAGGCGTCCGTATGTTTTCTTGAGAGGAATCCACACCATGCGCAAGCTGCACAGCTACGGTCCGAGCTTGATCGTCCTGGCCACCGCCCTGGCCGTGCTTGTCATCGGCCCGTTTGCGGTGCAGGAACTGACCTTCGCCCATTCCAAGGCTCGGATCATCCAGGCGAGTGAGCGCTTGCAGAACAACGGAATCCTCGAGGAACTCAACCAGGCCTATCGCGACATCGCCGCCCTCGTGGAGCCGTTCGTCGTCCACATCTCCACGCAGCAAACCGTGCAGGACCGCTGGGGCAATCGGCGACAAAGCACCTCGTCCGGTTCCGGGTGGATCTATGACAACGAGGGACACATCGTCACGAATTATCATGTCGTTAAGGACGCCGATCGCATCCAGGTCCAGCTCCACACCGGTAAGCTTCGCGACGCCGACTTGGTCGGCGTCGATCAGTTCACCGACATCGCCGTGATCCAGATTCCCGCCGCGCGACTTCACCCGGCCGTCCTGGCTGAAGAGGAGGATCAAGTCGAACAGGGAGATCTCGTCTTCGCCTTTGGCTCGCCGTTTGTCTGTCGGTTTTCCATGTCGTCGGGCGTTGTTTCGGGAATGGGTCGCCACGTCGGCGTAATCCGTGATGATCGCAGACGTTGGCGAGGCTACGAGAACTTCATCCAGATCGACGCCGCCATCAACCCCGGCAATTCGGGCGGACCGCTTACCGATGTACGCGGTCGAGTCATCGGCATGAACACCGCCATCGCCACCGGCCGGCGCAGTTCATTTGATGAGGGCCAGTTCGCCGGAATCGGACTGGCGATTCCGATCGACATGATCGTGCCGGTCGTAGATCAACTCATCGAAACCGGCGTGGTCGCCAAGGGCTATCTGGGAGTCATCCCCAGCAATCTGACGCCCGAGGTCAGCCGGAGGCTGGAGCTGCGCGGTTTCGAGGGCCAGGGCGTGCGGATTCGGATTGAGCTCGCAAATCCCACCGGTCCCGCCCATAAAGCAGGTGTTAGAAACGGCGACATCATCACGCACGTCAACGAAGAAGCGGTTGAATCGCTGGAGCAACTCCGCTCAATCATCTCCTCGATGCTCCCGGGCGACATCGCCAACCTCCGAATCTTCAGGGATGACCCGGGCCAGCCTCGCGGCGAGACGATGATGATCCCGGTTCGCCTGACCCGCCTGGATTATGCGCAAGTCCAGGGCGTGCTTCCGGCCGATCACCCGCGAGACAGCCTCCGGATGCTGGGCATCGCGCGCATGAGCAGCAGCACCCCCAAGCTTGCTCGGGACTATGAAGTTCCCTACAACCCAGGCGTGCTCATCCAAGCCCTCGTCCCGGGATCGCAACTCGACGGCGTGGTCGAGCCCGGCTGGGTTATCGTTCGCGTCAGGGACGCCCTGGTCCGAGACGTGGATGAGTTCTTCGGCTACTTGGAACAGCTGAACCTGCGAACCGGGGCGAGCGTCACCTTGACGTTCCTGCGACCGGACGGGAAGCCGTACCGCTTGCGACTTTATTCGACAAACGAGCGCTGAGCATGCATCTCGGTGCCGGATGTGTGAGTCAATCTTGTCGTGTTGTTCGCAGTCAGCCCGCCAGACGATAGTATCGCGAAGCTATGGAACGGACGGACCGCCCGTCTGAAGCCGGTGAATCAACGCCCCCCCTGCTGGACGTGCAGGAGCTCTGCGCGTACTTCCCCATTCGCACCGGCATCCTGCAACGCGTGAGAGGATTCGTCAAAGCCGTTGACGGCGTCAGCTTTCATATCAACGCCGGTGAGACGCTCGGGCTGGTGGGCGAGTCCGGCTGCGGCAAGACGACGGTCGGTCGAACGATACTCCGGCTGATCCCCGCCACCAGCGGTCAGGTTCTATATCGCGGTCGCAATCTGTTCGAACTGTCCGGTTCTGAAATGCGCCGCCTGCGCCGCGAGATGCAAATCATCTTCCAGGATCCGATCGGGTCGCTCAATCCACGAATGCGCGTCGGAAGAATCGTCGGCGAACCGCTCGAGGTGCACGGCCTGGCCCGCGGCGATCAGCTCCGGCAACGTGTCGGCGATCTCCTTCAGCGGTGCGGGCTTTGGCCAGGCGCGGCCGAACGGTTCCCGCACGAGTTCTCCGGCGGCCAACGCCAGCGCATCGGCATCGCCCGGGCGCTCGCCCTGCAACCCAAACTCATCATCTGCGACGAGCCCACCAGTGCGCTGGATGTCTCGATCCAATCACAGATCCTCAATCTGCTCGCCGAACTTCAGGATGAGTTTCAACTCTCGTACCTTTTCATCAGCCACGACATGGCGGTGATACATCACGTCTGCGATCGCATCGCCGTGATGTTCAACGGGCATATCGTTGAGCAAGGCAGCCGCGACGAGATCATCAACGACCCGCAGCACGCGTACACCAAGGCGCTGTTATCCGCCGTCCCCCAACCCAGCCCGCAATAGAGAGCAGAATAAAGACTGCGCACGCGCTCGCGGCAGAAAATGGAGAAGCCCCATTATTTGGCCCCCATTTTCTCCTTGGCTGCGCGTCCGCTTTCTCTTTGCTGACCGGATGTTGACCGAGTTTGCGAATCGTGGGAGACTCCGGGCATGTCGGACGCGGCCAAGTACAAGGTCAGGCTCGCAAATAGCCGGGAGTTCGGCCCGGCCGACATGGAGCTGCTCGTACAATGGGCCCGGGAAGGACGAATCCCAAACGACGCGATGCTTGTGCCCGACGATGGGCGCGAACCGTACCCGGCCGTCGATGAGCCGAGCCTGAATCCACACATCCTTGCTCCACCTACCCGAAGCACCGGCCCAATCGAGCGCCACGAGCAGGAAGGTCCGGCCCTCATTCCCTACAAGAACCCCGCCGCACTGGTCGGGTACTACCTCAGCATTTTCTCGTGCATACCGCTCCTGGGACTTATCCTCGGCCCGACCGCCATCGTTCTCGGCATCGTCGGGCTGCGTAGAGTAGCCAAACACCCACAGCGCAAGGGCACGGTCCACGCATGGATCGCCATTCTTTTCGGCCTGCTCGGGACGGCAATCGGCGTTTCCTTTATCGTCTTGTACGCCATCGGCTTCTTCTAGCCTTACCGTTCGTTGGTCGCCCTGTACTGTCACCGCTTCGCCCCATTGCGATGGCCACCACACTACAATGAGCGGGCAGGAACGACGACCATGCGCGAATATCTGAACCTACTGCGGCATACGCTTGACCACGGCGTCCCCAAGGACGATCGAACCGGGACCGGCACGCTCAGCGTCTTCGGGTACCAGATGCGCTTCGACCTTGGTGAAGGCTTCCCGCTGGTTACCACCAAGAAGCTGCACGTGCGGTCGATCATCCACGAACTGCTCTGGTTCCTGCGCGGCGATACGAACATTGAATACCTCAATAGCCGCGGCGTGAAGATCTGGGACGACTGGGCCGACGATAGCGGCGATCTCGGCCCGATCTACGGCCGCCAATGGCGTTCCTGGCCGACGCCCGACGGTACACACATCGATCAGATTTCGCGGGTTCTCGACGAGATCAAGACCAATCCCGATTCACGACGCCTCATCGTCACCGCCTGGAACGTCGCCGACCTCGAGGCGATGAGGCTGCAACCGTGCCACGTGCTCTTTCAGTTCTATGTCGCTGAGGGCCGGCTCAGTTGCCAGTTGTACCAGCGCTCGGCCGACCTGTTCCTCGGCGTGCCGTTCAACATCGCCTCCTACGCGCTGCTGACCATGATGATCGCGCAGGTAACCGGTCTTGGTATCGGCGACTTCGTTCACACGTTCGGCGACGCGCACGTGTATCTGAATCACCTGGAACAGGTTCGCGAGCAGTTGCAGCGCCAGCCCCGCCCACTTCCTTCCGTGCGGATCAATCCAAAGGTGACGTCGATCTTCGGCTTCACGTACAACGATTTCGAGCTGCTGAACTACGATCCGCATCCACACATTCCCGCCCCGGTTGCGGTATGAAGATCTCCGTAATCGCAGCCATGTCGGAGAACCGAGTCATCGGGCGCGACGGCGCATTGCCATGGCATCTGCCTGCTGATCTTGCTCGATTCAAATCCATCACCACCGGCCATACCGTCATCATGGGGCGGAAAACGTTCGAGTCCGTCGGGCAACCGCTGCCCAACCGTCGAACGATCGTCATCACACGAAACAACGACTATCAATGCGCGGGCGTCTTCATCGCACACGGTTTGGATGCGGCGCTGGATCATGCGGCTCGCGAGGATGAGATATTTATCCTGGGCGGCGAGGCCATCTACCGAATAGCACTACCGCGCGCGGATCGTCTATACTTAACGATCGTTCACGCCACAATCCAAGGCGACACGCATTTCCCGCCCTTTGATCCGGACCGGTGGAAACTCGTCGAGGACGAGCGCCATGAAGCCGACGATCGACACGCGTACGCTTTCAGCTTCCGACGTTACGAGCGCACGTCTACTCCACAGGCTCGGCCCGAATCGTGATCAGTCCGATCAATGGTTCCTCGTCGGCCGTCTGAATCTCCACCAGTCGAACGGGTGTCGGGTCATCGGACCGGAACAGTCCGCCCGCGTTGAGCGACTCACCTCGCTCGTCGTAGAAATCCCACAGTGATAACCGCAGCGTCGCGCCAGCCGGGAGCGACTCGATCCGGCTCGTGTACCGTTGATTGATCCACAAGTCGAACTCCGCGTAGGAGCGCGTCGTCGAATTCACCAGCTCAATAGACGTGTCTTCGCGAAAGACTTGAATGTTGACCGAGTTCGCCTGATGGAGGTGATGCGGATACGACTGCGTGGCCCGGGCGGGATCGTAGCGGACGTCCTGACATCCCATGACAAGTCCGCCCAGCAGGACCCACGCCGCAAGCCGCCATGTTCGCGTTGAACGCTCGCTTCTCATCACACCGCCAGCTTACCATTTCAAGACGACGCGGGGGATCGCCCCGCCGAATGACGTAAATCTTCGTCTGTATGCCGCGCTACTCCGTAGCCGTTTGGTTCAGTAGCCGCAGCTCGTCGCGGATCTCACGCAGGCGCGTCAAGGCTGCGGGAGAGGAATACCCAGCCGACGGCACGGGCAGCATCGCCCGGCTGCGGTCCTCGGGGTCGCCCAGCCCCGCATCGCGATACCCCTTGAGCAAGGCGAGGATCTGATCGCGCACCTCAGCCGGGTTCTTGATACCGCGAAAAACACCTTGATGCCCGTGCATGTGTGGGAACGCCCCGGGGCCGCGCTTGCCTTCGGACTTGCCGCCCGCGCCGCCCGCCGTCTCCACTACCAGGTTGGAAATCCCCAGCAGCCGTTCGATCGGGCCCTGATGAATCTTCAGATTCTGCACGTTGGCGTAGGTGAACGTCGCCTCGTGGATCAACAGCGCACCTTCACGAATGCGCAGGCTCCGGTCCGTGACGATGTAGTAGCGCATGTCGAAGTCCAGCCGAATCAAGAAATACTTCACGATCGTGAGAAGAAGCGTGATACCAAAGACCGCATAACCAAGGGCGACTCCCATCCACGTGCCCTCTAGATCCGTATGCTCCTTGACGACGAACACAACCTCAACGATCAGGCCGACCGCGAAGCCTAGTCCCCACGTGATGATCTGATATATGAGGAAGTTCGGCGCCGCCCGGAACGTCCGCACAGATTCCGGCGATCCAACGGGCGGATCCGGCGGCCCGGTCGGTGCTCTGAGCAGCCGCAATAGTGGTGATCTGATGCGATTGAACATCATTGTACTGGGCCCCCCTGCCGCCGACGAAGTGCGCGAATCTCATCTCGAATATCCGTGAGCAATGCGACCGCCTCGTCGGCTCCGCTGGGCGCTGTCGCCGAAATAATCCCTTGCCCGTCGCCTATCGAAACAGGGTCATGGTCGCCGAAGCGCACCCCGCGCATCTTAGAATACAAAAAATCGCGAAGCGCATCATATTCGGTCAACCCCACAATCGACATTTCCGCCGAGCCGCTTCCCGACGCCGTCTGAATCTGCACCGTCGCCAGCCCCAGCCAGCGCTCCAGCAGCCCGCGCGAGACGTGGATGTCTTGAATCCGAGCATATGTCAGGTTGATCTCCTTGCGCCACAGCAGCCCCCACGACATCGCGATCCCTTCACCATCGAAGCGGTACTTCAAGGTGTGGTATTTGAAAAACAGCCGAAGGAAGATGATCGGAAACAACACCGTCGTCAGCAGGCTGCGCAGCGTGTACAGCGTCAGCAGCTTGTGGTGCGGCCGGGTAATGTCGTAGATCTGTTGCTGTTGGGTCCGATCCATGCAGTTTCCCTTGGGCACGCATAGCCATTACCGTCATTGGCACGATGCGGACTCGTCTTTCATAGCTCCAAATGGTTGAGATGACTCGCGGTAGGCCCCTGCTCTATCATCACCGGCGATGTCTGTCAATCTCGACCCAACCGTGCCGACGCGTCGGCGATTCGATCGCCCAATCGACCGGATCGCTGAAGGTATGACGATCGATTCGCGCATCAGTCGGCTCGTACCCGGCTTCGATGCGCCGTTCTTCCAAGCAGGCTTGGCTGGGTATTCCGATGCGGCAATGCGACTCGTCGCGCGGCGCCACGGCTGTCCCTACTGTGTCACCGAAGCGCTCCTCGACATTACGCTGATCAACGGCGGCAAAGGTCGCGTTCGTGAAGACCCCGATCTGTTGGCGGCGGAGTGTGGTACTGGCGATCCCGATGAAAACCGTGCTGCCGGTCTCGACGACCACCCCATCGCCGGCCAGATCATGGGCACGAACCCCGACGAAATGGCGCGTGGCTGCGAAATCCTCGTCTCGATGAACTACGACGTCATCGACGTCAACTTCGCCTGCCCCGTGAAAAAAATCAGGAAACGGAACCGAGGCGGGCATCTGCTCACGGACCCGGATGAGGCGATTGCGGTGCTCAAAGCCGTGCGTGGGGTCGTGCCCCGTCATATCCCCACTTCGGTGAAGTTACGACGATCGTACGACGACACGCCGGAGATGGCACGGAACTTTGAGCGCATCTTCAACGCCGCCTACGAACTTGGCTATGCGTGGACGACTGTTCATGGCCGCACGGTGCAGCAGAAATACGTCGGACCGAGCCAGTGGGAATTCGTACGCGATCTCATGAAGCGCCATCCGGACAAACTCATCTTCGGCTCTGGAGATATTGTCCAAGCTCACGACATCTTCGCGATGCTCGAATTCACCGGCGTTCACGCTGTCGGCGTAGCACGAGGCTGTATCGGCAACCCGTGGATATTCCAACAGGCCCGCCAGCTCATGGCCGGTGCGCTACCCACCGCGCCCACGCTTGCCGAGCAACGTCAGGCACTGCTCGATCACTTTGAGCTATCGGTGCGTTTACACGGCGAGCGACCGGCCTCGAAAATGATGCGCAAGTTCGGGATCAAGTTCGCCGCGCACCATCTCGAGCCGGCCAAGGTCAAGGCCGAGTTTATTCACTGCAAATCAATCACCGATTGGCATGAGGTGATCGCACGAAACTACTTGGCCCCCGGGGAGCGAGTGACCGGCGCGTTACACAGCGTTACGTCTGTGTAGTGCCCATACGCTCGCCTTCGGCTCGCGGCTAAACGGATCCTTATTCCTTTCGCGCGCGGGTCGGAAACGCGCCGCTAAAGTCCGTACCTTCGTGCCTTGTGCCTCCTACCCATTCACCCATGCACGACCGTTCTTTTGCAGCAGGGCATCCGCTACGGCCGGGCCCCAACTGCCCGGTTCATAGTTCGCGTGGATCGCTCGTCGTATCGCCGCCGATTCCTCACCAAGAAACGGCGCCACCGCCCGCCAGGTCCCTTCCACCTCATACCGGTGCGGGAACAACGTCTGGTCGCCGCGCATCGCGTCGATCAACAGCGGGCCGTACGACTCGATCGGCTCGGCCTTGAATCGCTCGGCATAGTCAAAGTCCATGGCAACGGTATCCAAGCGCAGACCACTGCCCGGCACTTTGCCCTGAAACCGAAGGCTCACGCCGCCCCGAGGCGCGATTTCGATGATGATCTGATTGCCCGGACGAACCGGCTCCGGTTCAAGTACGTCAAAATGCCTGAGCAGTTGGGCGGGCGGCTGCTTGAATTGGATCACGATCTGCGTGCGCTTAGAAGCCATGCGCTTGCCTGTGCGCAGGTAGAACGGCGTATCGGCCCACCGCCAATTGTCAAAGCGAAATGCAAGCGCCGCGAACGTTTCGGTTGTTGTATCGCTCGGCACGCCGTCGGAAAGGTGATACGCCGACTCATGCTCATCGTGTGCATATTGACCCAAGGCTGCGAACTCCGGGAGCCGATCGAGAGGCGCGGGCTCGATCGCGTCGATCACCTTGATCTTCTCTTGGCGGATGTGATGCGCCGCAAACGTCGTCGGCGGCTCCATCGCCACGAGCGCCAGCACCTGCAACAGGTGCGATTGAATCATGTCGCGAATCGCGCCAACGCCATCGTAGTAGGCGGCGCGACGGTCGACGCCCAGCCTTTCCGCCGCCGTGATCTGCACGTGATCGATGTAGCGGTGATTCCACAGCGGCTCGAATATCGTGTTCGCGAAACGAAAGACGAGCAGACTCTGCACGATCTCCTTGCCGAGGTAATGGTCGATTCGATAGATCGCGTCCTCCTCGAACACGCGCCCCAGGGCGAGATTCAGCCTCGAGGCCGACCCGACATCGTGGCCGAACGGCTTCTCGACGACGATTCGCTGCCACGAAACGTGGTTACGATCGATGCTGCACCATTTGCGGCCCTCCGTCACCAAGCCCGATTCGCCGATGCATTCGACGATCGGCTCGTACAGATTTGGCGCGACTGAAAGATAAAAGAGAATGTTGCCGCCGCACTTTGCTTCGTTGGACAGCGCGGTGATGTGCTCGGTCAAGCCGGGATAAATGTCCGCCTCGGCGGCGCTTCCCGAAAAGTAATGCAATCGTGTAGCGAATGGCCCCCAGGTCGATTCGTCAAAGCGGGCTGCATGCTCCTTGGCCCAGGGCCGGAGTCGCTCGCGCCACGCCTCATCGGTCATCTCGGTGCGGCTGACACCCAGCACCCGCGTTTGATCAGGCAGGGCATCACATGCAGCCATCTCATACAGCGCAGGGATCAACTTACGGGCGACGAGATCGCCGGAGGCGCCGAAAATGACGATCACGCACGGGTCGGGCGAGCCGGGCATGTTGGGCATGATGACGGTCGGCGCGGGACTGTCAATCTACCGTTGTCCGACTCCCGATTCGTAGGGTCAACGGTTGAACCACCATCGGCTGAGCATGGTAGAACATCAGTGATGGTCCAAGCCGAAACTGACGAATCACACCTGGGAACGTTCCTTGCTGATCGAGACATCCCATGCCCTATCTGTCACTACAAACTGCAACAATTAGGAAGTATGCCAGCCTACGGCCGGGGATGGTACTTTTTCACGACTTGGCGCAGGTGCGAGCGATCGACGTGCGTGTACAGTTGCGTGGTCGAGATATCCGCGTGGCCGAGCAATTCCTGCACGGTGCGCAAATCGGCTCCG
>JAZFYE010000212.1:0-2079 GCA_036475395.1 Phycisphaerales bacterium
ATCGCCTGCGAGAAGGCTGGCCGCCAGGCGCGACTGATCGAGCTCGACCCCAGGTACTGCGACGTGGTCATTCAGCGTTGGGAGGACCGGACCGGCAAAGAGGCAATGTTGCAAAGCGACAGCTGGACGTTCGCCCAGCTCGCAAGCGACCGGGAAGACGTCGTCGTCAATGGCTAAACAGCGTGGTGCTCGAACCTGATCCAGCCGGTCCCCTCATGGCCGAACCGGAATTTGTCTGGGTGCAACGTCTCGGCGATAATCTCCAGGGACTCGACCAGTCTCGGGCCCGGGCGATTGAAGTATTGGTTGCCATTGGTGAGATAGACACGGTCCGAGCGGACCGCCGTGAGCCGGCGCCACTCGGGACGCTCGGTCAGCGCGGCCATCTCGGAGCGCGTCTTGGCGATGTCGTAGCCGCACGGCATGACCAGGATGACGTCCGGGTTAGCGACGACAAATTCGTCCCAGTGCATCCAAGGTGAGTGCTTGCCCGCTTCGCCGAAGAGGTTCCGGCCGCCGGCCATTGCAATCATCTCAGGCACCCAGTTCCCGGCCGCCATGAGCGGATCGATCCACTCGATGCAGGCGACGGTCGGCCGGCGATCGATCGCTGCGGCGCGGTCGGCGACCTTGGAGATCCGGCTCGATAAACCGCCTGTCAGGCGCTTGCCCTTTTCCGGGGCGCCGAGAGCGGCCGCAACCTTGCGGATGTCGCTCCAGACATCGTCGAGCGTTTCGGGTTCGAGGGAGACGATGCGGGGCAGTGTTCCCGTCCACGCGCCGACGACCTCTTCGACATCTTTCAAGCTGACCGCGCAGACCTCGCATTGCGATTGCGTGACGATCACATCGGGGCGCAAATCGGCAAGTAGCGTCTCGTCGACCAGATAGACGGACAAGGCCTGCCGGACGGTCTCCTTGATCTGGCGGTCGATCTCGGTGCTCGACCCCGCAGTCTCGATCCGGGGTGCCGTACACACGGGTAGTCGCATGACGTCGCGCGGGAAATCGCATTCGTGCGACCGCCCGATCAGGTTGGCCTTGAACCCGAGAGCGCAGACGATCTCCGTCGCGCTCGGGATCAGCGAAACGACCCTCGGAGAAACCATGGTGTCCACCAATACCACGTAGAGTACCGCAGCAGACGCAGGCTTGAAACGTTCGTCGTCGGTCTGTTAAGCCACCTCGAGTCAATGGGTCAATTCGCCCAGCACCATACCTCTCCTGCAAGACTCGAGATCTGGTGCTGAGAACCCCGTTGATCGCTAAGGGTGGAGACTCGGTGGGCGATTCGCGGGTGTGGCCCCGAAACGGGAATATTTTTCTCTGGCCGGATTACCGGCCAAGGTGTGATATCCCTGAACGACATGAGATAGTCTTCGCGCACCACCGAGCGGAGCGGATGTCATGGGACTGATCGGCATTCTGTGCAGATTGTGGCGAGGATCGGCGCGCGGCAGTGGGAAGCCGGGAGCATCCGAACGGCAACCAGCGTCCGACGTTGAAGCCGAAGCCACACACGAGGCGTCGCCGGCCGCCGCGGAGCGGCCGCTTCCTTCGGACGTGACGGAGAGGGATGACGCGGAACCGGGCGAGCCGGAACCGGAAGACGATCTGACGGTCATAAGTGGGATCGGCGCAGCCACGCAGCTGCGGCTTCATGCCGTCGGGATCAGGTCATACGGCCAGCTGGCTCGCGCCACACCTCAGGAGGTGGGTCGCGCCTTGGTCGGGTCGAGACGGGGCGCCAGGGTAGAGGAGTGGATCAGGCGGGCGGGCGAGCTTGCCGGGAACCGGTAGGAACCGAGCCGATGTCGCGGTCTGGCCTAAGGGCCCGCTGGAAGTATAGCCGCGCGGCTTCAGGTGAGGTGAAGTTCCTACGCGATGCGGTAGACCCGCCCGCGCCCGTCGACCTTCTCCGAGCTGACGTCGAGGCCGAGCTTCTTCTTGACCGCGCGGGCGATGAAGCCACGCACCGTGTGCGGCTGCCAGCCGAAGACCTCCTGGAGTTCCGCGTTGCAGACGCCCTCGGGGCGACGCAGCATGTCGATGACCTTGGCCTGCTTGCTGTCGGTGCGG
>JAZFYE010000213.1:0-12374 GCA_036475395.1 Phycisphaerales bacterium
CCCGCAAGAACGGCGCCGAGGCCGCGTTCGAGCCGGAAACCTATTCCGATAACGACGGCGCCATCACCCAGGCCTCCATCAAGGCCTATGGCCGGGTCATCCACACCTTCGTCTCGCGCCGCGGCAAGTACTCCCTTGATAATGTGCGCAACGGCGGGCTGATCAGCCCCAGCTTCCGAAAGGTCGAGAACTTCGCGCTCAACGAGTACAACAAGGCCAACCCCTGCGGGCTGATGTACGTCGATCACTGTGTCGGGAATGTCGAGCTTGGCAAGATGGACTACTGGGTGAAGTGGTACGAAGACGTCCTCGGCTTCAAGCTCTTCAAGCACTTCGATGACAAGGACATCTCCACCGAGTATTCCGCGCTCATGTCCAAGGTCATGGACTCCGGCTATGGCGTGATCAAGTTCCCCATCAACGAGCCGGCCGAGGGGAAGCGCAAGAGCCAGATCCAGGAGTATCTGGATTGGCACGACGACACGCCCGGCGTGCAGCACGTCGCCTTCCGCACGGATGATGAGTTGGAGTCGGTGGCCCAGCTTCATCAGCGCGGTGTGGATTTCCTCTATGTGCCCAAGGATTACTACGGCGAAGTGTGGGATCGGGTGGACGCTATCCTGCGCGAGCACGGCCACGAGCCGGTCAAGGAGGATCACGAGCGGATCAGGGAGCTCGGCATACTCGTTGACGCGGATGACGAGGGGTACTTGCTGCAACTGTTCACCAAACCGTTGCAGGACCGCCCGACATTGTTCTTCGAGATCATCTGCCGGCGTGGAAGTCAGAGCTTCGGCAAGGGCAACTTCAAAGCGCTGTTTGAAAGCTTGGAGCAGGAACAAGCGCGGCGAGGGAATCTGTAGCTCTTCTAAGCAGCCTCCACGAACTAGCGCAGAGGGTACCACTGACAGGGAGTCCCGGCGCGCCGGGACGATTCGTCAGTGCTCCTGTCTTGGAACAAGAGCACGCACGACTCGCAGACTCGCTGTGTGTGGCGCCCGGCACAGAGGTATTTAGCCGCGGGGCTTGCACCCGGACGTCCGGCCCGGTCGCCTGGTCATCGAAGTGACCAGGCCTTATCGACCGGTGGTGCCTGAACCGTGCATGCGTAGGCCATGCCACGAGATGCCCGGCACGTACCCAACCACTTTCGCACGGCACAGGAGCGAATCACTCCATCCGTAGCCCATGCTACAAATCCTCAAAACGGCACTTGACCCCAGCTCCGTAGAGCCTATGATCGAAAACTGTCTCCGTAGCCTATGCTACGGATGGCGTTCTGGTCGCTGGGGTCGTTGCCTGGTCCCGGTGGCCGAGGTGTTTCGATGGCTCTGGTGACGGCGTGGGGGCAGGCGAAAGCTTCTGCCCTCGCTTAGAAAACTACCCCCCACGAAGGAGCACACGCATGGCTTGGGAATGGATTGTTCTCACAACACTCACCGTCGTCGGCCCGACGATGTTTCATCGGTTCATCCCGGTCAACCTGGAAATCACCGTGCGCGGGGGCGGGGTGTTTGCCGTTCGCTTTGGCCCGGTGGGGCAGGTCCTGCGCGTCATCGTGAAGTTCGGCCTTCTCTGGCTCGTGGCCCTCGGCCTGGCCCAGCTCGAGAGCCGCCTGTGGTTGCGGCTGTGGGTGCTTGTGCCGCCGGTCGTCGGCTTCACGTTCCACGGCATCTACGTTCGGAAGTCGCACATCCATTGGCTCAGCGGTCGTCCGCTCCCAAGGCCTCTTTAGAAAGGAGAAAGGCCGTGCAACACGAGCTCAGCTACCGAGGGATTCTCCTTGTCCTGTTCATTGCGGCGTTTATAATGAGCAAGCATTTCCGTGGCCGGGCGGACAAACAGCGCGGCAAGATTTCCCGGCGCGGCGATGGCGCCAGCTTCCTGATTCCGCAGATTGGCATCACCCTGGCAAGCATGGGTTGGCTGCTGACGTACCTCATCGCACCCCAGTGGATCGCGTGGTCCCAAGTCGAGCTGCCGCAGTGGTTACGCTTCGGCGGGGCTGGGCTCGGCGTCGCGGCGATCGGTCTGTTTGTCTGGATGTTCAAGCACTTGGGTGCGAACGTGACCGCCACCGCCCAGACCCGGCCCGACGCTCAACTTGTCACCACCGGGCCATATCGCTGGATCCGCCACCCGATGTATGTGTTCGGCTTTATCTGGTTTCTTGCGATCGTTGTCCTCACCGCCAGTTGGTTTATCGCAGTCACCAGCGCGGCGGGGTTCAGCTTCCTGCTGATCCGCTGCCGACGCGAGGAGACGAACCTGATCGAAAAGTTCGGCGACGAGTACCGTGCCTACATGCAGCGGACGGGCAGATTCTTCCCACGCCTTGGATCGTCGTAACGATCGTTTCGCAAGATCCACAGTTGCCCAATCAAGTCGACTATGCCATCCTCTATGCCCATGGCGGATGATCCCAAGACGATCGTTCTCAGATTCATCGAACGCATCAATGCGGGTGATGTCGAGGGCATCTATATGCTGATGACTGAAGATCACACGTTCATCGACAGTCTCGGCCACACCCTCTCCGGGCGCGAGGCGATGCGTTCAGCTTGGGAGAGCTACTTCGCAATGATGCCAGACTACTCCATCGAGGTGCAGGATATCATTCAAGGTGAGGATCTCGTTGCGGTGTTAGGCCGGGCAACCGGCACTTATGCCGCGGACGGCAAGCTCCGGCCGGAGAATCGCTGGTCCACGCCCGCCGCATGGAAAGCGATTGTGCGCAAGGGCCGGCTCGCCCACTGGCAGGTCTACGCGGACAACAAGCCGGTCTACGACATCATCGAGCGAAGCTCGGACCCTTGATCCGGTGGTGAGGCTTTGCCGGTGTCCGGTGAAAAAACAGGTCGAGGTGGCCGTGGGCAGCCCGCTATAATCTGCATTGCGAAGAGGACCCGAAGGTACTGGAGCGATCTGATGCCCTATTACTCCAAGCTCGGCCAACTGCCCACCAAGCGGCACATCCAATTCCGACGCCCCGACGGTGCGCTGTACTCCGAGGAAGTCTTCGGCACCGAGGGCTTCGTCGGTCCCACCTCCACGCTCTATCACATCCATCCCCCGACGCAGGTCACCGGGTGGAAGACGATGTACTCCACGAAACCCGAGTACGTCGAGACCGACACCATGCGCATGCGGCACCTCAAGACGACGCCCATGCAGCCCAAGGGCGATCCCGTCACCGGCCGGGTTATTATGTTCGGAAACGCCGATTGCGAGATGAGCCTTTGCGTGCCCGCCGATCCCATGAACTACCACTACAAGAACGGCATGGGCGACGAGTGCATCTTCATCCATTACGGGTCCGGCACCGTCTATTCCATCTTCGGCACGCTGCGCTTCCGTCTGAAGGATTACATCATCATCCCCAAGGGCATGATCTACAAGATCGAGTTTGACAAGCCCAAGGACGATGAACCTAACCCAAGATTCCTCGTGATTGAGACCGCCAACAGCTCGCATATTCTCCCGCCCCCGCGTTACCTCTCGAAGAAGACGTCGCAGTTTCTGGAGCATGCGCCCTATTGCGAACGCGATTTGCGCCCGCCCGAGCTTCCCCTGACGTACGACGAAGCAGGCGACTTTGAAGTGCGCATCAAGGCGCTGCATTCTGTGCATAGCTACATCTACGACTACCATCCGTTGGACGTCGTCGGGTGGGACGGCTGCTATTACCCGTATCTGTTCAACATCGACGACTTCAGCCCGATCGTCGGCAAACATCACATGCCGCCGCCCACGCATCAGACCTTCGAGGCGCACAACTTCGTGATCTGCTCGTTCTGTCCCCGCGCGCTTGATTTTCACCCTGAGGCGATCCCGATTCCATACAACCATTCGAACATCGACTCCGACGAGGTGCTGTACTACGTCGACGGGAACTACGCGGCCCGCAAGGGGATTGAGATCGGATCGATGACGCTGCATCCGCAGGGCATCCCGCACGGTCCACATCCGGGAACAGTTGAAGCATCGCTCGGGAAAAAGCGGACTGATGAACTGGCGGTAATGTGCGATACCTTCCGCCCGCTGTATCCCACCAAGGCGGCGCTCGATCTCGACGATAAGGCCTACCCCGAGAGTTGGAAGGGCGAGCACTTCCCAAGATTGATCGGAGCGCATCATCCCAACGGTGAGGCGAAGCTCCCAAGCGATGAGAGCCGAATGAGTGAATCAGCGGTCGATACCAGTGGTTGAACGGAGGCCGTGATGCGAGTCATCAGACAACGACAAACATCTGGCAGCCGGTGCGTGGCCGTGACCCGCCGCTTCCTTCGCGTGTCGATCGCCTTGATGATGACCGCGTCCGCGGCGCTTCTTTTGAGCTGCGGCGGTGGTTCCTCCTCCGGCCAAGGCGCCTCCGCGTCCACGAGTACACCTGCGGTCAGGAAGGTCGAACCATATACCATCGTCAACGCGAGCGATCTGGCGCAGGCGCCGCGCTCCCTGGCCAAGAACAACCCGCGAGTATGGCCGCCCGTCGAGTTCGAGCCGGCCAACCTGAACTTCGGCATCGTTCCGCCCCACACCATCGGCAAAGGGACCGCGAAGATATGGAACGTCGGCGACCAACCACTGCGGATCGTCAAATCTGTCACAAGTTGTGGCTGCACCTCCGCGGAGAATCTCGCCGGCCGAGTGATCCCACCAGGTGGGTTCATCGAATTCGCCACCGAGATGGAAATGAAGACCGGCCTCGGCGCGAAGAAGGAGAAGGTTACCCTCTTGTTCGAGGGCTACGGTGGAACCCATGTTCCGTTTTTCTATCACGCCGAAGTCGCCCGGCCGGTCCGCGTCATACCGCCGTACGTTGAGGCTTCCGAGCAAAGACGTGATGGTGGATGGATTCAGTACCAAACTGGCACCGTGCGCGTTGCTTCTCTTGACGGCAAGCGGTTTCGGATTCTCAAAGCGCACGGCTTGGCGCCGCAGTTCGTCGGCTTTGATCCCGCCGCGGACGATCCCCGCTCCGAATACACACTCAAATGGGATATTGGTCAGTTCGCCGCAGGCCCAATCCCCTGGTTCTGGGTGCTTGAGACCGATCACCCCAATGCGCCGATTGTCGATGTGCGCATGCGACACTCCTCCGTTCAGCCCGTTCGTGATCGAACCCAATCGTGGCAGCCCAAGGACCAGCGCATTCTGATCGACCTCGTGCGCAACGGCGAATCGGTTGAGATCATCACGAAACACGAATACGCGGGCAACCGCACGCCGATGCCGCAGACCGCCCGCGTGCAGAGTCTTTCCGCCATCCTCGATGTTGAGCTGATCGGCGTTGAGCAGAAGGGTCAACTGCTGGAGTTCCGCCTGCGCATCACGCCCAAGAACGCCCCGCTCGGGATGCTGTATGAGCACATTAGCGTGGGGTCAGCAGGGTACATGGTGCCGTTGCGGATCATCGGCCGAGTCATCGAGTAGCGCGAGTTGATCATGTCTTTGCGAATCGCTGCTATCCCGCTTGTCTTTGTGTTGCTCGTGGCCGCGGGCGCGATTGGTCAAGATGCCAAGGAAGCGGACGCCCAGAAGAAGATTCTCAAAGAAGAGGTCGTAATCGGTGAAGAGACCTTTAACCTGGAGGTTGCCGCCAATGAGAAGTCGCGCGCCGAAGGTTTGATGAATCGCGAGAAGATCGATGATGATGGCGGAATGATTTTCATTTACAAACGTGCCCAGGTTCGAAGCTTTTGGATGAAGAACTGCCTGGTCGATATTGACTTGTTGTACCTGGATGGTCGGGGGCGCATTGTTTCGATCCACAAAATGAAGAAAGAGCCGCCGCGCGGCGAGAACGAACCTGTCGTCGAGTATGAGCGCCGTTTGAAGCGCTACCCCAGCCGGCGACCGGCGCAGTTCATCATCGAACTGAAAGCCGGCTCGATTGATCGGCTCAAGCCGAAGGTCGGTCAGACGATCGAGCTTGATCTACCCAAGCTCCGCCGGATCGTGGTGCGCGAAGAGCGCGCCGAACGCCAAGGGCGAAACTGACACGCAGTTATAGTGCTTCGATGCGGGTGTGACGTTAGCCGCGGGTGGCAACCCGCGGAGCCTGCCATCATGCACGGGGGACCTGTCCCGCTAAATGATTCGCGAGACATGCGCGGCAGCGATGGAGCCGCTATGCTATAGGCCTCTCATGCACGTTCGGAAGTAGGGGATCTGGATGAGTCGATCAACAAAACCCAAACCCTGGCACCGCCCGCAGAACATCGTTCTCGCGCTCCTTCTCGCATTCGTCGGGTGGATTAGCTATCTCGTCTATTGGGCCGTGACGGTAAGACCGAATCCATCGACGGACTACGCCAAGAAGTTGGAGGAGTTGAGCGCAGCCAGTCAACCGCCCGGCGTAAACGGCTGGCCGCTGCTGACAGAAGCCGCACGCATCCTGACGGAAGTCGAATTCGCGCTGGTCGAGGCCGATGACCCCTTATCGACGTTTGATCATTTTGACTTCGAGCCGCTCTATCTGAGCGACACGTTGCCTGCAGTCCTGAGCAATTTACGGCACACAATCGCCGAGCTTCGAGGTGCCGGTGCGTTTGATCAACTGGCGCTTGCGGCGCAGCGGCCCAATGCGGTGCGCCCACAGTCGTACCTGCCGGACCAATCGCTCATCTTCCAGCCGATTCCGGATGTTGCGGAGCTTCGCAGGTTAGCTCGAGCGCGGATCGCATCGATGTACCAGGCGCTGGCCCAAGGCGATGCCGACGAAGCCGTCGCCGCGCTCGATCAAACACTCTACATTGCTCAAGTCTACAGCCACCAGACCTTGATCATTGAACAGCTCGTTGGGCGAGGCATCGCGATCGAGACGGCTGGTCGGCTGCGTCAGGCGCTCATGCACCATCAACTCGATGCGACGACCTGCGCGCGATTGCTCAAGACGTTCCACCGACGTCTGCCCTTGGGAGCAACCGAAATTGCGCTTCAAGGTGAGCGGTTGATTCTCCTGGACGTGATCCAACGCGTGTATAGCGACGATGGAACCGGCGGTGGACGACTACTCCTGGCAGAGATTGGCGACTTGGTGCAGATGACCGGAGCGGGCACCTCTACGATCCGGCTCAAGGGGAAAGCGCCCGCAATCGTCAATCTTGGCGGCTTCCTCTACGCGAATCGCACCGAGAGCACCGAGGCGGCCAACGACTTCTTCGATCATTTCATTCGCTTATCAACGCTCTCGCGCGCGGAACGGCGTGCTGATCCGTTTGATGAAGACGCTTTTCTACAGGCGTTGGATTGGCGGTATATGCCGTTGAACATGTTGATGCCCGCTCTCGGTCGGCCGATTGAGATGCGCGATGCAATCGACTGCGAGATCGCCGGAACCATCATCATGCTTGCCCTCGAGCAGTATCGTGCCCAAACGGGGCAGTACCCTGATTCACTTGACGAGCTTTCGCCGTCAATCCTCCAAGACATCCCTTCGGATCCGTTCTCTGTCGATGGATTCGTCTACCGCAAACTCGCCGATGACCCGGCGGGCGAGGGGTACGTGCTCTACAGCATCGGCGCGGATGGCGTCGATAACAACGCCGCGACCGACTCGATCGAGCCGAGGAACGCGTTGTCCGATCGCAACGGACTCGGTCTCGATTTTGTACTCAACGCGCTGAAATCAAAGAAGTAGGGTGGGTTCCGTGAGCGGAAGTTATGGTGTCGGTCTCGTTATGCTGCCGTGAGGATCAATGAAACGGTGTTCGGAAAAGCGACCATGAGTGACACAAAACAAGGCGACCCTTGGTACCGCCCGCGGAACGTGTCCCTTGCGTTCCTCGTAGCGGTTCTTCTTTTTCTGGGTTGGGCGTTCCTCGAAGTCTGGCAGGTCTACACCGCCGAGCCGAATCCCGTAGTGGACTACCGCGCGAAACTGCGCGAGCTGGCGGAATATCACGCCGGCATATCTTCGTACGACGCGGACAACGCATGGGATCTCCTAGTCGACGCAATGAATCTGGCGGACGAGATAGACGCGGAACTCGTATTGCAACTCGCTTCTACTGATTTTGAACCTCGCGATGAATACGACCAAGGATCCATCGAGTATGATCGTGTCTACTACGGCCGGACTCTCCCCACCAACATACAACGTGAGGCCCGCGCGATCGAGCTTATGCGCAAAGAGGGAGTATTTGATCTCCTACAACAGTTCGTCGAGTCAGGCCCGGGTATTGCACCTTCAGGCCCGGAAATGCCACTGATAATCGGCATTACCGACCCATATCGTTCAGAAGCACGAATGTTAGCACAAGTGCTGGTTGCTTCCATGCGACTGTCCTTAGCCGATGGCGATTACAACCAGGTAGCCGCCGCTTGCAACGCATCACTTGCGCTTGGCAGCACAATCTCCTACCAGGGCAGGGGTATCGATTACCTGACCGCCATGGCAATCGAACAATTGACTCTGCGGGAATTACGATACGAATTGATCGAAGCTGCGTTAGATGAGGTGACGTGCCAAAGAATACTGACCGCTCTCAGGCAGCACGATCTTGCCCCAATCGAGCTACCGATTAAAGGCGAACGCATCTGCTTATACGACAAACTTCAATGGAGTTTCAGTGACGACGGCAATGGCGACGGATATCTGGTGTCAGCCCTCACCGAGTTCGACATGCCGGGACTAGCAGTGCCAAAGCAATCGTTCGTTGACGCCACAACCTCACGATTCTTCTACCCGTCAAGGGCGGAACTCTTGAGTTTAGCGGACCCTACGATCGACGCTTGCCTCGCACGCTCACTCCTCTTGCCATCGTCTAGGATCTCCGCAACCCCAACTTTGGGAAGCTTCAGCACGGGCTTTTCCGATCGCTATGTAATGGTGACTTTGATCCTGGATTCGCTGCAACAGTTCGTCGATCGCCAACCTGCAAGACGGATATCAAGAGAAGGAACGCGCATCATGTTGGCGCTAGAAGCCTTTTATGCACGCCATTCCCGTTGGCCCGATTCACTTGGTGAGCTTGTTCCCGAGATCCTCCCTCAGCCACCTGTTGATCCGCTCCACGGCGGACCATTCGGCTACCGGCTCGTTGATAGCGACCGTTTCGGACGGCCGTATATCCTCTATTCGTTCGGACTCGACGCGACAGACGATGGAGGAATCGAATTCAACAGCGGCACGAACGATGTCTACCGCGGGGTCGAACCACTGACTGACTACAACCTCACCGACGTCGATTATGTCATCAATAAACCTCGGCCGGAAGAATGGTAGGCGATCGTAAGCGGACGCGGGCGCCAAGCGAAGTCGACCCAAGCCCGCGTTGCCCACAGCCGCCGAGGCGTTGTAGATCCCAGCAACACTATCGGCGGTTTTCTCGGCCTCACTGTCGGCGCCATCCAAGAAGATTCGACGCTGCTTCAGCGGCGCCATTTCATTGCGCCGGCTGAATGATCCCGCGACACTCGCCGAAGCCGATGCGGGTTGCCCCCTCTCGCTCGCAATACGCCTTGATGATCACCTCGTCGCCGTCGGCGAGGAACTTGCGCTGCGTTCCATCAGGTAGCGTAATCGGATTCTGCCCGCGCCAGGTGCGCTCCAGCAGACAGCCGCGCGAATCTTCCCTCGTGCCGGAAATGGTGCCGCTCGCCAGCAGATCGCCGGGATTCATGTTGCAACCGGTCGAGCTGTGATGGACCAGCATTTGCGCGATCGTCCAATACATATCCGCAAACGTACCGCGACTGATCAGCATCGGATCGGTGTCGGATTCGCGCATTTGCGCTGAGCAGACATACGCCTCGACCATGATGTCGTAGGCCATTTCATCGATCGGCTGAAGATACGCCAACACCTGCGGATCATCCTCACCTCGTGGACTGCTCGCGACTCGAAACGGCTCCAGCGCGTCCAACGTCACCACCCATGGGCTGATCGTCGTCGCGAAGTTCTTTGCGTTGAACGGCCCCAGTGGTTGATACTCCCACTTCTGGATGTCGCGCGCGGACCAGTCGTTGAGGATACACATGCCGAAGATTTGGTCGCGTGCCTCGTTCATTGGGATGCGCTGTCCGAGCACGTTGCCCGGCCCGACAAAGAAGCCCATCTCCAGCTCGTAATCGAGCAATCGAGACGGGCCGAACGTGGGAAGATCGGCGTCGTCCGCTTTGGTTTGCCCCATCGGCCGGCGAATCGGCGCGCCGCTTGGGACGATCGAACTGGCGCGCCCGTGATACCCGACCGGGAGGTTCTTGTAGTTGGGCAGGAGCGGATTGTCGGGGCGAAACATCGAGCCGACGTTCGTGGCATGATGAATCGAAGCGTAGAAATCGGTGTAGTCGCCGATCTGCGCGGGCAAAAGACATTCGACCTCATGCATCGACACAAGAAGCTGCTTGCAGCGACGGTCGTCATCACGCAGTCGACTGTTGTCCGCCTGCAATAGAGCGTTCATCGCGTGCCGAACGGACGACCACGTACGCCTGCCCTTGGCCATGAATTGATTGAGCGACGATGCACTGAGGACGCAAGCCGATTCCGGGTCGATCCCATCGAGCAAACCGGCTTCGACGCATCCAGCCACATCGAGCACGCAGTCACCGATCGCTACGCCGAGGTGTGGTCGTTCCTTCGCGCCTTTGCGTCGAAAAACACCAAACGGCAAGTTCTGAATCGGAAAATCGCAGTTCGGTTTGTTGGCGGATTCAACCCAACTACGTAGTGAAGGATCGTGTGTCTGATCAAGAGTCGGCATGGTAGGTAGGGACTTACAGGAGCTTCAGTTCTCGTAGGCCGTCTTGCGGCTCGTCGAACGAGCACGAACCAAACGAGACGGCGAAGTGATCCCGCGCGTTGGTGATCTGGGCATGACTGAGCCGATGCTCGCGCCATGCTAATCCCTCAGCATCGAATCGAAACGGCGAAATCGAATCGTCGTCCAATAAATCGACAAGTAATTCCTGGTCGAGTTGCACTTCATGAGCAAGGCAAGCGCCGACAAAGACGTTCAGAAAGCCGAACATCCTCGCGCCGACGGAATCATCGTGATGACGAATCGGATGATGCAGGCCTGCCGTCGCCTTGAACGGGACGTTGGACGATGCACAAGCGCCGATGAACCGCGCGAGCGGCGCGGGCGCCGGCGTGGCGTGAGCCGTCACCCCGCCCGTCCTCACCTTCGCCCCGGCGTCACCACCGGCCAAGGCGGCGATCAGCCCCCGCGGATCATCCTCGATCGGCAACTCGAAGAATGCAAACAGCTCATCCGGGATCATGTCGAGCGCATCATCGATCTTCTGGGCTGAATCAGCGCGCAGCTCGATCACGTCGATCATTGCCAAACCTGCATCGGGCGCGGCGTGCTGATCATTGAACAAGGCAATCCGTTGCAGGTCATCATCGAGCGGCCGCTCCCCAGCCGGTGCGGTCAGACAACTGATCCGCCACAGCTCAGCCTCGTCGTCGTGAGGGAGCAACGATGCAGCGCAGGAATCGAACTCGTCAAGCCGGCCGGCCGGGACAAGCAGCCGCCCCAGCATCCACGCCTCCGGATTCGACAGATAGTCGGCGTAGTTTCGCACGGTCGTTGGCATATCAAGCTTGGCCGGGGGAAATAATCCTGCGTAGTCGATGAGGTTGCTCATCAAAGCGACGACGCTGTTCGGCGATTGGCCCTGCATCTGTCTCCCGTGATCTTCTAATCGCTCCATGTACGGGCTCATTTCGTTGACGCGGCCTGCTCGATCTTCGCCCACGAGTCGCGCAACGTCACCGTGCGATTGATGACGAGTTGCTCAGCCGATGATTCGCGATCGATGCAAAAATACCCGAGCCGCTCAAACTGAAACCGATCCTCCGGCTGCGCGTTCCCAAGACCCGGCTCCACCTTGCAATCGGACAACACCTCGAGCGAGTCCGTATTCAAGAACTCGCGGTAATCTTTGCCGCTTTTCTCACCGATGGGGTCCGGCACCGTGAACAGGCGATCATACAGGCGAACTTCAGCCGATATTGCGTGCGCTGCGGACACCCAGTGCAGTGTTCCCTTGACTTTGCGGCCGTCGGCTGAATTGCCGCCGCGCGTTGCCGGATCGTACGTGCAGCGAAGCTCCGTAACTTCGCCGGTGCTCTCGTCCTTCACAACGTCCGTGCACGTGATGAAGTACGCATAACGCAGGCGGACTTCCTTTCCGGGGGCGAGGCGGAAGAACTTCCTCGACGGATCCTCACGGAAATCGTCGCGTTCGATATACAGCACGCGCGAGAACGGCACCTTGCGCGTCCCCATCGACGCATCTTCGGGATTGTTGACGGCATCCAGCTCTTCGACCTGATCCTCCGGATAGTTCTCGATCACCACGCGAAGCGGTCGCAGCACACCCATCACGCGCGGCGATCGTTTGTTCAGATCGTCTCG
>JAZFYE010000214.1:0-2543 GCA_036475395.1 Phycisphaerales bacterium
GCGGGCCGCAACTCCCCATTTTCAAAGCGGAGAGGCACGCGGCAGTGCCTATGGTGTTCCTAAGGACTTTCGATAACATGACGGTCTCTTTAGGCTGGGGCCTAATTGCGGGTCACAAGAAGGGTGGGGATACTCTTATCTGATTCTGCGGTCTCTCGCAAGCGGAAATGGAAGGGTCAAAAAGAAAAGACCAGTCGCTCGGTGCGCTCGATTTGTGCGGGGTTCCATGCGGAGTTCGACCTTGGGTTCAGGACCTGTCGCGTCGTGGCACTGATCGTGTGGCCGTAAACCTTTTCCTCGATAGGAGGCGGGTGGCCGTCCCTGCGGGCGGCTCTCCCCGTGAGGTTCACTCACCATAAATGGTGAGCTGTGCACCGTGATTGGCGACGAAGACAGCGAGCAGGCTTGCAGGCTCGGTCGTGCTCGCGTTCTCGCTGACCAGGTGCTCGCTACCGGGCGGCTCGAAGAAGCTCTCGCCGGTCTTGTAGACCTTGGCCGGGCCGGTCGCCGAGTTTTCCGAACGGATCACGCCCGACAGCACGTAAGCGAAGACGCTGCCGGCGTGACGATGCTTGGGCGACTTGCCGCCCGGGGCGTACGTCACGACCACGGCCGTGAGGCTGTTGCCCGGGACGTTCGGCAGCTTCTCCGCGAATACCGACCTCACCTGGACGCCCGGATCGTCGCCTGCTGCCGCCGACGGTGCGCTGGCGAACGGGAAGAGTGTCGCGAGGACGGCGGCCAGGGCCGCGGAGACGAGCTGGGCTCGACGGATGTTCGAGAAGATCTTGGTCATCGTCTGTTTCTCCATCGGCGTGTCAGGACGCCGCGTTGGCGGTTTTCACTTGATGCAACGAACGGAAGCTGATCGCGATCCGGAGTCCGAGAAGCGGGAGGCCGGTGTCAGGCCCTAGTTGGTAAGCAGCGCTTTGAAGCCGTCACGCCACGATCCGTGGGCAAGCTGCCATCCGAGTTCGCGTTTCGCCTTGGCGTTCGACGCGCCGCGCTGTTCGGTCATCAGATAGACCGGCAAAGGGCCGACCGCTTCGAGAGCCGCCGTTTCCGATATTCGCTCGGGTGTGGGCGCGGATAGGAGCTCCGTATACATGGGTAACCATTCGCTGACCGGTGCGGGTGCGTCGTCGACAATGTTGTAGATACCCGGTGCCCCATGTGTAAGCGCATGGACAGTTGCCGCAGCGGCGTCATCGATGTGAATGAAGGAGTAGGTTCCAGCGCCGCTACCAATAATGGGCATTTGGCCGTTGCGGACACTCTCGGCAACATAGCCGCCGGGCGCATAGTACGTGCCCGGTCCATAGAAGTGGCCGTAGCGGAGCACGATTCCTACAATCTCGTCCGCCGAGAGAGTCTGACGCTCCAGCTCGGCCACTGCCGCGACAACAGACTTAACCGGCTCCGGTGCGTCGAGATAGAGCGGCGTGCTCTCATCCGTCAGGCCGTTGCCTCCTGGTGTACATAGAAACGAGATGCTTTGGGCAATGAAACGCTGGGCGCCGGCGGCCTGCGCCGCCGCCACGAGTTTGCGGGTACCTTCGATGCGCAGCCGATTGGTCTCCGCAAAGGGGTCTCGTGCAGTCGCGCCAAAGCTCGTGAGCTGGTGGATGATGACTTCAGGCGCTGCGCGCTTGGCAATGTCGTTGAGCAGCGCAACGTCGAACACGTCGCCTAGCACGGGTGCCGCACCCATGGCCTCGAGACCGCGAACCTTTTTGGGGGCGCGCGTCATTGCCACGACTTTGTGCCCCTCTTTGACGAGCATCGGCACGAGGGACCGGCCAATCGCGCCGGTGGCACCAGCCAGAAATACGTTCATCGAGGCCTCCGGTCTTTACATCAACGATGAGTGGGTGACCTGGAACCCGTGCCTGCCCCGCTCTTTTTTACCCGCGTAAGGGTCCAACGTCAAGGGTTCTGAAAAAGGGGTCGGGAGTCTTTTTATCGCTGGGATCATCGGCCGGGGGCTGATCCGCCGCATGACAGACGTTTTTCGGTTCGGGATGTTCTCAACGACCCGCTCAACACACCACCCCTTTCGCCCTTCGGGAACAACGCATTTGTAGGTTACCCCCGGTGCCCGCTTCGTCTGGCCCGACAGGTACTCCACGCTCCTGACGTCGGGATGATATTGGGGAATACGGGTAAGGTCCTCAATCGCATCCCATACCTTTGCGACTGGGACGTTGATGTGGATTTCGACCTTCCATTGAGGTCCTCTTTTCACGCATCTCCTCTGCTCGCTTCTTCGGGGTCGTTTCCAGCGTCCCAGTGCCGCCTAACGGATGGCCGTTCAGCGACCGGCGTACCTGGTCCGCTGCAACGGCAGGTTAGACCGCTCCCGACTCTCCCGCGTCACACGCGCCCATTCGGTCTACCGTCAGTAGTAATTGCTGCGAGAAGGAAGGCTCCGGCGGCGGCAGCAAAGACGGAGAAATCCAAGGGTGCCTTGACCCCTAGGGCGATCGTCATCGTCAGGGCGAACGACAAGAGCAGGAGTCCACTTGCGAGGGCGAACCACCGCA
>JAZFYE010000215.1:0-5111 GCA_036475395.1 Phycisphaerales bacterium
GATACACACGGGACATTCGAGTCTCACACGAACGGCAAGAATTCTTGTGTCAACACAATGGGCACGCCGGGGGGAAAGCATCGCCGCCCGCCGTCCCGATTCCATCGGGATGGCCGCTCCCAGAGACCCCGATTCCATCGGGGCCCCCATGCGACCGAACGGGAACAGTGTACCACAGGCCGAGTGCATCCAAGCGGCATTTGTGAGATATCAGCCCGGACGCCCACGCCCAGCAGACTCGATTATCCGCTCGTGTGAACCAGCGTCAATAGGCAACACTCGGGAAGGTGGACAGAGAAAAGCACCTCTCCAGGGGGTCCAGAGAGGTGCCTCATTCAAAGCGGCTACACGCCGCTCTTTAGGAGGATAACCACCCACCAAGATACCAAGGGGAGCCGGTGGGTGAAACAGCCGAGTTGGAGAATGATCGAGTTTCGTTGCGTAACGACGACCTGACCGTGGACAGGGCTGCCTCATTCCTACGGACACGGTCCCCAGTTGACGAGGAGGGCGAGGAGGTCGGATGCGCCGACGGTGCCGTTGCCGTCGAAGTCAGCGGGGCAGCCTTTGCACGGGCCCCAACTTACGAGCAACAAGAGCAGGTCCGATGCGCCGACACTGCCGTTGCCATCGAGATCGGCAACACACATGACCGGCGGCGGCGGGATGGAATCCAGCTCATTGAAGATCTCCACCGTCATCTCGGTGTCCTCGGTTGTGTTGTCGTGGACACCGTCGGCAAAACTCGGGCCGAACATCGCGTAACGCAGATTCGGCCAATCGGCATGGCCCGAGAGCATCTCGCCCGGCGATGGGCTCTGGTAGCTTGGGAACATGTAGTTGACATCGACGGGGGTATCGGAGTCGGTGTCGTCGCCGTTGGCGTTCCAGTCCACCGCGTCTCCGCCCTGCAGGCTGGCGTAGGTGATGAACGGCGGGTCGCCGCCACCAAAGGGTACCATCACGCCTGTGAACATTCCCACCGGGGCACCGAGGCCGTCGTTCTCGTCCAGGTGCGCCTCGTCTAGTGTCGGCAGTGCCAGGTGTGAGTAGTCCAACCGCCAGTGCGCGTTGTAGCCGCTCATGGGAACCTGCCATGTGTAGTTCATGAGGCTGTAGTAGTTGGGCTTGTGATGAGTGCCATCGTCGCCTCCGTGACGACGGTTCAGCGTGTGGCCGAATTCGTGCATGAAGGTTCCAGCCTGTTGGTTGATCGTGCCGCCGGGGGTGGACCACAACCCCAGGGTCACCATGAAGTCATTGCCGGGGCGTTCGGCCAGACCAGATGAGGAGGTCGTTCCGTAGGAGTGGCCGAAGATGCAATAGCGGTAGCCCTTGGCCTTCGCTTCGAGTAGTTCTGCGTTGCCTTGTTCGGCCAGCGTGCCAAAGTGGACTGCCTTGAGGACGTCAAAGTCGGCGAAGCCGTTGGGGAACGGAACGACGGGAAGATTCGTCTCATCGACAAGCAGGTGCAGGGTGATGCCATCGAGGTTATCGGGATTGTCGACTAAGTCGTTGGGCGCGTTGGCGAAGGCCTGAACGACGTTGGTCTGGGCAGTGGCGTTGAAGCCCAGCCCGACCATTGAATCGACCTCGACGAAGAAGTCCTTGTGGTTGGGGTCGGCACCGGGAAGCATGTAGTGCTGTTCGGCGCCGTCCCCGTCGAAGTAGGGGATGCCGTTAGTCTCCCAGGAGTCGAGCAGGCCGTCGCGGTCAGTGTCGACTGCGTTGAGATACGCGGAGCCGGAGATGTCGCCGTTGTCGTCGTCCCCCGTGGATCCAACGATGGCGGTGATGCCAGCGATCGCGACAGAAACTCCAAACACGTCGCCCACCGTGCCATCGCTGGGAAGGAGCTTGGCGATTTCCGCACCCGTTGTCGCGTCCAACAGATAGGCGGAACCGGAGTTGCCGCCGTTGTCGTCGTCCCGGAGGGCCCCGACGATCGCCGTGACACCACTAATCCCGACCGAGCGGCCGAACTGGTCGCCTGCTGCGTTGTCGCTGGGCACGAGCTTGACGATCTGCTGGCCGGTGGTGACGTCAAAGACGTATGCTGAACCGGAGTCGGTGCCGTTGTCGTCGTCAAGGCGGGCACCGACGATGGCCCTGGTGCCGTCGATCGCCACGGAGACTCCGAACCGGTCGTCCGCTGCGCCGTCGTTGGCGAGGAGCTTGAAGAGTTGCTTACCGGTGGTGATGTCAAAGAGGTAGGCAGAACCCGAGGCAGAGCCGTTGTCATCGTCCCGGTTGGCTCCAACGATAGCGGTCGCACCGCTTATCGCTACGGAGATACCCAAATTGTCGAATGGCTCACCGTCGTTGGCGAATAACTTGAAGAGTTGCGCACCAGTCGTGGTATCAAAAATGTAGGCGGCTCCAGCCTGGCTGCCGTTGTCGGAATCCCCCCAAGCCCCGACGATCGCCCTGGTTCCGCTGATCGCGACCGCCCGGCCGAATTTATCATCCAATGCGCCGTCATTAGTCAGGGGCCCAAAGATTTGCCCGCCCGTACTGGTGTCAAAGAGGTAGGCGGCCCCGGAGCTGGCATCGACAAAAGCTGCGCCGACGATGGCTCTAGTACCGCTGATACCGACGGAGATGCCGAACAGGTCGTTCAGCGCGCCGTTGCTCGGTAGCAATTTGAAAATCTGGACGGCCGAGGAAGTGTCGAAGAGGTACGCCGATCCCGGCACTTCGCCGTACTCGTTGTCCCCGGCGCGAGCTCCAACGATGGCCAAGGTGCCGCTGATAGCGACGGAGACTCCAAACTGGTCGCCCGCCGTACCGTCGTTGGGCAGGAGCTTGAAGAGTGGATCGTCGAGGTCGGCCTGCGCCGGGGCGGAGCTCAGGACTGATGCTACGGCTACAAGAAGTGGGATGATTAGATGTCTCACGTTCTCTCCTATCCTCGAACCAAGTATCCCCCATCTGGCTTGATCAGCAGTCGATCGCCCAGCCATTGGCATACCAGTGTAACGACTGCCGGACAAACTCCAAGGGTAAATTGCTGGTTTGGGGGTAGGAAGTGGGTGCCGAGTGCCCTGATGCCATGATGCCTCGAACCCTTGATGCCTTCTTCCTACGGACACGGCCCCCAGTTGACGAGGAGGGTGAGGAGGTCGGATGCGCCGACGACGCCATCTCCGTCAAAATCGGGCGGCCCTTCGGGATCCGTGCCCCAGGCAACGAGCAGCGCCAGGAGATCGGATGCGCCCACTGATCCGTCGCCATCCAGATCGGCCGGGCATCGCCGGTTCACCGCCGCGATTGTCGCGTCGGAGTTAATGCGCCCGTTTCCGAAGAATTCGTCAAAGCCCGGTTCGCCCAGGTCATCAGCGTTTTCATTGATGAACGTGCGCACTTCATCAGGCGTGAGCGTTGGATTAACCGAAAGAACCAGCCCCGCGAGCCCCGCCACATGTGGACTTGCCGCTGATGTCCCGCCAAAATCCGGGGTGTAGGACGAAACGCCTTTGTTGCTTGGAGCGAGAATACCGGGACTCGGTGCACCGACGTCAAGTTCCGGTCCCCAATTGCTGAAGCCCGCCAGCGTGTCATTGATGGTGATCGCCGCCACTGCCATGACGTTGGGATACCAAGCGGGATAAAAAGGCCCGGAACTGCCGAAGTTGCCTGCAGCCGCCACAACGACAACGCCGTTGTTGTACGCGAAGTTCACAGCATCTTCTGTCATGGGCAACTGGCATGGGCAACCCAGACTGAGATTGAGAACATGAGCGCCGTTATCGACAGCATAGAAAATACTTTCGGATACGGAGAAGTCTGAGCCCGTGAAGTGCCACCACTTGGACGTCATGATGGTCAAGTTGGCGATCCCGGCAACGCCAACCCCATTGTCGATTACAGCCGAGGAAATGCCCGAGACTGGTGTGCCGTGTCCGTTCACATCATCTATATTGTTATTGTTGTTCGCAAAGTTCCAACCATAGGTGTCGTCAACGAAGCCGTTGCCATCGTCGTCGATGCCGTTGGGCGGATCGTCATTGACCCAGATCAGAGCTTGCAGGTCCTCGTGGCTGATCAGGCAGCCGGTGTCAATGATTCCGACGATGATGTCACTATTTCCGGTTGACACATCCCAAGCACCTTCGGAGCTGATCTTTTGATGCGACCACTGCTGGGGGTACATTGGATCGTTGGGAACGTGTGTCGGTTCCGGCCGACTATTCGGGCCTGCGAACACAATGCCCGGCAGCGCTGAGACCTGCGCGCTGAGCGCGACGACGTCGGCCTGCGGCTCGACGATCGCCAAGCGCCAGTAGCTCAACGGGTGCGGCTGGTCGGGCATACCCTTGGCGTGCGGTGCGTGACGCGGCGCTTGCCATTGCACATTCGGGCCGAGCACTGTCTCAACATTTCCTAGCGCAATAGCTTCGGGTTGCTCGGCGAACTTAACAACAATCTGACTGGCAAAAAACGACGCTTTCTCATCGACTGGTGCGAGGCGTTCATCGTCGCTGAACGCATGAGCATGGCAGCCAACCGCGGCCCAAATCACAGCGACACCAAGGTAAACGTAAGCGTTGCTCTGCATGAGGGGGCTCCTCCGATTCTGTCTGGCGTCAGCGCACGGACGTCAGGGCGATTCTCGTGTTCTGCGCCTCACCTGTCAGAGTACGGCCATCTGCTTGGTCAATCAAACTCTGATATCAACCTGAGATGGCAAACCTGCAGTTGGGAGGGCAAAAAGTTGTGAAAGTGACGAACCGCTCGGAGGCGTTTCGGCTCTCAGCCAGTTACTTGGTCTGCTCCCACCGCACGGGTGCCGGTGTATTCGGCATCATCAGCGCCTCAATTGCCATCGCCATGCCGTGATAAGCGCCGCCCGCTCAAACGGGGTCAAATCCCTATGCTGCAGCCCCGTGGGACCGGTCGGAGACAATGTACCACAGGCGCGCTGTATCCAAGCGGCATTTGTGAGATATCAGCCCCAATTGACCAGGAGGATCAACAGGTCGCTAGCGCCCACGGAGCAATCGCCATCGATATCGGCGATGCAATCATCGCAATCAGCGCACGGCCCCCACGATACGAGCAGGATCAGCAGATCAGCCGCGCCAACGACGCCGTCGCCGTTGAGGTCGCCG